>JAYTQV010000057.1:0-7484 GCA_043746515.1 Actinomycetes bacterium | reverse complement strand
GAGTGGAATCGCGTACAGGCGCACTGGAAAGAAGTACGACCGTAATAGAAACTTGTTGGATCGTTAACTTCTTGACAAGGGTTACTGGGGGCAACCGGAACAAAGGGATTACAAGGTTGCGAGTATTTCTGCGATGTCTTTCTCGGTGGTCCAGGGATTCACGATGGCAAAGCGCAGAATCGTTTCTCCCTGATGTGCGGAAGGGACCACGAATCCAATTTGATCTGCCAGTAATTTGTCGCTCCAGCGTTCGTAATCTGCCCTCTTCCATCCAATTCGCTTGAAGGCCACAATCGACAATTGCGGTTCCATAAGGAGTTCAAGGTTTGGATTGCCGCGAATTAAATCAGCCGCGTGTTTGGCAATATCGAGAGTTTGTTGCATCGCTTGCGAATATTCGCGCGTACCGTTGGCTGCGAGAGAGAACCAAAACGGTAATCCGCGGGCGCGCCTGGTTAAATGAATGGCGTAGTCGGAAGGATTCCACTCGTTGGGATCTTCTAAGGTGTCTAAATAAGAGGCGTGTTGAGTGTGTGCTCGTTTGGCGATGGCTGGTTCGCGATAGATCAAAGCACAGGCATCAAAGGGTGCGAAGAGCCATTTATGTGGATCCACGATCAGTGAATCAGCTCTTTCAACTCCTATAAATAAATCTCGAACCGAGGGGGCGCAGAGCGCTGCCAGTCCATAAGCACCGTCTACATGGAGCCAAATGTCGCGTTCGCGAGCTGTGATACCGACTCCGTTTAAGTCATCAATAATTCCCAAATTCGTAGTTCCCGCCGTTGCTACCACCGCAAAAACACGATGATTGGGGTTGCGGGCAAGGTAATCATCAACCGTGGCGGCAAAGTTCTCGCCGGTCATTACCCCTTTTTCGTTTGCTGGAATTTTCAGAAGCAGAACGTCCATAATCTCAGCGCCAGATTCAATCGAGGAGTGAGCCTCTGATGAACACGCCACGACCCAACGAGCGACATCTGGATATTTTTCACGAGCATGGGAGCGCGCGGCTACGAGTGCAGAGAGATTGCCGATGGTTCCGCCTTGCACAAAGACGCCACCAGAAGATGCCGGCAAGCCCGCTAGGTCACTGATCCAACGAAGAGCTTGGTTCTCCGCGAAGACGGCGCCGCCTCCTTCGAGCCAGGAGCCGCCATACAAGGCGCTAGATCCCACTACCAGGTCAAAGAGGTTGGAATACTCCGAAGGGGCGGAAGGTATGAAGGAGAGATATCGAGGGTGGTCCGTTGAGATGCACGCTAGCGCCAAGGTTTCTGTAAATACTTTGAGCGCTTGGTGTCCACCGAGCCCATCGACTGTGATGGTGTTGCCAACTTTGGAATACAGCTCTTCGGGTGACTGGGGGCCATCAAGTGGGGGATTGTCTTTCAATCGTTGCAGACTGTAAGCCAAGATTTCTTGGGCGAGAGATTCGACTTCCGCGTTGAACTCATGCATGACGCGATTATGTCATCTAGGCGAGGTTAAAAAAGCCCTTTATCGATTGCACGATCATATCCACGGCGATAGCAGCGACCAGAAGTCCTGCTACTCGAGTAATGAGAGTGACTCCGGATTCTCGAATCAGCCCCAGAATTCCAGTTGAGAACATGAGAATAAGTCCGATCACAACATGAACCATGATGATGGCTGCGGCGAGACTGAATTTGTCTCCAGTTGTATGGGCATAGCGGACGTAGAGCATCGTCGTAACAATGCCGCCCGGTCCTGCAAGGACAGGCGTTCCAATTGGAACCATTGCAATATTTACTTTCTCATTTTGCGCAGATTCTCCACCAACTTTTCCCGTGAGCAACTCCATAGAAATTAAAAATAAGAGAAAGCCACCAGCGCCTTGCAGCGCGTTGAGCGAAATATGCAGATAGTTGAGAATGACCTGACCAAAAAGTGCAAATACCACGATGATGACGAGCGAGGACGCAGCACCTTGCCAGGCCAGACTGATCTGCTCTTTTTTCTTTCGTCCGGAAACTAAGGAGAGAAAGATTGGAAGTGCCGCCACTGGATCCAAAATAACAAAGAGCGTGACAAAGGCCTGAATTCCGAAGGTCAACGCTGAGACCGTTGTGAGGCTGTTCATGAAACGAATCCTCTCATGTAGTTTTCATCTTCAGGTCAGAAGGTACAGAAAATCCTCAGTAAGAACGTGTAATTTCCATCCATGACGATTAATCTGGCTCCTTTTGCATTCGCGGCTCGTATGCGAAGTCCAAAAGCAACCTCCGCCTTGGTAGCAATACTCGCCCTCTCTTGGTCTGGTTTCCTTCCATCCGCTTCATACGCCGCTACCACCCCAAAACCTTCGACATCGGCTGTTGCCGCTAAGCCTCCGGCCACTGCGGTTACTGCAGCATGTAAGAAGGTCTACAAAGAGATAGTCAATGCCGACAATATCTATGTGGCAACTCAATACGGAGTGATTGCTGCGGCAAAGTCATACATGGCAGCTGGAACCCTTGTAAATAAATTGAGTTATAACCAAAGTTTTATCACGGTATTTAAGGCGGCAAATGCTGAACTTAACATCGCGCTCAAAAATTCTAAGTGTTATCCGGCAACCAGCGTTAAAACCTATCTTGCTGGAGTCAAATCAAATTTAACTCAAATCTCAACGATTCAAAGTTATAACATCAATGGTCAGCTTTATTACGACGTGAAGAAAGCATCAGTAATTAAACCTGTTGGGTTGCTTAAATAAGTTATTAATCGTTAAAACCCCGCCTACCAAACGGTAAGCGGGGTTTTTTGACGGATAGCTCGGTTACTTCTTAGATGTCGTAATACAACTCGAACTCTGCTGGATGTGGACGCAAGCGAACATAATCGATTTCAGCGGTGCGCTTGTAGTTGATCCATGTTTCGATCAAATCAGGCGTGAATACTCCACCCTTTGTCAGGAAATCACTGCTGGCTTCGAGAGCATCGAGTACCTCTGGAAGTGAGCCAGGAACCTGTGGAATTGAAGCAAGATCCTCGCCCTCTAACTCGTAGAGATCCTTATCGACTGGAGCTAGCGGTTCAATCTTGTTCTGGATTCCATCAATACCAGCCATAAGCATTGCTGCGAATGCGAGGTATGGGTTTGATGATGGATCTGGGCAACGGAACTCAATTCGCTTGGCCTTTGGATTCTTACCCGTGATTGGAATACGAATACAAGCTGAACGGTTACGAGCTGAGTAAACGAGGTTTACTGGGGCTTCGTAACCTGGGACCAAACGGTGATATGAGTTAACGGTTGGGTTAGTGAAAGCAAGCAGTGCAGGTGCGTGCTTCAAAAGTCCGCCGATGTACCAGCGAGCCATATCCGAAAGATCTCCATATCCATCACCAAAGAACAATGGCTTGCCATCTTTCCAGAGTGATTGGTGAACGTGCATACCTGAGCCGTTATCTCCGAAGAGTGGCTTAGGCATAAATGTTGCAGTCTTACCATTCTTCCAGGCAACGTTCTTGATGATGTACTTGAACTTCAGTACGTCATCGCCTGCCTGCAAAATGTCAGAGAAGCGATAGTTAATTTCCATTTGACCAGCGGTACCAACTTCGTGGTGCGAACGCTCAACCAAGAGACCAGCGCGACCGAGTTCCATAACCATCTCATCGCGAATATCTGCGAGCTGATCTGTTGGTGATACTGGGAAATATCCACCCTTGTAGCGAGTCTTGTATCCGCGGTTAGGAGTTCCATCTGATTCGATCTCGTTGCCCGTGTTCCAAGCACCTTCAACTGAATCAATGAAGTGATGAGATTGGTTCTGAGAAGTTGAGAAGTTCACTTCATCGAAGACATAGAACTCTGCTTCTGGAGCAAAGAATGCAGTGTCGGCGATACCTGTTGATTGGAGATAGGCAACAGCCTTTGCAACAACTCCACGAGGATCGCGGCTGTAAGGAGTGTCATCGATTGGATTATGAACGGAGAACAAGATGACAAGAGTCTTCTCTTTACGGAATGGATCAATAAATGCGCTACTTGGGATTGGCAGCAACTTCATATCTGATTCATGAATTGCCTGGAAGCCACGGACCGATGAACCATCGAACATGAGGCCGTCAGTGAAGACTGCCTCATCGAAGGATTCGATTGGGACGTTGAAGTGCTGCTGAATTCCTGGAAGATCGGTAAAGCGGATGTCGATGAGCTTTACATCTTCCTTTTTAATGTACGCAAAAATCTCTGAAGAATTTTTAAACATTGTTCTCCCAATTCAGCCAGAACCGGCCGGTTAGTTAAAAAAGGGGGCGAGGCACATCGACGGGCCACGTTATGGGGTGAATGTTACCCTTCAGTTGTGCCAGTTCAAGCCAGCTTCGGTAGACGCCTTCTGGCGATTGCCCTTGATTGGTTCATGTGCTTGGGCGTAGCTCATCTGCTCCATCGAAATCTCACTGGGGGAGCCCAATTCTTACCTCTGGCGATCTTCTTCATCGAGGTAGGAGCCTTAACCGCCCTCCAGGGGGCATCGGCTGGCCAGAGGATTCTTCGGCTTCGGGTGGTGGATTCGAGCTCCGGTGGACGAGTAAACCCTGGTCGCGCCATCTATCGAACCTTGCTGATTTGCCTAGTAATCCCGGCGGTCTTTACCAAGGAGGGTCGTGGGTATCACGACTGGTTTACTAATTCGGTGGTTGTTAGGTAGTAGTTTCCGTTCTCTCAATAGATAAAGGCGGAGCTCTTGGAAGATTCTGAGATTGGACTGCCAAATCTGACTATTTCAAATTGGAATGTAGAAAGACCACATCCAAACCAATCACGTTTCAGTCGAATGGCAAAGACTTTATCCGAGATAAAAAGTGATATTTACTTCCTGACTGAAACGCACGAACGGCTTACACCCCAGAAGGACTTCCAAGCAATTTTTTCTGGGACTCCTGATCGAAAACATCTCGAAGGAGAGCGATGGACTTCCATCTGGTCTAGGTGGCCAATAACTTCACTGAATGATTTTGTGAGTGACAAATCTCGCTGCGTGGCTGGAGAAATTGAAAATACTCCATTTGGACAACTGATCGTTTACGGAACAGTCTTGCCTTGGAACGGTGATCGACGAACTCCTAACAATGGAAATCACATCGCTTTTGGAGACGCGCTTGAAGCTTTGAAGGATGATATTGCAAGAATCAAAGACGTATATCCCAAATCAATCATAGTTTTGGCGGGTGACTTTAATCAAAGTCTTGTGGAGAATCATTATTATGGGTCTAAATTGAAGCGAAGCAAGTTAGAACATACCTTGAAAGAGATTGAATTAGCTCCTCTAACTTCCTTGGAAAATGATCCTATCTACAGAGATGCTAAGCCGATGGCATGCATTGACCATATATGTGTGTCAACTGACAAGGAATGGGAAGTGCTTGAAACTTTCAAGTGGCCTAATAAAAAATCGTTGAAGCGGGAAGATTCTGACCATTACGGAGTAAAAGTCGAAATCAAAAAATTTTCTATTTAACGCTTAGGGATCTTTGCGCCCTTTGGTAGCGGTCCCTTTGGAATAGGCATATTCATGCCGCCAACTCCCTTTAGGCGATTGCGTACTTCACGTAATTGAGCCTTCGTCAATTTATTTGGGAATTTCTTTACGGCCTTTTGCAATTTGCGAAGAGAAACGGCGCCCTCATAATCTCCGACGTAGATCTCATGTACTGGTACACCTGGAACAAAACGTTCTACTTTTTTCTTCTCATCTTGTACGAGAGCTCGCACGCTAGGTGATCCTTCGCCAACGATCACGATTCCGCAGCGACCCACCGTGCGATGAACCATGTCTTGATTTCGACTCGCACTCACTGCGGGTGTGGTGGTGAATCCTTTGCGGATAGACATCAAGACGCTGGCACCAGCGCCAACTTGTCCTTTGATAGAGGAGAAGGCGGCGGTGTTGGCAAAACGAGTGAAGGTAAAGAAGGCGGCGAGTAGCGCCAGAGGAATTGAGAGGATTCCGAAATAAAGGGGATGGCCGAGACCTTTGCCGGCAAAAAATCCTCCGATGAGTACTACGACAAAAATAAGTCCACACCAGACATAGGCGATTGGCTTCTCACGTCGGACTAAGCCAAAGGCATCTTTCAGGACTGCCAATTGACCTTGCTTCTCTGGTTCAGCCATTTTCTTGCTCCTTCTGATTTGCCTGATTGGCGCGTTCGATATGTAACTGCTCGGAGGTAATTGCTGTGCCTCCTAAGCGGGCGGGCGCCCACCATTGACCTTCGTGAGAGTGAGGATAATTGGATTGAACCGAATGTAAAAGTTCGAGCATCTTCGCTTTCAATTCCGCCTCGGCCTGCTCTACATTGCTGCCTTTTGGAACGAAATAAGGAGTACCGAAGGCCACGTGAATCGGGTGTTTGCGGCGTTTGAAGTCGGGCTTGCGTTTCTTAGTGATGATGCGCTGGGTGCCCCAGACTGCAACAGGGATGATGGGGACACCTGCACCCATCGAGAGTCGAACTGCGCCGGATTTGAGATCTTCAATTTCAAAACTCCGAGAAATAGTGCCCTCGGGGAATATTCCAATGATTTCGCCTTTGCGCAGCGCTCTTAGAGCAGCTACGAAGGAGGCAGAGCCGCTTCCACGGTCAACACTGATGTGGTGCATACCGCGCATTAGCGGTCCGGCGATCTTGTGGTCAAAGATCTCCTTTTTAGCCATGAAGCGGATGTAGCGGTTGACGGGGAGTGCGCCAGTTCCAACGACTGCAAAATCTAAATAACCGATGTGGTTGAGGCAGAGGACTGCTCCACCTTCGCGTGGAAGATTCTCGACACCTTGAAAATCAAATTGAAGTCCAAGGAATTTCCAAAATGTCTTGATCGCCACAACTACAGGTGGGTAGACAAGATCAGCCACGTAAAAGTGCCTTCTTCTCTTGGGCCTGCTTGTATAAACGACCGGCGCGGAAACTGGAGCGAACCAGTGGTCCGCTCATCACGCCTAAGAAACCAACCTCTTGCGCTTCTGTGGCGAGTTCAACAAATTCGTGGGGCTTAACCCAGCGAGCAACCGGATGATGTTTCGGTGTTGGACGTAGGTATTGAGTGATTGTGATGAGATCACAACCAGCGCTGCGAAGATCGATGAGCGCCTGCGTAACCTCTTCGCGGGTCTCGCCCAACCCTAAGATCAAATTGGACTTGGTAACAAGACCAAATGCTTGCGCTTGTGAGATCACATCGAGGGAACGGTCGTATCTAAAAGCGGGACGAATCTCTTTAAAGATGCGGGGGACAGTCTCTAAATTGTGAGCAAATACTTCTGGGCGAGTTTCAAAGACTTCGTTGAGTAAATGAGGCTTCCCGCTGAAATCTGGCGCCAACATTTCGACACCGGTCTCTGGATTCAGATCGTGTACGGCGCGAATTGTTTCGGCATACAACCAAGCACCCTCATCTGGAAGGTCATCGCGCGTAACACCCGTGATAGTTGCATAGCGAAGTTCCATTGAACGAACCGACTCGG
>JAYTQV010000056.1:0-7193 GCA_043746515.1 Actinomycetes bacterium | reverse complement strand
GGTCGCCTGTGGAATTAAACCCTTCCCGGCGACGCAGCTAGAAGCGTTAGATGCTTTGGAGAGGGATTCGGTTCTCACCAAAGGGTTAGGCGAGTTGATGACGCGCGGCTATCTAGCCACCCGAAGAGCGGAGAACGCGAAGGCGGCTCTCAATGGAGATGAGTGGGCTCGCTTAGAGACATTCTCAACATTCTAATTTGGGGACTTGCGGTCCTTTCGGTCCGCAAGTCCCCAAGATGTGTACCCTGCTAGACCCAGAGACTTAACCTTCGACAGATGCGGGGGCTGGGGGTAGCGCCTCCAGTATTAGAAGTCTTTAGAGGTTAACTTGCTGAGGTCGAGAGTCCACGTGCAAATGACCATCCTCCCCTCACCCGTAACCAGCGCTTTTCACTCACTTTGAGACCACCTTGTTCAGATTTTCGATCTAGGACACGAAAGTGGTCGCTAGAAGACTTTGGCGCTCTGCGTAAAGTGGGGCCGACTCAGGTGCGAAGAAGGGAGTCCGACGACCGAAGGTCGAGGAATCCCCCTTTACTTGAATAAGCAACAAAACTCGAAAGCTCACGCAAATGACTTCAGGCTATCCAAAATGCCTTCCACCTCGGTAGAACAATTTTTAAGAAATGGAACAACTTCCTTATTTTGCAATGGACCCTGTTCAAAAACAAGTTTTAAGTGAAGATCAAATGCCATTGTCGGCAGATTACGATCGTACTCCCCGCCGAACAACATGCCCCCTAGGGACGAGCCGTTTTCGAGGGGCACCAATTTGTCGCCTTCAGGATTTTCTGGTAGGTCCAAAGGAATTGTTTTGGAGCGGGTTCGGGTTCCGCTAACAAATTTCGGGCCAAGGCATTTAATCAATAATCTTTCAAACAAATTAGGTCCCCAGCCACCAGAGTACGTGATGATCGTTCGAGTGATGTACGGCAATGAAATTAGAGTCATCTGAATAGTTCTGTGTTTATCTGCATTCGAAATCTGTCGAAGCTCAGAAAGTGTTCCCTCAGAATTGGAAAACGGTTGTAACGACCTAATGTATTCAATTGCCTCTTTAGGGTGGTTTTCGATCACTCCTCGTTTGAGATCCCTCTCAAAATCCTCTTCGGAATCACAAATAGGAAACTGCAACGATCTCTGGTTTTTAATGGCGATTCCAGTGCTGTGATTTAGAGAGATTTCGAAAATTGCGTGGTTAAGTGCCGATCTCAAATTATGGACAATGTCACCAGCTCGAACTGAAAAAATGTCAACCGGTGCCTCCTGAATAATTTTTAATATAATTGGCACTCTTGAGTTCCCATTAGACATGAAAACTTGAGGTTCCATTACCGCTTGATAGTTCTCATCACCCAAATGTCTTTTAACATCCGATTCAAATAAATCAATTAACTCTCTTGCCCAGTTAAATTTTATATATGAACTCTCGAGTGCCATGGAGAAATTATGCTCTCTCACCTTTACCCCAGTCCGTCGACGAGGCTCCGCGGTTCATGATCAAAGTGGGGAATAAATGTCAGTTCTCCCCGCTTTACTTCTTTCAAGTCGAAACCTGCCATCCGTGGCAAGGTAATTTACATAGTGCGCGAGGGCAAGAGGGCAGGTAGCCAAGGGGTCAGATAGCAAAGAGCAGTCGTGTCTCAAGTCAACAAAAAACGATGCAGTGATAAAGACGAGTACGCAGTCGACGGGCGTGCAAGTTCACTGAGTGGAAACGGCCCACTAATAGAGATCCGAAGAGCATCTACTCTCGGAATTCATCTTTCTGGATCCTTTGAAGAGGTGCAAGCCCCACCCCTTCGACCTCAGGAACCGAGATGCAAGAAGAAATTCACGATCAATACCGAATCGATCAACAAAGTGCCCGCGATCGCATTGACAGGCTAGTTATTGGCAACGTCGATGCACTGAGAAGGATCAACCGCCAGAGGGCGTTTTGGGCCCTCAATCTCTACCAAGAGGCTGGTGAAGCCTGTGGCTCATTCCACGCCGTTCGATTCTTAAGAAGTATCCCTCCGCATGGAGAGGGTAGGAACAAAGAGCGTTCTTTAGAGGAAGCCTCGCGCCGTGCCAGAGGCAAGATCCGTCGCTATGGCGCCACTAACGGATTTAACCGCCTTGGAACTCTGACCTACAGAGGAGATGGTTGCCACGATCCCTAGCAGGTACGGACTCATATAGGTGAGTTCTTTAAAGAACTGCGCAAGAGCCAGTCCCGCGATCTGCCCTATCTCTGGGTTCCTGAGTGGCATCAGAATCATGGACTGCACATTCATTTCGCAGTCGGTCGTTACATCAGGCGCTCTGCCATCGAAGCAGCGTGGCCTCACGGCTTTGTTCACATCAAACTACTAGGTGACTTGCCCACGCAATCCAAGGCACTTGAGCAATCCCGCGCAGCTGCTGGATACCTTGCAAAGTACGTCTCGAAGAACTTCCAAGAGACAGAACATTTAGTAGGCATTCACCGCTACGACATAGCCCAAGGTTTTCAACCCATTGCCCAGCGAATAAATGCTCTAACTCGAATTGAAGCGATTGAGAAGACATTGAATGAAATGGGCAAGCCCTTCACCTACATGTGGGACTCCAACGATGAAGAGAACTGGAACAGACCTCCTGCGGTCTATCTATCATGGTGAAGAAGATCGGCGATGAGGAGATCATGAAATGGATCAAAAAGTCATGCGAGGAGCAAGGAAAGCCAATCCATATTCACAATAGATCAACCATTTTTGCCGTGGTCACAATTTTGAAGAGCAAATAGTGGTGCAGAAATTCAGAAGTTCTACGCTGTTTTTCCCTGTCATATGGAATTTATAGTTAGTATAGAGAAAACTCTAAGACAATGATGAGGTGCGTTATGGGGCAAATCAGTCACAATAATGATCGATCTGAAGCAAATGAGTTTATCAGATTGGTTGTAACAGTTGCCTCAACCCTGTTGGCGGTTGGTGCAGCATTTGTCGTGGGCCATACAAAGCCGTTAACTCACTTATTACTTTTGCAGCGGGTAGTAGGTTTATATGCTGCTTCATTGTTCAGTGCATTCGCCTCCTTGGGTTTTCAAGCTTTTAAAAAAGAACGAAACACTGAAAACGAAAGACTTCGCTTTTCACGTTCAGTTAAAGTCCTCGATGTTGCGATAATTTTTTCATTTGCCGTCGCATCAATATCTTTAACAATATTCATTTTCCATTTTTTGAAATAGAACAAGAGACCGTAAGAGAATCGAGATCAGTTACGTGGCAACTAATCACCAAATACTTGGAACCATGGGAGAAGATTTCGTTCGAAGGAATATTTCCTGCCCACGATGCAAGAGATCTAAGCAGACCTTAAGAATGTTGCCACCGAATTTCCGATGCGCCGATTTAATCTGCGACTTCTGTGGTTACCTCGCGCAGGTGAAAACGTCCAATACGAAAGATATTACAAAATGCCCTAATTCAATTTTGGGAGCAGCGTGGGGACCACAAAAAGATAGAATGCAAGCGGGAATCTATTTTCCTTTATTCATTGTCTTGGTTGATTCTAAACAAAAAGACAGAGCGATCTATTACTTGCCGGCCGATCTTCAAACTTCCGAAATGTTCGAACCGCGAAAGACGTTGAGTGCTGCTGCTAAACGACCCGGCTGGCAGGGTTACATCATTAATTTAACTAAAGCGACCGCGCAACCCATAAGGATTAAATAAGGATCAACCTAGATACATTAAATCTTCCAAACCGCCCGAAGTCTCTGAGGGTAAAAAAGATACCTCTTTCGAGTACCTTATCTACTTCGATTCTTTCAGTTACTGATTTCATAATGGCTCTCTGGCGATCGAGATTTAGGGTTTTCCACTTCTCCGCGATGAGTTGTGGTGAACCGAGTCCACTTGCCAGCGAGATCACTCCGCGTTCTTTGGCAAGGGTTTGCTGGAGTTTTACCGTGCGATTATCGATGATCTTCTTTGCCGCTTGATACTCAACCCTGTTCATCTCACCCTGTCCCATCATCTCACCCTGTCCCATCATCTCCGCTAGTTCGATATAGCGAGTATCGAGTGAACTAAATTTGCATGTAGTGCAAAGGCTTTTGGATTCCGCTTATCTTGCTTCAACGACCTCTCCATCTCGGGAGAATTGAGTCGAGTGAGTACTGCGTTAGCGAGGAAATCTTCAACGCGATTTGCGGTGAAGTAGACACCTCCACAACCGTGCCCCGACACTAAGTCCTTACGGCAGATGTATCTGCGATTACCTTCTTTGCTAGTTGAGATGAGTTTCTTCCCGCAGATCCCGCAGACCAGTAAGCCGATAAGAAGAGAGGTTCTGGCGGGAGCCTCCATTCGCATTCGACTTTTAAATACTGCCCGCACCGCTTCACCTTCCTCCTTGGAGATGATTGCTGGCCAGATCGCTGGTGCCACAATTTCGCCTTTGTACGTCCTCTCTCCGCTTATTCGCGGATTACATAAAATATCTCGAAGGGCTTTGGTTCGAAATGGTCTCTTCGCTGGAATCAAGATCTCCTCCGCATTAAGCTAGCGACATAAAGAGTAAAGACTCTCCCCTGCTAGGAATCATTGAGTGATCTCCCGAAGCGGTGTGGCTTCACGCTCGTCGATTACCAGTCCGCCTTTTTTATATCCAAATGTTCTTCCTCCTGGACTCCTTGGCTGACCTTTCATCGCCATAGCTAAGGCTTTGCGGTGTAAGCGAGATGAGGTCTTCTCACTTTCAGAGCCGTTAATAAAGACAAGGATTCGAGCGATATTCCTTCCTTCAGGGGAACCTAAATCCAGAGAACCAGACCTGACTGCTTGAACCGAAAATTTCCGCTCTTCGAAGAGGTCCATTAAGTCTTCGAGTTCTCGAGTGGATCGGTAGAGGCGATCAGTTGCATAGATAACCAGCCCATCAAACTGACCAGCCTTTAGTTGCTCCATCATCGTAGATATCGGGGTTCTTCTTTCCGCTGAATGCCGAGATATCGTTATCTATAAACACCTCTTCAACTTCCCACCCGCAAGACTCTGCAAGGGCTTTACAGTCGATTTCTTGCCTTTCTATGCCTAAACTTGTGCCGTCACGGTCTTCGCTAATTCGGCAGTAGATCGCTATTTTCTTGGTCATAAATGAGAGGGTAGATATCTAAACCGATACTCCTTGCGGTCCTTGCGGTCCGAAATTCCCCAAGTTCGCAAGCCTCCCAGAACTTCAGACTCTACCGTCGGCGGGCGCGGGGCTTGGAGGTGTCGACCCACTAATAAAAGTCTTTAGAGGCCAACTTCTATAAATGGAGAGTCCACGTCCAACCGTCAACGACCCTCTTCAGACGTCCGTTACCAGCGCTTTTCAATCACTTTGAGACCACCTTGATTAGATTGTCGATCTGGGCCACCTAAGAGGTCACTAGAGGTGTGTGGAGCTCTGGGTAAAGTGGGGCTGACATAGGTGCGCAGAAGGAACTCCGACGAGTGAAGGTTGAGGAATTTCCCTTTACTTGAATAAGCAACAAATCACGAAAAAGATTTACTTCTCCAAATATTTTTGAATCCTAGAAATGGCATCCACACACAATGAAAAAATACTTTCTGCCTCATCCTGGGTAAATCGACTATCTGGATGATTGGTCGGATTTCTAAAATTGACACGTATGTAGTCCAGTGCGCCTAATAGATCATTTGGAACTGGGCGAGACAATTTTCCGAGATGATCAGTCATTGCGAACCACAAATACGGTTCTTTAATGCGGTTCTTTTTGAGTTTTACTTTATTTAAATACAAGTCTCTTAAAACTTCCTCTGTCGCTCTTAAAACGTGAAATGCCGCAGCGGTCGGAAGTTCGAGAGCGAGCGCCTTACCAGCTTGGGTTATGTCAAATTGTCCAATTGGTGTTAACTTTTCAAAAAGTCCACTTGGCATGAGGGAGTCGACATTTTGAAGTAGTTTTGTTGATGCATATTTGCCTTCTGCAATGATGTAAGCAATTTTTGTCCTCGATTCATTTAATAAAACAGTATGAATCAAATGTCCATTTGTTGAAATGATTTTGGCCTCTGCATCAGAAAGTTTTTGTCCGTCTTCCCAGGTTGCGAGCGTTTCGCCGTTCGAAGAAGCAGCATTTTTTTGTTTTGTCCATTGGTCAGCAAATGACTTAATTGGACTGGCAACATTGGCCGTCACAATTAGTTCATATCGATTAAGACCGTTTAGAATTTCACCAATATAGAAACTGATCCCTTGATTAGATTTGGTTCCTTGATAAATGGGGTTGCCTTCTTTCGCCTCCGTGAGATACCAAACGTATATACCGAGTTGGATATACCCCTCAACTGATCTCGGTCTCATAATAAAATATTTCTCCAGTACTTAATGTCAGCATATTAACGGGACATTTGAAGGTTATCATCCTGGTTTCCAATGTCAGCCTTTTATGCTGTAACACTTCTAGTCGAGGTCCCTTCATCGGGGACGTGATGCCCTACCTCGAGCCCCCGCCCTCGGTCTTTCTCTTTTTTGAAGCCTTAGAAGCTGTGCGACTCTATCCCCCTTCGCATTAAGGAATCTAAATGCACGATGTAGCTGCGTAAATCAATTTAACTGGTAATTAATTTTTATCGTGGAAATATTTCCTTTCGGTGTGGTGTGCAGGATTTGATCGTTCGGCCCCATGAGTTGCTTCATAACGCTGCACACTGCTGGCATGCGATTTTCAAGTTTCATCTCCTTGTGAATATCTCCAGATATCAGTACACAAAAATCATCCCCTCTAGTTCTTGCGCTTCTTAATTTTTCACTCACAATTTCTCGAATGGAATCGTGCAAACCCATATATCCTCCGTAGGTTGATACTGATTGTGAATAGAACCGTATTATTTACTTTTGTAACTTGTCCAGAGTATTTAGTGTGACCAATTTGTGCTTTCTTGAGGTTTATCTCCATTCGGAATGGAAGCTACCCTTTCAAATTAAAAGACGCCTCTGTTAGGTAACTTTTCAACTTCGGTTCCCTTGAACGATATATTGTTCTACCCGTGGCAAGATCACATGAACTTCCCTGTGGATCAAGTGAAGATTAGTCCGATTTGTCCACTTCTTCGTCAATTTCTCTCGATCTGCCTCACGCTGATACCCTTGGGCTACAAGCGAGAAAGTGCGCCTTCGTGATTTACACCGAGGCCCTCGTGACAGTCAAAGGA
>JAYTQV010000055.1:0-13508 GCA_043746515.1 Actinomycetes bacterium | reverse complement strand
CGCGCTCGCCAAATCAATGCCTACTATTCTCAGTTGGGAGAAGGTCTCTTGGAGTATGTAGGACCCCTGGTCGAAACGTATGTCCACGAGAAACCGCTCTCAATCGCCCTGCGTGAAATTAATCAAGGGTTGCTCACCATCGAAAACCTCGAGCCAGTGGCAGGGACCAACCTCTCAGAAGTATCCGTTTAAGCTCTGCTGTTATGTATCCTCGTGGGCGAGAGATAGTCCTCGGGATTTCTGGAGGAATTTCAGCCTACAAATCTTGCGATTTATTGCGGCGCCTTCAAGAGGCTGGATTTTTAATCACGGTAGTTCCTACTCAAGCTAGTCTCAATTTCGTCGGTGTTGCAACTTGGGAAGCACTTTCGGGTAGAGCTGTCTTTACGGATCTTTGGAGCGAAATCCACCAAATACCTCATGTTGCTCTGGCCAAAAAGACTGATCTCGTAGTAGTGGCTCCAGCCACGGCGGACCTGATCGCAAAACTCGCAGGCGGCATCGGTGATGACCTGCTCACAAATCTGATTCTGGCGAGTAACGCTCCATTAGTGCTAGTTCCTGCAATGCATACCGAAATGTGGCTAAATCCAGCGACGCAAACCAATGTTGCTCTTCTAAAATCTCGCGGTTGCTTAGTTGTCGAGCCGGAAGAGGGACGATTAACGAGTGGGGATATTGGGATCGGTCGATACCCAGATAGTTCTATCATCGTGGAGTCCATCAATGGTCTGCTTAACCATCGGGCAGACATGAAAGGTGTCAGAGTTCTCATTAGTGCCGGAGGAACTCGTGAAGCGATTGATCCAGTTCGATTCATCGGAAATCACTCCTCTGGAAAACAAGGTTATGCCTGTGCATATGCTGCAGCAAGTCGCGGCGCAAAAGTAACGCTGGTATCCGCTAACTCGAATCTTCCTGACATCGAGGGTATAGAGACGATTCATGTGAACAACACGGCAGAGATGCAGGTAGCTCTTGAATCTCATTTCGACGCTGCACAGATAGTCGTTATGGCGGCTGCAGTCTCAGATGTACGACCTGCACATCCGGGTGAATATAAAATATCTAAAGAGAATCTCTCCACGCTAGAACTTGTTCGTAATCCAGATTTATTACAGCAGCTCTCATTGCATAAAGCCAAACAGATCTTGATCGGATTCGCGGCCCAAACAGAAAATAATGCGGAGGAAGGAGCACGCTTAGCGCGCGATAAATTACTCATTAAGGGGCTAGATTTCATCTACTTCAATGATGTTTCGGGGGGAGCTATATTTGGCTCAGATGAAACGCAAGGGAAGATTTTTTCGGCAGTTGGTCAGGATTACGTTTTTTCACCGGCTTCAAAGTTGACACTAGCGCACAAACTCTTAGATTTGGCCCACGATAAGTTAGGTTTCTCCAATGACTAGACGTCTTTTTACCTCTGAATCCGTTACTGAAGGCCATCCAGATAAGATCGCAGATCAGATCTCGGACGCGATATTGGATTCACTCCTTTCGCAAGATATCAAAAGTCGCGTTGCAGTTGAAACACTCATTACTACGGGTCAGGTTCACGTAGCGGGAGAGGTTACAACCAGTGGTTATGCCGATGTTATGAATATCGTTCGCGATACGGTTCTCGCTATAGGTTATGACTCCTCGACCAAGGGATTCGATGGAAACTCTTGTGGAGTTTCAATATCAATTGGACAACAATCCAGCGATATTGCACAAGGGGTTAACTCTGCAATCGAGAATCGGGTTGCTTCATCTATAGACCCACTAGATCTTCAAGGTGCCGGAGATCAAGGTTTGATGTTCGGATATGCTTGCAAAGACACCCCTGAACTTATGCCTTTACCGATCTCATTAGCGCATCAGTTGTCCCAATTACTTTCATCGGTGCGCAAATCGGGAGAACTCTCCTATCTTCGCCCCGATGGTAAAACTCAAGTAACAATCGAGTATGACGGTGATCGTCCGATTGCTCTCAGTACTGTTGTCATCTCATCTCAACATTCTGAAGCGGTTGATATTGCGAGTACCTTAACCCCAGATATTAAGCGTCTAGTGATTGATCCGGTTTTGGCTACATTAGATATCGATTACTCAAGTGTAAAGATTTTAGTCAATCCAACTGGTCGCTTCGTTACCGGCGGGCCTATGGGTGACGCTGGCCTTACTGGTCGCAAAATAATTGTAGATACGTATGGGGGTATGGCGCGACATGGAGGTGGTGCTTTTTCAGGTAAAGATCCTTCCAAGGTGGATCGCTCGGCAGCGTACGCGATGCGTTGGGTTGCAAAGAACGTTGTAGCTGCCGGTCTAGCAACTCGCTGTGAAGTTCAAGTTGCTTATGCCATAGGCAAGGCGCAGCCAGTTGGTCTCTTTGTAGAATGTTTCGGAACTGAGGTAGTTCCAGTCATGCAGATTGAGGCAGCTATTGAAAACGTCTTCGATTTGAGACCAGCTGCCATTATTAGGGATCTCGATCTTTTGCGCCCCATCTATCAAAAAACGGCTAGTTATGGTCATTTTGGTCGTGAATTGCCGGAATTCACCTGGGAGAAGAGTGATCGCAGTGATCTTTTACAAAAGGCAATCAAGGGATAATTTCTAGTGGCTGCGATTAAGCCACTCACATTAAAGAGGGAGAAGGTTCAACTCCCTAGAGTTCAAGCGCTCGAAAATCCCTACGTCTCCGTCCTAGTGGATCATCGGATTTTGCATCTGGAAGAAAATTTTGAATACCTTATTCCAGAAATTTATTCTTCTCGGTGCGTTGTTGGTGCTCTAGTAGAGGTCGAATTCGGCAATGTACTTACCCAGGGAATTATCATTGAAAGATATCAATTGTCGCGTACGGGGGGATTGATAAAGGAGCTAAGGAAGGTACTGAGTACCGAGCCCTACCTTCTGGAAGATCAGATAGAAAATGTTATGCAGTCCGCAGAGTTTTACGCAGCTCGCTCGTGGGACCTTGTGCGTTCGTGTGTTCCTCCTTTTTCACTTATGGGAGAGCGCAGGTATCAGAGTGAAAACCATGGAAATGCAAACGTTCCAGAAAGTGATGAGGGCTTGCCTGAAGATCTAACCTCATTTCTGCGTTCTCGTAGCCGTATTCACTGTGCTATTGAAATTCCAATTTCCATAAAGTATTGGGAGGTGATGAGTTCCGTAGTTATCTCTCGTTTGCACCAAGGCGCCGTCTTATTGTTAATGCCAAATGAGCGCGAAGTGCAGGTGATGCGAACTGCATTGGAAAGTTTGGGGGCTTCTACTTTCACTATTTCCAGTTTTCAGGGAAAAAGTGAGAGGTATTTGAATTATCTACGTAGTCGCACTAATCCCTCTTGCGTCATTATAGGAACGAGGAGTGCTGCGCTTCTTTCTCTCCGAGAGGGTTCGACGATAGTGCTATGCGATGATGGTGATGAATCGCATTACGAGCGTAAATCGCCTACCTGGAATTCCAGGGAATTGGTACAACTTCGTGAGGGTAAGATGTCGACCATCTATATGAGTGTTTCTCCCAGCTTGGAAGTGTCTGCGCGTGTAATCAACCAAGAACTTAGTCTTTACACTTTTCCCACGCGTGCGCCTATCAAAGTGCTTTCTGATTCTGCAAGCGGTGAGAGAAATTTTTTTGAACTTATTCGATCTGGTTTGGCGCAAGGCTCTGTGCTCATTAGCGTTGGAGCGACCGGTTATGTCACCGCTTTCTCGTGTCAAAAGTGTAGAAATATTGCTCTCTGCTCCTGTGGAGGTCGGTTATATCTACCAAGGCAAGGACGAACTCCGATCTGCGCTGTATGCCAAAACGATTACATTGAATGGAAATGTCCGTGGTGTGAAGGTAGTTCTTTCTGGATAGTGAAGAGTGGAATTGAGCGCAAAGCTGAAGAATTTGGAAGGGCATTTCCACAGTATTCTGTAATAATTGCTTCCTCTGAAAATCTAATTCCAATTTTACCCTCTGGAAACCACCTTGTTCTAAGTACACCGGGAGTAGAACCTCGGGGTGAGTATGCAGCAGAAATTTTTCTAGACCTCGAGCCTCGCCTGATGCGAACCACCTTACGCGCTACTGAGGAGAGCAGGTTGCAGATATATCGCAGCCTGTCGATGTTAACTCCTGGCGGTTCCGCCTATTTCTCCTTGCATACCTCAGACCCCTTTTTACAGTCGATATTTCGCGGTAAATCACTCACCAACGCTGCCCGCGAAATAGAGGAGAGAAATCTAGTTCATTTACCTCCGAGTTTTTTGCCTATCGTAATATCAAGTGAAAACCTCGAGGGCGTAATTCAAATTTTGCAAACCAGAATAGAATGCGAGATTGTGGGTCCATTCTTGCGCGCGGGACGCAAGACTATTCTTGTGAAAGTTGATCCAGTGCTCAGGCCAGATATTTGCGAACTTCTCCGACAGATAAATAGGGTTCAAAGTATGCGTAAATTGCCTATTATGACCTACCTGCTGAATCCTTATTCTTTGAATTAAGCCTGCAACTAGTAGACTTCGTACATGTCAATTCAACCGATTCGCCTATTTGGGGATCCGGTTTTGAGTAGCCCAGCCTCAGCAGTGGAAGTTTTTGATAAGGAACTTAGAATCTTGGTACGAGACCTCACGGACACAATGCGGGATGCACCCGGTGCGGGATTAGCGGCTCCACAGATCGGAGTTCCTTTAAGAGTTTTTGTTTGGGATGTGGATGATGAACTCGGGCATTTGATCAACCCGATTCTCACGTTGAGTGATGAATTGCAGGATGGTCAAGAGGGTTGTTTATCGTTCCCCGATATCTACTTTGATACCCCAAGAGCTCTGAACGTAGTGGCACGAGGCATGAACATGCACGGTGAACCACAAATTATTGCGGGTAGCGAATATTTGGCGAGAGCGATTCAACACGAGACAGATCACCTAGACGGCATTCTCTTTATTGATCGGATACCGACAGAATCTCGAAAGTTAGCTATGAAAGAGATTCGAGAGAGTGAATGGTTTGGCTCGGCAGTCGCGCACGGACGCGAACCAGTGATCAAAACATCCCCGCATTTAACGCGTGGCTTGGGAATATAGGTAACCTTGCAAATCTCAGTTGCCTCCTCCTCACTCATTGCAGTTCCAATTATTGAAGCGATCTTGAGATCCGAACACACATTGGCCTCGGTGATATCTACGCCAGATATGAGAAGTGGGCGAGGGCAAATCCAGACCCCAACTCCGTTAGCTGTATGGAGTGATTCACGGGGATTTTTAGTGGCCAAACCCTCTGATACGCCATCACTCAACCAGCATCTTCTCACAGCGCAGCCGCAATTGATTATTACCGTCTCTTATGGACGAATAATCCCGGTAGAGGTTCTTCATGGACCACGATTTGGTTGGTTAAATATCCATTTCTCCATGCTTCCTCGGTGGCGAGGAGCGGCGCCTGTTCAATGGGCGATTTTGGAGGGCGATGCAACAACAGGTATTTCTATTTTTAAGTTAGATAAGGGAGTAGATACTGGTCCCATCTTTCTGCAAGAAGAGATGGAGATTGGACCACTTGATTCAACAACAGAACTACTGGAACGAATGAGTCTTCTCGCCGGAGAGAAGATAATGAGTGTTGTAGAAGAGATTCGAAAGGGAGTAAAACCCAAAGCACAATCCAATGTTGGCATAACTTCTGCTCCTAAGATTGAGAAGGATCTTGCGAAAATTGATTGGAGCCAAGGTGCTGACTCAATTTTGCGCAAAGGAAGAGCTTTGGATGAACGTCCTGGAACATGGTCACTCTTTCGCGGCGAGCGAATAGGTATACATGGTGTAAACGAATCACTCTCTGCAAATGAATTGTCACAGAGTGGAGAAATTGCTCTTGTGGGCACATCTTTGCTAATCCGTTGTCAGGATAGTGTTCTGTCGATTTCGCATGTAACTCCCGCCGGCAAAAAGAGAATGTCTGGAGCGGATTTTGCGCGCGGTGCTCGTCTAATCGCCGGAGAACGCTTCGAGTAATGGCAAATATTGGGAGGAAACCAAAGCCAGAAGCCGCTCGACTCTTAGTTTTTAACCTTCTCACTCAAGTTAACCGCCAAGGGGCATTTGCCAATTTGCGCCTCCCAGAGCTTCTGGCAAATTCCCAACTGGAGGAGCGAGACCGCTCCTTTGCTACGGAATTGGGCTACGGAACCTTGCGAATGCAGGGTCGCCACGACGCCCTGATTAAGAGGCATATAGATCGCCCTTTTGAGGAAATCGATTCAGGAATTATTGATCTTCTGCGAATGGGAATTCATCAAGTAACTCAGATGCGAGTTCCAGATCATGCCGCTGTCGGTGAAACTGTGGAGGTTGCTAGAGCAACAATTGGAGAATCTAAAGCAACATATGTGAATGCTCTTTTGCGTAGGTCGGTAGCCGATTCAACTTTTGATGAGGATATATCCACAATTGCGTCCGAGAAAGAGCGTTTTGCAATTGAATATTCGCACCCAGAATGGATAGTTGCAGCATTTTATGACCAGATTCGTGATTGGAACGAGGTTGCACAACTTCTTGCCGCCGATAACTTCCCCGCAAAGCCACATCTGATTGCATGGCCAGGACGATCTTCACAAGAAGAATTGATTGCAGAAGGAGGAGAACTCTTAGCATGGACAGAACATGGAGTTCTCTCAGCAAAAATGCCAGGTGCATATAAAGCAGTTAGAGAGCGGCGCGCGGGCGTGCAAGATCGCGGTTCGCAGTTGGTTTCACAAATTTTCTTGAATACCGCACGCGACGAGAAATTTGAGCTTACGTGGTTGGATATGTGCGCAGGTCCAGGGGGAAAGGCCAGCGCGATCTACTCCGATCTTGCAGTTCATCGCACGGGAGATTCATTTACTGCTAATGAACCGAGCGAGCATCGTGCTCGCCTTGTTTCCCAAATTATTCCGAAAGAGAACGTAATCGTTCACTCAGGTCAAGAGCTGGTTGGCTTAGGTGCCGCTTATGATCGAATTCTTATTGATGCCCCTTGTACTGGTTTAGGTGCGTTGCGACGACGTCCGGAAGCGAGATGGAGGAGAACTACGATTGATTTGAAAGAGTTAGTTAAAACTCAAAGGGAATTATTGGCCAGTGGATCAGAGTTACTGAATTCTGGAGGAATCATGGCCTATGTAACCTGCTCGCCACATCTATTGGAGACCAAAGCGCAAGTGTTAGAACTCCTTCATAAAAATAGAGATTTAGAGCTACTCAATATCTCAGATTTCCTTCCTCACGCGCTTCCAACACGCGTCGTGGGTGCCGATGGAACTTTGCAACTATGGACTCATCTGGATGACTCTGACTCAATGTACATGGCTCTCATTAGGCGACGTTAGAGAGTAGGAGCAAAAGCACATGATCGCTCGAATTTGCCCTAGCATTTTAAATGCAGATCGCTCTCAACTCTTTCAGGAAATTGATGATGTCATCACTGCTGATTTATTGCACTTAGATGTCATGGATAATATCTTTGTTCCAAATCAATCCTTCTCGATGCATGAATGTGCTGAGATTATTTCTTACTCCAAGATTCCAGTGGATACCCATCTGATGATTCACGATCCTGATATTAAGGCAATTGATTATGCAGAGGCGGGAAGCGCGAGCGTGACGTTTCATTTTGAAGCCAGCTTGAAGCCGCGCGCCACAATTCGGGCTCTGCGCAACTCCGGTGCTCGAGTAGGGCTCGCCGTTAAACCGAGTACCCCGTTCGAAATGGTTGCGCAATTTCTTGAAGAAATCGATATGTTGCTGATTATGACGGTAGAACCAGGATTTGGGGGTCAAAAATTTATGGCGGATCAACTCCCAAAAGTTCAAGCCGCAAGTGATGCTATTGCCAAGCTCGCACATACGAAACCGTGGATTCAAGTTGATGGTGGAATCTCATTGGAGACCATTGCTTTGGCGGCAAATGCAGGCGCCGACACTTTTGTTGCAGGTAGCGCCATTTACGCCTCCAGGAACAGAGCTGAACTTATCGAGCAACTACGTAACTGCGCTTCGCTGTGAATGTAGATTCAAAGATAGCGCCTGATCAAATTGAGCGCTCTAAGGTCTCCTCTTCACTTACACTAGTATCATGAAATCATTTGACGAACTTTGGGTTGAGTTGAACCACAAAGCAGTATCTCGTCCAGATGGTTCATCCACGGTTGCGGCTTTAGATGCTGGAATTCACTCGATGGGGAAAAAGATCATTGAAGAGGCAGGAGAAGTTTGGCTAGCTGCAGAGCATGAAAGTGACGAAGCTTTAGCCTTAGAAATTTCACAACTTCTCTATCGATTGCAAGTTCTGATGCTAGCCCGGGGAATCACCCCAGACGATGTCTATAAAGTGCTTTGAAAGATTGTGAGAGATTCCCATGTTAAAAGTTGCGATTCCAAATAAAGGATCACTTTCCGAATCTGCCATGGAGATGTTGAAAGAGGCAGGTTACAGACAACGTAGTGATGCGAGAGATCTAACTCTTATCGATCCCGAGAATGACATTGAATTCTTCTATTTACGCCCGCGAGATATTGCATTGTATGTGGCGAGTGGCGAACTAGAAGTTGGTGTTACCGGTCGAGATCTTCTGATAGATAGCGGTGCCAAAGCAAAGGAAGTTTTAGCACTAGATTTTGGAAAGAGCACGTTTAGGTTTGCAGCACCAATTGGATCCGCACTCGGTGAGAGTGATCTTGCAGGCAAGAGAGTTGCTACGGCCTATCCCGGCTTAGTTTCCGCTTACTGTGAGCGAATTGGAATTTCTGTTGAGATCGTTAAGCTAGATGGGGCGGTCGAGAGTTCGGTTAAATTAGGTGTTGCTGATGTAATTGCCGATGTGGTGTCCACTGGTGGGACGTTGCGTCAGGCAGGATTGGCGATATTTGGAGATCCAATATTGCAGAGTGAAGCTATCTTGATTGAGCGTCCCGCAATTATTCGTTCTGTAGAGGCTGAAACCCTGTTGCGACGGTTACAAGGTGTCGTTATTGCCAGACAGTACGTCTTGGTTGATTATGATGTTAAATCCGCGGATTTGAATGCGGCGTGCGCTTTAACACCGGGAATAGAATCACCGACCATCTCTCCTTTGCAGCGTAGCGACTGGAATGCGGTGCGGGCTATGGTCAGGCGAAGCGATATTAATCGTATTATGGATGATCTGTGGAAGGTAGGTGCCCGCGGAATCTTGGTAACAGATATTCACGCCTGTCGACTTTAAATTTTAATATTGTTTTTATATATTTTATAGTGCTGCTCCATGATTCCAATTATTTCAAATAGATCTCCGCTATTGATTTGTTCTATAGCAGCTTCTTGAACCACAGGCTTAGCATTAAACGCGATACTCAGGCCCGCTTTCTCCATCATTCCCAAATCATTTGCCCCGTCGCCAACGGCAACGGTATGTGAAAGAGGAATTGAAAACCTGTTCGCTAATTCTATCAGGTACGTTGCTTTAGCTTCGCGGTTGATGACGGGACCAATCGTCTTTCCAGTGAGCACCCCTTCGTGCACTTCCAGGGTGTTTGCGCGAAAATAATCGACGCCGACATTTTGCAAAATAGGCGCGATAATATTGTCAAAACCGCCAGAGATGATTGCAATCACATCCCCTCTCTCATGCAAGGTAGAAACTATTTCCTGAGCTCCCTTAGATAAAGAAATCTCAGCACGGACTTGTTCGAATACAGAGAAGTGCAAGCCTTGCAACAGTGCCACACGTTCGGCCAGTGAAGCGTTAAAGTCAAGATCTCCGCGCATCGATCTTTCAGTAATAGCGGCAACTTCGCTGCCAACACCGGCGAATTTAGCTAAAATATCGATAACTTCCTGCTGAATGAAGGTGGAATCCATATCCAAAAGAACGAGATGCCGAGGGAGTTGACTTGAATTTTCCATTTTTTACTCCGGGATCGGTGAGTAATCGATGGCCACATCGAAGCCAGAATTCAGACTAAAGGCGCTTAAATCATCTTCGATCGCACTCGCATGAGCGGGGTCACATGCAATGAGAAGCCCCAGAATCAGACGACCGCGGAGTTGGATTTTTTGCACTTCACGGATCTCCAGCGCGAAGGGGGATATAACTGCTCTGAGAGACTCCTCTACACCTGGAATATCCCGCGAAGAGAGGAGTATTAAACCGGTAAATGGAGACTGGGTTGAAGCCATGAGGGGAAGATTAGCCTGTGAGGGGGTGCGAACGGGTATCTTTCACCCTTGTGAGCACCACTAAACAGAATCGATTAGTTGTGGATCTCGAAAACGTTTCGGTCATCAGAGAGGGAAAGAGCATTCTTGGTCCTTTGACCTGGAGCGTATCTCATGGTGAACATTGGGTTGTTTTGGGTCCGAATGGTGCGGGCAAAAGCACCCTTTTTGCTATTGCGGGTTCCTTGATCCACCCATCGCGCGGAAGTGCTCGCATTTTAGAGTGCACACTAGGCGCGGTTGATGTCTTTGAGTTGCGCCCCCGGATCGGAATCACCTCAAACGCCGTCATTGAGCTTATTCCTAACGATGAGGCAGTTTTAGATGTAGTGATGACCTCTTCATATGCGATTGCCGGTAGATGGCAGGAGAGATACGACTTGTGGGATGAAGCACGAGCGTTGAGTTTGTTGACAGTTCTGGGCGTAAGAGAATTAAAGGATCGGACATTTGGTACCTTGAGTGAAGGAGAACGTAAGCGCACCTTGATAGCTCGGGCGTTGATGCCCAATCCAGAACTATTGCTCCTAGACGAGCCAGCAGCAGGTTTAGATTTGGGTGGACGTGAAGACCTTCTGCGCAGGCTCACGCAATTAGTTGCTGATCCGTCAAGTCCATCGACGATTGTGGTAACGCACCACGTTGAAGAAATACCACGCGGAACGACACATTGCCTTCTCTTGCGGGAGGGATGGGCGGTGGCACAAGGCAAACTTTCGGAAGTTTTAACTTCAGAGAATTTATCTCTCGCCTATGGCATTAAAGTTGCAGTGCAAGAAGAGGGTGGTCGCTATTTCGCACGAGCTGACGATAAGTAGAATCAGAAGCCAACGGGGGTAATTTAAATGTTTCATTTCACATTCTTGCAAGCGCTGGTTACGGGGATAGTTCAAGGTATCACCGAACTTTTTCCAGTTTCTAGCTTAGGCCACTCCGTTTTAGTGCCGGCGTGGTTGGGTGGATCGTGGCGAGCTTTTGCGCAAACTCCGCAATACCTTCTGGTTGCTGTTGCGCTACACCTCGCCAGTGCAGTTGCTCTCTTTATTGTTTTCGCTCCGCGGTGGATTGCGATCCTTAAGTCAGTTCTGACTTGGAAGCACAATTCTCCCTCTTTTCAAGTTTTCTGGCTCTTAGTGCTTGGAACTATTCCCGTCGCACTTATTGGCTTTGCATTTAATAATTTTTTCCAAAGAAATTTTCAAAAACCATTGAGCGCAGCAATATTCCTATTTGTTAATGGCGTTATTTTATTTGGAACAGAGCGACTGACTTCAAGGCGTCACCCCCATGCGGTTCCTCATGACAAGGATCTAGCAATTGTTGAGCGAATCTCGCCGGGTCAAGCAGTTGCGATTGGGGTGGGTCAAAGCGCAGCGCTCTTTGCTGGAATCAGTCGCTTTGGTGTTTCCGTTTCAATTGGAATGTTACGTGGGCTATCTCGTTTAGTTGCTGCGGACTATGCATTTTTACTATCCTTTCCCGTCATCCTCGGAGCAGCAATCTTTAAACTCCCACAACTTGGTCATGGAGCACTTTCCGGTTCTTATGGAGCGTTAACTTTTGCAGCAACCGTCTCTTTTTTCGGAACGATTTTCAGTGTCCGAGTACTGACTCGTTGGTTTAAAGGAAATTCCTTGCGCCCCTTTGCGGCGTATTGCTTAGTCGTGGGGTTGGTTTCCATCATCAAATTTGGCTTCTTTAACTGATGTTTATAGGTCTCGGGACTATCATAAATGTAGGCACAATCGTTCTAGGTTCCAGTATCGGAATCCTGGGTGGAGCGAGGTTTCCGGAAAAGCTGCGGATTTCAATCACAGATGTTTTAGGCTGTATCACCTTAATAAATGCTGCCGATAATCTCCGAAGTGTGTGGTCACCATCATTTTCAGCGGCCGTCCCTCGTGGTTGGACGATCTTGGGCACTCTTGCCGCCCTTATTCTGGGTGGTGTGTTCGGATATATATTACACATCGAAGGAAGGTTAGAAAATTTTGGTGAGCGTATTAAAGTTCGATTTGCTTCAGAGGAGAAAGGTTCCTTTTTAGAGGGATTTATGGCTGCCTCCTTACTTTTTGCCATTGGCCCATTGGCAATTTTGGGAAGTATTAGCGATGGAATGCACACCGGCATTCAACAATTGGTCTTAAAAAGCACCCTTGATGGATTTGCTGCCATGGCTTTTGCAAGTAGTTTTGGCTGGGGAGTTGCCTTCTCTGCTCTTCCCGTGGCGTTTTATCAATTTACCTGGACGGCAATCGGATTCTTTATAGGAAACATTCTTAGCCAATATCAAATTCAATCCCTCACTGCTGTCGGTGGTGTGCTTCTCTTTGGTATTGGACTGAGATTATTGAATCTCAAATTCATTGCAATCGGGGATCTACTTCCAGCCCTAATCTTCGCGCCGCTAGTCTCACTAGCGGCGCACCAATTCATCTAGAAAATATTAAAAAGTTGTTGCATCAATTACAAAACGATATTTCACATCACTAGCAACAGTTCGGTCATACGCTTCATTTATATAGTCAGCCTTGATAACTTCCACATCGCTGACGATATTCTTTTCGGCGCAGAAATTGAGCATCTCCTGGATCTCTGGCAAACCGCCGATCATTGAACCAGCTAACGATCTGCGAAGTCGCAAGAGGGTGAATGCTGAGACTTCATAAGGCTTTCCAGGAAGGCCAATGACTACAACTGTTCCATTAATCTTCAAAAGATTGAGATATTGTTCAATTTCTATTTCAGCCGAAACAGTATTAAGGATCAAATCGAAAGTTTCGGTCAATTCTTCAAAAACTTCTGGATCTTTTGTAACAACAAAATGAGTGGCTCCCATTCGTTTAGCATCTGCCTCTTTGCTTGCAGAGTGGGAGAAAACGGTGACTTCAGCTCCCATCGCCGCCGCAAATTTGACTCCCATATGCCCGAGTCCGCCTAAACCGATTATGCCAACCTTTTTGCCTGGCCCTGCATTCCAATGACGCAGAGGGGAGTAAAGAGTGATTCCGGCGCACAGTAAGGGAGCAACTCCCGATAAATCCAGGGAGTTGGGGATTACGAGTGCATAATCTTGATCAATCACATATTTGTTCGAATAACCACCCATTGCAACGGTAGTGCCATCTCGCTCTAATCCGTTGTATGTGCCCGTCATCCCATTTTCACAATACTGCTGTTCTCCTGCGAGGCAGTTATCGCAGCTTCGACAAGAGTCGATAAAAACTCCAACGCCAACGGTGTCGCCAACCTTGAATTTCGTCACTTTTGTCCCGATTTCAGTAAC
>JAYTQV010000054.1:0-3543 GCA_043746515.1 Actinomycetes bacterium | reverse complement strand
GCGAATACCGTAAGTTGAGATTTGTGTAGGCGTCGTAAACGCCTTTCGAAATTGAAATTTCATCCTTCTCGCTCGTTAGCGTGCGTTGTCCCTTTTTACCCATCACGATTGCGGTTCCCGTGTCCTGGCACATGGGAAGAATTCCACCGGCGGCGATATTGGCATTTTTTAATAGGTCTAGTGCTACGAAGCGATCATTGGACGAAGCCTCAGGATCATCTAGAATATTTTTGAGTTGTTGCAGGTGTGCACTCCGAAGGTAATGTGAAATATCATGAATAGCCTCTGAAGTGAGGTTGGAGATGGCTTCAGGCGCTACCTTTAAAAATTGTTGACCATCGGCGGTAAATGTTGATACACCCTCTGTACTCACCAATCGATATTCGGTCTCATCTGGTCCGATTGGCAGCAAATCTTCGTAATTGAACTCAGGCATGCCCTCAATCATACTTTTAGATACGATTGAGGTATGACGAAAAAGGTGCTGCTAGCTGCGCCGCGTGGGTATTGTGCCGGTGTCGATCGAGCGGTTGTCACGGTCGAAAAAGCTCTGGATTTATATGGCGCCCCCGTTTATGTGCGCAAGGAAATAGTGCATAACAAGCACGTCGTCTCGACTCTGGAGGAGAGAGGAGCAATTTTCGTCTCAGAGACAGATGAGGTTCCCGAGGGTGCGCTCGTTATCTTCTCGGCGCACGGGGTCTCACCAGCGGTTCATGAAGCGGCCGCTTTACGGAACCTAAAAACCATCGATGCTACCTGTCCTCTGGTAACTAAGGTGCACCACGAGGTGAAGCGTTTTGCAAAGGAAGATTATGACATTCTGCTTGTGGGTCATCATGGGCATGAAGAGGTGGAAGGTACGGCTGGAGAAGCACCGGCGAATGTTCATGTGATCGACACCATCGCAGACGTGGAACATATACATGTGCGAGATGAGAAGAAATTAATCTGGCTATCTCAAACCACTTTAAGTGTGGATGAAACCATCAACACGGTTCGACAACTGAAAGAACGTTTCCCACACATGATCGATCCACCAAGTGACGACATTTGCTATGCCACTCAAAATCGCCAAGTTGCAATCAAAGAGATAGCGCCGCAGTCGGACTTAGTCTTGGTAGTTGGATCTATTAATTCTTCTAACTCAGTGCGACTTGTGGAAGTTTCATTGGAGTATGGCGCCAAGGCTGCGTACCTGATCGATTATGCATCTCAAGTCAATGAGGAGTGGCTAATTGGTGTTGAGACTGTTGGAGTAAGCAGTGGTGCTTCTGTCCCAGAGATCTTGGTGCAGGATTTGCTGAAGTGGCTTGCAGCACGTGGGTACACCGATGTGGAAACTGTAACTGCGACCGAGGAACATCTACTCTTTGCAATTCCACCAGAGCTACGAAAAGATTTGAAGGCAGCTGGCAAGTAGTACGTAGTTAACTGAAATTACTTGCTTGGGCTACTTTCCTGTGTCACAACTTTTTTCTCTGAATTTTCTTGGTGCTTCGACCAAAAATACCAGCCCCAACCGAGGGCAGTTCCTAATACTAAATAAGGAGCGGCTCCTCCTAAAGTCTGTACAAGATCGAGTCCAAATTTAGCTACATGCACTCCTGCACCGCCGATAGTGGCAATGAGGATGACTGAGGAGATGAAAAAAGAAATCGGCGGATTCACAACTGCCGTAAATATAGTTCCTGATCGACCCAAATAGATGCCACCAGCAAGCGCGATGATGAGCGCAACGCCTGTGATTACCCCAACTTTCGTTGCGGAGTATTCAATGGTCTCTACGAGCAATATAAGAAGGAATTGCAAGACCACGACGCCCGGGTTGGTCAACCCCGCCCCTTTGATGGGCTTGGGCAAGGCACGAAGTTCGGTACTCATATCAGTCATTATCCTCTAACTCTAAGGGGAGCTCCACTTCATCCACCTCTATAAAATCATCATCACTTGGAGCTAGTTTGGAATGCAGAGCGCGAACATTCTCGGAGAGTTCGGGAATGGCTTTGGGGGCTTTTCCAGGAACATCCAATGAACGCATTTTTTTAGCTGCAGAGAGCACTGTTGTTTCGGCCGTTGGAATTAATTCGTTGTAGGCCTTAAGTGTACTCTTGAGGCGATCGCCAACTGTGATAATTTTTTCATGGAGTGATGAGACATCTTTGAGAAATTTTGCAGCCAACTCTTGAATTTCAGCCGCATTGGTAGCTACGCGATTTCTGCTGAAAAGATATCCAACTGTTCTCAGTAGAGCCATCATCGAAGTAGGTGTTGCGATGGTGACACCAAGGGCAAAAGATTTATCTAAAAGCGCAGGATCAGATTTAAGTGCCTCGGTGAAAATCGAATCAATGGGTGCGTAGAGGATTACGAAATCGGGGGAGGCTCCTCGCTGCGCGTACTGCCGTTTGGATAGCGCATCAATGTGCTTAAGAAGATCTTTAGTGTGAGAGACCATAAGTTCTTTGCGGATCGCTGGATCTTCGGATTCGAATGCCTCATAGAAACGTTCGAAGGGAAATTTGGAGTCGATGTACAGGACCGATCCACCTGGCATATGAATTGTGATATCCGGGATCGCTCCAGAAGTATCATTTCGCTCGGCTGAACGCTGTCTGGAGAAGTGTTCTCCTTCGATGAGACCTGCACCTTCGAGCAATTGCTCCAGTGCGGCCTCACCAAATTTTCCACGAGTCTGCGAACTTGCAAGCGCGCCTGCAAGCGCGCGCGTCTGATTGGCGAGATTTTCGTTATAGGTCGCCATCTGCGTGATTTGAGTTTTAATCTCTGCCTCGGCCCCCACGCGCCGACGGTCTGCATCGACAGATATCCGATTCAACTCCTCGACGCGAAGTTTCATCGCCTCCATCTCGGCGTTGAGTTTGAGCGAGGCGTCGGATTTAGCACGTTCACCTTCAATCTGAATTTTGTACTCCGCCTGCATCGCCTGCGCGGCTGCCAGTTCGGCAGTCAGTTTGGCCATCTCGGCGGGATTCACCTGTGGGGTGTTCTCTTGGCCAGAACTCTTTTGTAGGCGAGCGAGCACGATTCCAAGCCCAATTCCTATGAAAAGGCCGACGATTAGGGCCACGATTACCGCTGCGCTATTGCTCATGGGGGTATCGTGGCAGGAAGAACTGACAAATCCCCGTAGGCTCTACTCCTCGTGAGCCTCTCTATTGGAATTGTCGGACTGCCCAATGTGGGAAAGTCGACCCTTTTTAATGCTCTCACCAAGAACAACGTGCTTGCAGCTAACTACCCCTTTGCCACCATCGAGCCCAATGTGGGTGTAGTCGGAGTTCCAGACCCACGGTTAGCCCAGTTGGCCACAATATTTGGCTCTGAGAAGATCCTACCCGCAGCAGTCTCCTTTGTAGATATCGCTGGAATTGTTAAAGGTGCCTCAGAGGGCGCCGGGTTAGGCAATAAATTCCTGGCCAATATCCGTGAAACCGATGCAATTTGTCAGGTGATTCGGGTCTTCAAAGATGAGAACGTCACCCGTGAAGGGGAACGCAGCGCGGACTTTTTAGATCCAGC
>JAYTQV010000053.1:0-10150 GCA_043746515.1 Actinomycetes bacterium | reverse complement strand
GCAGCAGTGATTCTGAAGGCAGATGGGGAGCCTCGCGGCACCCGTATCTTCGGTCCAGTTGCTCGTGAACTTCGTGACAAGCGTTTCATGAAGATCATCTCGCTCGCGCCGGAGGTACTATAAAAATGGCCAGCATTAAGCGTGGCGACACCGTTCAAGTGATCGCTGGAAAAGATAAGGGCGTTACCGGCAAGGTAATCAAGATCGATAAGGGCGAATCTCGCGTTATCGTCGAAGGTGCCAACCGGGTGAAGCGTCATACCCAACAGACGGAGACCGAACGTGGCGTCAAAGTCGGCGGAATTCTCACCATTGAAGCCGGAATTCACATTTCAAATGTGCAACTCGTCGGCGATGATGGCAAGCCCACTCGCATTGGTGCACGTCAGGATGAGAACGGCAAGAACGTTCGCATCTCTCGTCGTACCGGAAAGGATGTCTAACCATGACAACTGCAACAGCTCCTCGTCTTAAGGCTCGTTACAAAGCTGAGATTGCGCCCGCTCTTAAGAGTGAGTTCTCTTATAGCAATGTGATGCAGATTCCTGGTCTGGTCAAGGTCATCGTAAACATGGGTGTCGGTGAAGCAGCTCGTGACTCAAAGTTGATTGAAGGCGCGATTCGCGACCTCACAATCATCACCGGTCAAAAACCTCAGGTCACCAAGTCTCGCAAGTCGATCGCTCAATTCAAGTTACGTGAAGGTATGCCGATTGGCGCCCACGTAACAATGCGCAACGATCGTATGTGGGAATTCGCAGATCGTCTGCTCTCGATCGCGCTTCCTCGTATCCGCGACTTCCGCGGATTATCTCCTAAGCAGTTCGATGGAAACGGCAACTACACCTTCGGTCTTACCGAACAGGTTGTATTCCCAGAAATCGAGCAGGACAAAATTGACCGCACACGCGGTATGGATATCACTTTTGTAACGACCGCCAAGACAGATGATGAAGGTCGCGCACTTCTAAAAGCGCTCGGCTTTCCATTCCGTGAGAACTAAGGGGTAGCAACTAATGGCAAAGACATCGCTCAAGGTTAAAGCTGCTCGCAAGCCTAAGTTCAAGGTTCGTGGCTACACCCGTTGCCAGCGTTGTGGTCGACCACATGCTGTCTACCAAAAGTTCGGCATCTGCCGCATCTGCTTCCGCGAGATGGCGCACCGTGGTGAACTTCCTGGTATCACTAAGGCTTCCTGGTAAAACGGAAAGCTAGAACAAAGAGTTTTTAATCCACCCACTATCAACTACAAGATAGGTCCGAACTTCCCACTCAAAGTGGGCAGGAGGAAACCATCTCGAGAGAGGCCAGAGGCCACAGTATGACAATGACAGATCCGATCGCAGACATGCTTGCACGTCTGCGCAACGCGAACTCTGCTTATCACGATACGGTATCAATGCCGTCGTCGTCGGTAAAAGTTCGCATTGCCGAAATTCTTAAGCAGGAGGGTTACATCGCTAGCTTCAAGGTAGAAAATACCGTTGCTGGTTTTGGAAAGACTCTCACCATCGATTTGAAGTTTGGCTCAGATCGTCAGCGCTCTATCGCTGGCCTGCGTCGCGTTTCAAAGCCGGGCCTTCGCGTATATGCAAAGTCAACGGCTCTTCCTAAGGTCTTGGGTGGACTTGGCGTGGCCATCATCTCAACGTCATCTGGTCTGCTGACTGATAAGCAAGCCAACAAGCAAGGGGTAGGCGGAGAAGTTCTCGCCTACGTATGGTGATCTGATGTCACGTATTGGTCGCTCACCTATCGCAATTCCAACTGGAGTTGAAATCAATATTGCGGGTCAAGAGATTTCAGTGAAGGGTCCTAAAGGATCTCTCTCACATGTTCTCGCTGGTCCGATCACAATTGCACGAGAAGAGCAAACTCTTCTCGTAACACGCCCTGATGATGGACGTATTGCACGTTCACTTCATGGCCTTTCACGCACCTTGGTCGCAAATATGATCGAGGGTGTAACAAATGGATATTCAAAGACCATTAACATCGTTGGTGTTGGTTACAAGGTTGCTGAGAAGGGTAAGGACTTGGAGTTTGCTCTTGGCTATAGCCATTCGGTTCCATTTCAAGCTCCAGAAGGTATTACCTTTAAAGTCGAATCTGCCACCCGCTTCTCGATCTCAGGTGTCGATAAGCAGCTCGTTGGAGAGGTTGCAGCGAAGATTCAAAAACTTCGTAAGGCTGATCCATATAAGGGCAAGGGTCTCCATCTCGACGGCGCAAAGATCCGCCGCAAGCAAGGAAAGACAGGTAAGAAGTAATGGCTATCGGTGTAAAAGTTGTTAAAGGCTCGGCACAAAATGCCCGCCGTCGTCGCCACTTCCGTGTCCGCAAGCGTGTTGTCGGCTCTGCTGAGCGTCCTCGCCTTGTTGTCTCGCGTTCATCCCGTCACTTGGTTGCCCAGATCGTTGATGATTCGATCGGTCAGACCTTGGTCTCAGCTTCAACCATGGAGAGCACGCTTCGTGAATCCAAGGATGATAAGAGCGCAAAGGCTCGCCTCGTAGGCGCAGAGATCGCAAAACGCGCTAAGGAAAAAGGTATTTCGACTGTGGTCTTTGATCGTGGTGGAAACAAATACACCGGACGCATTGCAGCTCTTGCTGACGGTGCCCGCGAGAATGGATTGGACTTCTAAATGGCAACTCCTCCGGTAAACGCTAGTGTAACTGCTCGCGGTCCACGCGAAGATGGTGCAAAGGGCGGAAATGATCGTCGCGAACGTCGGGGCCGTGATGGTGGATCTGAAAAAGAGAAGTCTCCATACACAGAGCGCGTAGTTTTCATCAACCGTGTAGCAAAGGTTGTAAAGGGTGGACGTCGTTTCTCTTTTACAGCACTTGTTGTTGTTGGTGACCAGAAAGGCACAGTCGGAGTCGGTTACGGCAAGGCTAAGGAAGTTCCTCAGGCTATTGCTAAAGCTGTCGAAGATGCGAAGAAGCAATTCTTCAAGGTAGCCCTTCTCGGTTCAACAATTCCTCACCCAGTACAAGGTGAAGCCGCAGCCGGCGTGGTTCTTTTGCGCCCTGCATCTCCAGGTACTGGTGTAATCGCTGGTGGTCCAGTGCGCGCCGTACTTGAGTGCGCTGGGGTTCACGATGTTCTCACCAAGTCTCTTGGTTCCAATAACCCAATCAATATGGTCCATGCCACCGCAGCAGCGCTTAAGATGCTAGAAGCACCAGCATCAATCGCAGCTCGTCGTGGACTACCCCTAGAAGATGTCGCACCTGCAGCAATCGCACGTGCCATAGCAGCAACGGTTGGTGCATAAAAATGCCACGTCTAAAAGTTACACAGCTACGCTCCAAAGTTGGAGCTCGTCCTGAGCACCGCGAGACCTTGCGTTCACTCGGTTTAAAACGAATCGGTGATGTTGTCGTGAAGGAAGATCGTCCAGAGATTCGCGGGATGGTCGTCGCTGTGCGTCACATGGTTACCGTCGAGGAGGTCGAATAACAATGGTTCTCAAAGTTCATCATCTTCGTCCGGCTCCGGGCGCAAAGAAGTCACGCACCCGTAAGGGTCGCGGTGAAGCTTCAAAAGGTAAGACTGCTGGTCGCGGTGGCAAAGGAACACGTGCTCGTAACACTGTTCGTGCGGGCTTTGAAGGTGGTCAGTTGCCTCTTGTTATGCGCCTTCCAAAACTCCGCGGTTTCAAAAACCCAGAGCGTCAGGAATACCAGCCTGTTAACGTCTCCACTATTAACGCGCTCTATCCAAAGGGTGGCCGAGTCACCGTTGAAGATTTAGTTGCAAAGGGTGCGGCTCGTGATGGTCATCCTGTTAAGGTTTTGGGGAATGGTGACATTTCTGTGAAAGTTACCGTCGTGGCGCATGCCTTCTCCTCATCGGCATCTGAAAAGATCGCTGCTGCAGGTGGATCGATCACGAAGCTCTAAAGGTTCTATTTCCAGCTCGATATGTATTGAGCTTTTTATGTCCGTTAAGAGTTCGCTCTTAAATATCTTAAAGAGAAATTTATAAGGAGAAGTTAAATGCTTGCAGCGTTTGGTAAGGCCTTTAAGACGCCCGATCTTCGCAGAAAGATTTTCTTCACCTTGGCGATCATGGGATTGTTCCGTTTCGGATCGATCGTTCCTACGCCTGGAGTTTCTTATAAGAATGTCCAGTCTTGCTTAAATCAGACTAGCTCTGGTGGACTCTTTGGACTCATTAACTTATTCTCAGGTGGCGCGCTCTTGCACCTCTCAGTCTTTGCACTGGGAATCATGCCGTACATCACTAGCTCCATCATTATTCAGTTGCTTACCGTTGTTATCCCGCGCTTTGAGACTCTAAAAGCAGAGGGCCAATCTGGTACGGCAAAGCTCACCCAGTACACCCGTTACCTCACTGTTGGCCTAGCAATTTTGCAGTCAACTGGTCTGATTGCGGTTGCTCGTTCGACAGGTCGCTTATTTAGCGGTTGTACCTTGGCCATCATTCCCAACTCGTCCTGGCCTCGTATTGTGACTATGGTCTTGGTAATGACAGCCGGTACTGCCGTAATCATGTGGCTTGGTGAATTAATCACAGATCGCGGTATCGGCAATGGAATGTCGATCTTGATCTTCACCTCGATTGCAGCTGGTTTCCCAACTCAACTCTGGTCAATCAAGCAGCAGAAAGGTTGGTTCGCCTTCCTCTTTGTTATGGCTGTTGGAGTATTGGTCGTGGCAGCGGTTGTATTCGTGGAGCAAGCACAACGACGGATTCCAGTTCAATATGCCAAGCGCCAAATTGGCCGTCAATCGTATGGTGGGACCTCGACCTATATTCCAATCAAGGTAAACCAGGCGGGTGTTATCCCAGTTATCTTCGCCTCTTCACTTCTCTATATTCCGTCGCTGATCGTCAACTTCTCGGGATCAACGGCCAAGTGGTCGATTTGGATTCAGACCAATCTGGTCAAGGGTGATCACCCGATTTATATTATTTCCTACGCTGTTCTCATCATCTTCTTTACCTACTTCTATGTTGCCATCACATTCAATCCGGATGAAGTTGCAGATAATATGAAGCAGTACGGGGGATTCATTCCAGGTATTCGCGCTGGTAAACCTACTTCGGAATATCTCCAATACGTTCTCTCCCGCATCACAGCCCCGGGCTCGCTCTATCTAGCCTTCGTTGCCATCATCCCTATCATTGCTTTGATATTGTTCCAAGCCTCCCAAAACTTCCCATTTGGTGGAACCGCAATATTGATCGTGGTGGGTGTTGGACTTGATACCGCCAAGCAGATTGAATCTCAGTTGCAACAACGTTCATATGAGGGATTCCTGCGCTAATGCGTTTAATCCTGGTAGGTCCTCCAGGCGCTGGAAAAGGTACACAAGCAGTTCACCTAGCAGCTCATTACGGCGTCCCACATATCTCTACGGGGGATATTTTTCGCGCCAACATCAAGGGTGAGACAGACCTCGGAAAATTGGCTAAGTCCTATATGGATGCGGGAAACCTAGTTCCTGATTCAGTAACGAATGAGATGCTCAAGGATCGTGTCATGTACAGTGATGCGCAAGCGGGTTTCTTGCTCGATGGATATCCACGCAATGTTGGACAAGCGGATTTCCTAGCGGGGGTTTTAGAGGAAAATTCATTTGCACTCAATGTAGTTCTTGAACTTGCGATTGCACCTGAAGAGATTGTTAAGCGCTTATCTGGCAGGCGCACCTGTCGTAACTGTGGCGCGAGCTCTCATACAATTTTTGATGCCCCCAAAGTTGCAGGTATCTGCGACATATGTGGAGGTGAGCTTTATCAACGTGAAGACGATAAGGAAGAAGTAGTTACCCATCGACTCAATGTGTATAGCGAACAGACGCAGCCTATTATTGAGTATTACCGCAGTAAGGGGCTGTTGAAAGTAATCAGCGCTCTTGGTGATGTCTCAGACATATTGACGAGAGCAATTACGGTACTCGGGTAGTTTGTATGGCTATTCAAATCAAGACTTTGGAACAGCTGCAGTTGATGCGTCAGGCTGGCTTGGTAGTTGCAAGAGCCTTGGAACTTATGAAAGCCAGTATTGCTCCCGGAGTGATACCCCTAGAACTTGATGCAATCGCGGCAGATTATCTGGCTGCACATAACGCAACACCTTCTTTTTTAAATTATCATGGTTATCCCAATGTTATTTGTGCCTCCATCAATCAAGAGGTCGTACATGGAATTCCTAACGAACGTCCATTAGTAAGCGGTGACATCATCTCGATCGACTTTGGAGCGATCGTTAATGGATGGCACGGTGATTCGGCTTTCTCGGTTGGTGTCGGTGACATCGACCCAGCAGATCAAAAATTGATGGATACCTGTGAAGAGTCAATGTGGCGTGGGATTGCCGCGGCCACTGTTGGAGGACACCTCACTGATATTTCCCATGCCATCGAGAGTTACATACAAGGCCAAGGAAAGTATGGAATTTTGCGCGAATACGGTGGTCATGGAATCGGTACCGAGATGCACCAAGAGCCTCATGTTCTTAATTACGGTCCAGCGGGACTTGGTCCAGAGTTGAAGGTGGGAATGGCGCTAGCCATCGAACCTATGATCACTCGTGGCACTGAGAAGATGAAGACCCTTAGCGATAACTGGACTGTCGTTGCGAGTGATAAATCCAATGGTGCGCATTTTGAACATTCATTCGCCCTTTTGCCTGATGGAAAGCCATTTGTACTAACAGCCATCGACGGGGGAGCAGCGGAACTTGGCCGTTTAGGGGTTGAGGTCTCAGAACTCATCACGTGAAATTGTCGCCAGAATCCATTCCTCGAAAGGCTCACATATGACGACGGATAATCTCTTAGAAATTTCTCTTGAAACTGCTCTCACTTTAGAAGAGTTGGTGCAAGTGCGGGTTGAATCAATGGGAACCCCTGGCATATTTGCAACACTTTTCCAAGGTGAACGAATTTTTTTCGAAAAGGGTTATGGAGTTCGCGTCAGTCAAGGAGCGGTTCCAGATGCCGATACGACCTTTCGTATCGCTTCGTGCACAAAGAGTTTTACTATCGCTGCTTTGTTGAAATTGCGTGATGAAGGCAAATTGAACCTAGATCAGCTGATAACAGAGTTCGTACCAGAATTTACATTTTCAACACTGAGCAGTGCTCAATCAATTCCAACACTTCGCCAGCTGGCATCTATGTCTTCGGGCCTTCCTACTGATGATCCTTGGGCCGATCGGCAAGAATCGATCACGAGTCAGGATTTGCGCGAAATTGTTCGCAGTGGAGTGAATGCAACCCATACCACTGGCGCGCTCTTTCAATATTCCAATCTCGGTTTTGCGCTACTTGGTTTAACAATTGAGATCGTCTCAGGCCGAGACTTCAGAGAGTTTGTTACAACAGAATTTCTCAAGCCCCTGGGAATGAATCAAACTGGATTTAATGCATATGACTTCTCAGAAAAAAATCTTGCTAAGGGTTATAGGAAAGTTGAAGAGGGTTGGATAGAGCTGCCCTATTCTCCTTCCGGTTCTTTCTCCAGCATCGGTGGTTTATTTAGCAGTGGAAAAGATTTGCGAATTTGGTCCAACTGGTTCTACTCCGCATTTACTGATCACGTAGAGAACGAGGCGCTACTTTCTGCCGCTACGAGACGAGAGATGCAATTCATTACAACCCCAACTCTCTTTAATACCGAACTTGGGACCTTGCCCAAGAATGGAGTGCGCATCTCTGGATATGGACTCGGTCTCTTCGTTGAATACGATCAACGCTTTGGACAATTTGTCTCACATTCGGGTGGATATCCGGGTTTTAGTGCCCACATGCGCTGGCACGTTCCAACGGGGTTGTCGGTCGTAGTTTTGGAGAATGCGACCTACTCAGGTGCGATGGCTACTGCCATCAAACTCCTCGACACTGCTCTCGATGGACTCAATTTTGAAATTTCACAACCAAAACCTTGGCCAGTTACCTTTGAATTCGCGGCGAAGGCAGAAGGTTGGCTTCGCAATATTAAGGCGAACCCACCTCTTGAGATTTTCTCGGAGAACGTGGATCTAGATATTCCTTTCCCGGAGCGAGTTGCAAGCATCGAGCGGTTAATCGGGGAGGTAGGTGGACTCAAAGAGAGCGCCAACATCGTGATCGAAAGTTCAGATTCCCCACTCCATATGAAGTGGAAGATCTCAGGCAATCAGGGGGAATTACTCTGCGAAATCCGCTTGACCCCGAATTTCCCTACACATATTCAAACTTTTAAAATAAAGCAGTAGGCAGTAAGTAGGATTAACTTCCACGTGCTAGCCAGCACTTAGCCTTTTGGGAATAATCGGGCAATGTCTCCCGCTGCCGTCTATCCAGAGAATCCAATCTTTCGAAGTCCTGGTGAGCGAGCAGTATTCGAAGCGCTACTTCCACAGTTATCTGAAGGCGACGCTATCTTTGCCAATCTTGAGATTTCAGATTCGGTTGATGGTGATATCGAGATTGATCTAGCAGTGCTCCTCAAGGATCACGGTTTGATAGTGGTAGAAGTTAAAGGCGCTCATATCTCTCATGATGGGAATTATTGGATTCAATCAGATCCATCAGGTTCACATGCGATACATCCGGCAGAACAATCTCGTAGAAATTTATATGCGCTTAGAAACTTCATTCACACCAAGTGGTCGCTGGGGTTACTCCGCTCAGATTGGGTAGTGGCATTTCCACATTGCAATATTGTGGATGCGGAAGATCCAGTTTTGCCACTAGGAAAAATTATTCAAAAAGATGGATTGGCGCACATGCTTTCACAGCTGAAATCCATTCTTAACACCCAAAGAGATTATTCGCTTCCGAACTTTGAAAATTGGGTGGAGATTGCAACTAAAAATTTACTTCCTATTGTGGTTCAGAAAACAAATCCGAAAGCAATTCTTGGAAATAATTACGAGTTCATCCGAAGCCTTACCCATGAGCGTGAAGTTCTTCTCGATCAGTTATCTGAAAATATGCGTTATTACGTACAAGGTCCTGCAGGCTCGGGTAAAACATGGCTGGCATTTGAGCAGGATAAACGGTGGAGCAAAGCCGGTAAGCGTGTTGGAATAATTTGTTACAACCGAGGTTTGACTACATACATGCAAGGGAAAAATGGCGAACTTCCCGAAGCAGAAAGAGTTGCTTATGTTGGAACATTTCATGATTACGCCCACTTGATTGGATCCGAGGCGGGAGATCCTGAACACTACAAAGATGAGATCGATCGCTACCGCGACGATTTAATTCTTAAGGCTGAACAGGTAAGTCTGGAAAGGAAGTTCGATGCCTTTGTCATCGATGAGGCACAGGATTTTTTGCCTGCGTGGTGGCAGGTAGTTGAACTCTCTTTGAAAGATCCCGCTAGCGGGCAATTGGCCCTTTTTGGAGATGATCAACAGAAAATCTTTGGAGAGCGCCCGCCTCCCGAAGGGAATTTCGCCAAGTTTCGGCTATTGGAGAACCTTCGCAATTCGCAGCAAATAGCCAAGGCGGCACATTCGCTTATTACTCGCCCTGCTGTGGCGCGCGGTCCTCATTCCTTCGAAATTGAATATATCTCAGTCGCGGATGATGGCGACCAGGTGCCCTTCACAGCGCCTTGGAAGAGTATTCACGCCGCGGCAGATGATGTGGTCGAAAAACTCGTTGACCAGGAGAGGTGGGAACCACGAGAAATCGCTCTTCTTACGATCCAGCATCGACATCCAGTGCAGTCGATACGTGATGATGAGGACAAGATGATGAATTGGCGTTCCTTTTGGGAGGATGAAGATGTCTTTTACTGCACCGTGGGAGGTTTTAAGGGGTTGGAGCGTCCTGTTGTAGTCCTGGCGATCGATGGATTCCATGATGGAATTAATCCGAACGATCTCCTTTACGTGGGTATTTCACGGGCTCGCGACAAGTTGGTGGTGGTGGGTGACCCCAAAGAGATTGCTTGGATCCAATCAAAGGTCACTAGAGTTAACCCTCTTTTAGCATAAATTCTGCCCCGATTTCGTCTTTTTGCCCCTTGCGCCTTAGACTCACCCTCTGCCCAGAAATGAGCGGATTTCCGTAATTAGACCCCTGAAGAGATTAAGTAGGTACTGCTTGGCCAAGAAAGACGGAGCAATCGAGATAGAGGGCACCGTTGCTGAAGCACTGCCGAACGCGATGTT
>JAYTQV010000052.1:0-15057 GCA_043746515.1 Actinomycetes bacterium | reverse complement strand
CGCGGCCCTGTAGCAACAGTTCTCGTCCAACGAGGAACTTTGCGGGTCGGGGATGCAGTTGTGGCTGGCGGAGCATATGGTCGCGTGCGTGCCATGCTGGATGAGAATGGCGACAATGTCTCGGAGGCAGGTCCATCTCGTCCAGTGCAGGTTCTCGGTTTCACTTCGGTTCCAGGTGCTGGAGATTCATTTATAGTCGCTGAAGACGATCGAACAGCACGCCAGATTGCAGAGAAGCGACAGCTCGCTACTCGAAATGCTCTGCTCGCTAAGACTCGTAAGAAGGTTTCACTGGAAGACTTCATGGAGCAATCCAAGGTCAGCACTCTTAACCTCATCCTTAAAGGTGACGTTTCAGGATCTGTGGAAGCCCTTGAAGATGCGTTGCTTCAACTTGATGTTGGTGTTGATGTCGATCTGCGCGTAATTCATCGTGGTGTTGGCGCCATCACCAAGAACGATGTCACACTCGCTTCGGCTTCAACTGCTGTGATTATCGGATTCAATGTTAAGCCAGAGCCACAAACTGCAATCTTCGCCGATCAAGAGGGAGTGGAAGTTCGCTTCTACACCGTCATCTACCAAGCAATCGAAGAGATCGAAGCATCTCTCAAAGGTCTCCTCAAGCCTGAGTATGAAGAGTTTGTTCTTGGAAATGCCGAAGTCCGAGATATCTTCAAGTCTAGCAAGGTTGGAAATATTGCTGGTTGCTTAGTGCTCGATGGATTCATTCGTCGTAATGCGAAGGCTCGTACTTTGCGCAGCGGTGTGGTACTCGGAGAAAACTTGATTATCGATTCCCTTCGTCGCTTCAAAGATGATGCGACTGAGGTCAAAGATGGATTTGAATGCGGTATTGGACTCGGTTCATATAAGAGTCTCGAAGTAGGAGATGTAATCCAGGTCTTTGAGATTCGCGAGAAGAAGAGAGCCTAAAATGGCATCAAATCGCGCCCTCAAGGTCGCTGATCGCATTAAAGAGGTTATTGCTATGACTCTTGAGGCGCGGGTAAAAGACCCGCGCCTGGGATTTGTGACTGTGACTGATGTACGAGTTACTGGTGACTTGCAACAGGCTTCAATCTTTTACACCGTTCTTGGTGATGTCGATGCCCAAGCGGGAACGGCAGCAGCTCTCGCCTCTGCCAAAGGGTTAATTCGCCGAGAAGTAGGAAGCGCGCTTGGACTTCGCATTACACCTACGATTGAATTCTTTGCGGATGGACTTCAAGAATCCGCCACTGCTATGAACGAACTCATGTCCGCAGTTCGCGCAGCAGATGCAGAGCTGGCCAAGTTACGCGAAAATGCGCAACCAGTGGAACTCGATCCTTACAAGATCTCCGAATAACTTAAGCAGTTATATGGATGGTTTTTTGCTTGTCGATAAGACGGGTGGAATGACTAGCCACGACGTTGTAGCAAAAATCCGCCGTCGTTTTGGAACCAAAAAAGTTGGTCATGCCGGAACCCTAGATCCCATGGCTACAGGAGTGTTGGTACTTGGGATAGGAAATGCCACACGTTTATTGCAGTATGTAGTGGATGGAACCAAGTCATACGAAGCAACCATCGCACTTGGCGCAGCAACTCTTACCGATGATAAAGAAGGCGAAGTTCTTCTACGCGCGGACCCTCGCGTTCTAATTAATGTACGCGATCAAGAAATTGCTGACCATTTGGGGTCAATGGTGGGAGTTGTATCTCAGCGCCCTAGTTCTGTTAGTGCCATCAAGGTGGATGGGAAAACCGGCCATGCCAGAGTCCGTTCAGGCGAGGAATTTGAGCTTCCATCACGACAGGTCACCATCTCTATTATTGAGATTCGCTCCATCAAACGAAGCAACACCGAGATATCTATTGACGTAATGGTGAATTGTTCTGCGGGGACTTATATTCGAGCTATCGCGAGAGATCTAGGAAATCTATTGGACGTTGGAGGACACCTGACCTCTCTGCGTCGCACAGTGGTCTTACCCTTTGATATTTCAGAATGCCGTGATTGGCAGAGCGCGGACCTGACTTCAACGGCTGATGGAATCGGACGAATTTTGCCCACACGAAAGTTGGATCCAGGTGAGCTAAATGAAATTTCATTTGGCCGGCCAATTAGTGCAAATGATTGTGCCGGAGCAGTCGCGGCGCTATCTAGTGCAGGTACATTTGTGGCACTGCTGGAGAATCGATCTTTTGGGATAACAGTTCTCGCAACTCCAACTCTTGTTTCCATGAAAGAATAAGGTATGACTTCAGTTGCAATCGGAATATTTGACGGAGTTCATCGTGGCCATCAACAAATATTGGCGGAGGCGGCCAAATATGGTCCAGTTACAGTGCTGACTTTTGATCCGCACCCCACATCCATTTTTGCCCCTGAGCGCACTCCATCTACCTTGGTCTCTCTCTCAGATCGCATCACCTTACTTAAAAGCCACGGAGCCAATGAAGTAGTCGTCATGGAATTTACAAAAGAATTTGCCGGCAAATCTCCCGATGAGTTCATTGCGGAAATCTTGGTACATCAAATTGGTGCGACACATGTCACCGTTGGTAGCAATTTCACATTTGGTCACAAGGCTGCTGGGAGCGTCGAGTATCTCAAAAAGCACACCAGTGGATTTGAAGTGAGCGCAGTTTCATTAGAAGAAGATCGCGGAAGTGCAATCTCCTCCACTCGAATTAGAACTTTGGTAGTTGATGGAGATGTGGAGCGAGCTAATGAATTATTAACCAGGCCCTTTTACTTGCGCGGTCCAGTTGTTCATGGTGAGAAGCGTGGAAGAACTATTGGTTATCCAACCGCAAATATTGGTTTATTTGATCACGCGACTATTCCCGCAGATGGCGTTTATGCTGGATGGCTATCGGTCGGGGGAGTTCGTTGGCAGGCTGCAATCTCGATTGGTACCAACCCAACATTCCCGGGAGTTCGTGGACGACAGGTAGAGGCTTATGCGCTCAACCAAGTTGGCTTGGATTTGTACGACCAAGAAGCAACCCTTGAGTTCATCGTGCGGTTGCGCGACACCTTAAAATTTGAAAGCCTGGAGGCGCTATTGATTCAGATGCGCCTTGATTGCGAAAACGCCGCACAGATCCTGATTTGACTTAAAACACCCTTATCGATGCAAATAGGTAATTTGCACTAAAAATTGCTCCTAATCCTGCACAATTAACCACAAGATCTTCTTTAGCTGTCTATCTCTGAAGGCTAGTTAAGACTGCAACAAAATTAGTTAAGAATCTTAATGTGTGGGAAGCGATTGGTATTTCAGTCGCGCTCATGGCTCCCTCGATGGCCGCCAATATTAATCCACAGAGCAGCGTCGGTCGCGCAGTTCCACTCTCATTTGCGATTGCAACTGTTGGTGTACTTCTCATTGCCTACGGCTTTGTACGGCTCTGCCAAAACTTCAACCACGCAGGCAGTGTCTATGGATGTGTCACTTCTATGGCAACCGGTATTTTTGCTGCAAAGTTTTTAGATGAAATTGGGATCTGGCACAATCAACCAGCAGCCCTTCCTTTTGTCATCGGTCTAATAGCCGTGGGAATTGCATACTGGGTGGCAATAGTTCCAGCGCGCAAAGGGACCAGACTTCTTCTCTCCTTCGAAGGCATAACAGTCATACTCATTTTTGTTACAACAGTTGTCGTCTTTATTAAATTAGCCAGTGGACATGCGCCCAACCACAATCATGTTGATTGGTCAGTTTTCTCAATTCCGAAGGGATCTGGCTTTAATGGCGTATTTGTAGGCGCAGTTTTTGAATTCCTCTCTATTGCTGGTTTTGAAGCTTCATCTACTTTTGGCGAAGAGACCAATAACCCACGTAAAGATATTTCACGAGCGATTCTTGAGACTGCAATTTTCGGCGGTTTCTACTTTGTCATTGTCACGGCAGTTGAAGTCATGGGTTTTGGAACCAACGCTGCAGGAATTAAAGTATTTGGATCATCTGGCTCTCTCATGGGTGACTTAGGTACTCAGTTCATTGGTTCGTGGATTGTCACAATTATCTCTCTCGGAGTAGCATTCAGCGCTTTTGGCTGCTTACTTGCATGTCTAGTTGGTGCTGCACGCCTCTCCTTTGCCATGGGTCGCGATGGTGGAAATAAATTTCTTTCGCAAGTTCATGAGAAAAATGGAACACTAATGCATGCGACCAGAATAATCTCTGCAGCCGTGCTCATTATCTTGGTGGTCTGGAAGTTTGCTTGGCATAAGCAAGCCTCTGATATCTTTGCTGGAAGTGGTGTCATTGGAACTTTGATTCTGCTTATTGTCTATCTCTTGGCGACAGTCGGAGCGATTAAGTTTCTCTTCTTATCTGGCAAGAAACGCACAGCGCAATGGGAAATTATTATCCCTCTCCTTGGACTCGGAATTTTAGGAATAACGCTTTGGGAGAATGTCCATCCTTGGCCAACGTCTGCCGCAGGAAGAGCCCTACCGATTGCGGCAATTATTTGGCTTGCGATCGGAATTGTCTTTATTCTCACCAAACCGAAGTTAGCTACAAAGTTAGGTGAACAACTTCGCAATGATGAGAATCTCGCCGAAGCGGTAAGGTAAGACAGCCTTATAGTTCAAAGATAAATTGTGAACGATAGAAATAAAAGGGAGAGCCATGCTCGGTAGTGCGAAGGTTATAGATCTAACGATTCCATTGGGTTCTGATGTCATTATGTGGCCCGGGAGCACACCCCCAGAGGCGCAGGTCATGGGGACTGTGGAACATGATGGGTTCTTTGCACGCCGAGTCTCTTTCTTCGAACATTCAGGTACTCACTTTGATGCACCATGTCATTTTGTTGCGGGCAAGAAAACTGTTGATCAAATTCCCGCTTCAGAGTTAGTTCGTCCCGCAGTTGTGATTGATATTTCCGCCCGGATCGGAAATGATGCAGATGCAACGCTGACTCTCGATGAGATCACCGCATTCGAATCTTTGTACGGAGTGATTCCAAGTGGTTCGGTGGCTCTGCTCCGAACTGGTTGGGAGGAGTTCAACACTGATCCCATTAAATATGCTGGAGAACCAGGTAATCTGCGATTCCCTGGTTTCGGCATGGAGGCCGCTGATTATTTAGTTAACACTCGGGGAGTCGTTGGCTTGGGTATTGACACCCTCGGGATCGATACTGGTGAGGCCTCTCATTTCCCGGTTCATTCCCAAATCTCCCACCCCAAAGGAGTGTGGCATTTAGAGAATTTGCAGAATTTGAAAGCCCTTCCTGCGATCGGTGCCTGGATAGTTGTTGGCGTCTTGCCGCTAGTTGGCGGTTCAGGCAGTCCTGCACGCGTGATCGCACTCTTACCTTAAACTCTGCCTATTATTAGAATGTGACTAATGAATGGAAAATCCAACCCTCAGGTCCTGCATCGCAGGCGCTCGCAGATTTAGGTCTTGTAGATCATCACGTTCACGGGGTAGTTAAAGAGAACCCTTCTCTTGAATCGTTTACCAACATGATCACCGAATCTGATCGCACACCTAAATCTTTAGATGATGCAATGAATACCCAAGTTGGATTTGCGACTCGCCGTTGGGTAGCACCTTTGTTGGATTTGCAGCCGCACGCTTCTCCTGACGAATATTGGAGCCGTCGCTTGGAGTTGGGAGCCTCAGAAGTTAACGCTCGTCTGCTCAAAGCGACGGGCATTGATCATTACTTCGTAGAGTCGGGCTTACGTGGTGATGTGATTTATAGCCCCAATGAAATGGCTGAGGTTTCTGGCGCCAAAGCTAGTGAAGTCATTCGCATTGAAACAGTGGCTGAAAGAGTGGCCGCTAGTGGAGTGAGCGCAGCAGAGTTTGCTACCAAATTTTCAGAACTTCTGGCTGAGGAGTCCGCAGAAGCAATAGGACTTAAATCAATCGTTGCCTATCGAATCGGATTAGATTTTGAGGCTTCGCCGCCTGCTTTGGTCGAGGTTGAACGTGCCGCTGGTCAGTGGTTGAAGGAGATTGAAACTACCAAAATGGTAAGGATCTCTGATCCGATCTTGCTTCGCCATTTGATTTATAGCTCGTCCGAATTGCGCAAACCTATCCAATTTCATATTGGTTTTGGAGACCCCGATCTTTATCTACATCGCTGCGATCCCTTGTTGATGACGGATTTGATCCGACAATTCGAGGCGTTAGAGATTCCGGTCCTACTTCTTCACACCTATCCTTTCCAGCGTAATGCCGGATATTTGGCACAGATGTTTCACAATGTGTATATGGATGTTGGCTTGGCAATAAATTACACAGGTGCCAGGTCTACAGCGATCATTGCTGAGTCGCTAGAGCTTGCACCATTCCACAAAGTCCTCTTCTCATCAGATGCATGGGGATTGCCGGAACTGACCTATCTCGGCGCACTCCTATTTCGCCGTGGATTAGGTGAAATTGCAGATGACTTTGTTGCGCGCGGTGATTGGTCAGCTGCAAATGCAGTAAGTGTGGTCACTGCAATTGGAAGAGATAATGCCCTTAAAGCCTATGGAATAGAAGGATAGAGAGATATGAAAAGAAAAGAGATTCTTAAAATTGCAGATAAAGAGAACCTGCGGCTCATTCGATTTCTCTATTGTGATCTTGCCGGAATTATTCGTGGCAAGACGGTGACAGCGGTGCAATTGGATTCCAAAATCACCGAAGGTGTCGGACTCACTCGCGCCCAACATGCGGTTAATCTCTTTGAAGAGTTGGTACTTATTGAGGGAATGGAACCAGTTGGTGAAGTCCGCATCGTTCCCGACATTGAGACCTTCTCTATTTTACCTTGGTTGAATCGCACTGCCTCTATGCATTCTGATCTTCAGAATCAAGATGGAACAGCGTGGGATGGATGTACTCGCTCAGTTTTGAAACGTGTTCTTGCGAAATTGGATGAGCAAGGTTTGGAATTTATGTCCGCATTCGAATCAGAGTTCTACTTAGCTGAGGAATCCGATAGCGGCCCGATTCCTTGGATGAATGGTCCTTGCTATTCAAGCAGTGGCATGGATCGCGCCAGCAACGTTGTAGATCAGATGGTCGATAACTTAGCTGAGCAAGGAATCGTTGTTGAGCAAGCCATCAATGAATATGGTCCAGGACAACAGGAAATTGCCATCAAATATGGACCGGCACTTAAATCGGCAGATCAACACCTGCAGTTTCGCGACACTATCCGTGGTACGGCCGAGGTCCAGTTCGGTCTGTTGGCATCGTTAGCCCCTAAGCCTTTTAAAGATGGAATTGGTTCCGGAGCTCATCTTCATTTCTCGCTTTGGGATAAGAAGAAGCAACTCAATTTGCTCTACAACGAAGCTGAACCCACCAAACTTTCTCCACTCGGTGAATCATTTGTCGCGGGAGTTCTGGAACATCTCCCAGGGCTCCTTGCCCTGACCTGTCCCTCCTACGTTTCATTCCTGCGTTTGAAGCCACAAGCTTGGGCTGGAAACACAATCTCCTGGGGTTATGACAATCGAGAGTGCGCGATTCGCGTCGCTAGTCCATTTAAGGGACGGGAGATGCAGTCGATCAACCTAGAACTTAAGGCTTGCGATGGATCTGCTAATCCTTATCTTGCACTCACCGGTCTAATTTTGGCGGGTATGGATGGCGTGGAGCGGGGGCTAAAGGCGCCTAAGGCAGCCCATAGAGATCCCTCTTATTTGAGTGAGGAGGAGAAGATCGCCTGTGGCATCAAACCTTTCCCCGCTACTCAACTGGAGGCACTGGAAGCGTTGGAGCAGGATTCGGTCCTTACCTCTGGTTTAGGGGAGCTCATGACCAGGGCTTATCTCGCCACACGCCGTGCTGAGAACGCAAGGGCAGCTTTCAATGGAGATGAATGGGCAAGATTAGAGACTTTCTCGACCTTCTAATGGGCTAAAGAGTAAGAAAATTACTGCCTAGTGGTATTTCGTGGCGAACTAGGCGAACTAGGCGAACTAGGCGAAGTATTAGAGAGCGAGATGAAGCCTGAGTGCTTCGTCCAACTCTTGCATCAGCAGATGAGGAACTTCTCCGATCGAACGGCCAAGTCGTTCTACCGAAACAGAGCGAACCTGTTCTGCTTGTGCTTTTGAATCTTGAGCGAGGCCGGAAGCCTGAGCGGGAATTAAGACTTGAAATGGATAGATTCGCTCGACCATAGAAGTCATCGGGACGACTGTGACAACACCACGACCGCTTCGTTCAGCCGTGCTGTTAGCACCATCGTTGCTCACAATTACAGCAGGTCGCTGCTTGTTTGCTTCGCCTGTCTTAGTTGGATCTAGATTGACGAGGTAAATTTCACCGCGTCTCAATTAGCGCAGACCGTCATTCGATACCGCATCCCACATTGCTTCATCATTCCATTCAGACCAAGCTGCCTCATATGCGCTACCAAGTCCGCTCGCTTTCAGCAGTCGAACCGCTTTGTGAAGGGCTGCGGATCTTGAGGCCAAACCCTGTTCCTTCACGTAGGCGTCCAAAAAGGAGAGATCTTCCTCTGGGAGGCTCATACTTATTTTCATACTTTAATACTACCATCAGTATGACTAAATTCTGCGGCTTCAATTTCTCCCCTCACCGAGGCGCTGATACCCTTCTCACACAAGCGAGAAAGTGCGCCTTCGTGATTTACACCGAGGCCCTCGTGATAGTCAAAGGAGCGCCACTATGGCCTTAAAGCCAGCAGAGAAAAAAGAGATCATCACCAAATACGGCGCTTCCGCCACTGACACAGGAAGCCCAGAGGCACAGATTGCCCTGCTCTCTCGCCGTATCGAAGAGATTACCGAACACCTCAAGACTAATAAGAATGACCACCACAATCGTCGTGGACTCTTGTTGTTGGTTGGTAAGCGTCGTCGCCTTCTGCAGTACCTTGCAAAGACCGATGTCACACGTTACAGAGCGATTATCGAAAAGCTCGGTATTCGTCGTTAATTGGTTAATTGATAGATATTAATTAACTAGAAAACTTTAAGTAGAAGTTCTCTCCCAATTAAATCGGTCCTCGGTAGTGGTTTCCGGGTTTATGCCCGTGAACTTCGATCGAAGATCCATTTTCTTGTGGGAGAGAACTCAAGAAATGGAGATGACCCATGGAGGGTCCAGATGTTAAGTTCGCCGTTGCCACAATAGATAACGGAAAATATGGAAAGCGCGAGATTCGTTTTGAAACCGGACGCTTAGCTCGTCAAGCAGCGGGAACCGCGCTTGTTTATCTTGATGATGATTCAATGTTGCTCTCGGCAACAACTGCTTCCAAGCAACCCAAGGATCAATTCGACTTCTTCCCACTTACAGTGGATGTAGAAGAGCGCATGTATGCAGCGGGAAAGATCCCCGGATCATTCTTCCGGCGCGAGGGTCGTCCATCCGAAGATGCAATTCTTACCTGTCGTTTGATTGACCGCCCTTTGCGTCCTGCATTTGTTAAGGGTCTACGCAATGAAGTTCAGGTCGTTGTTACAGTCATGGCACTCAACCCAGACCATATGTATGACGTACTTGCAATCAATGCTGCATCAATGTCTACACAGCTAGCTGGCCTGCCATTCTCGGGTCCAATCGGTGGGGTGCGCGTCGCTCTGATCGATGGGCAGTGGGTTGCATTTCCAAATCATTCAGATTTGGATAAGGCGGTCTTTGACATGGTTGTTGCTGGATCGATTGCTGGCGATGACATTGCTGTCATCATGGTCGAAGCTGAAGCAACCACCAAGACTCTCGACCTCATCAAAGCTGGAGCGCAAGCTCCAACAGAGGAGATTGTTGGTCAAGGATTAGAGGCTGCAAAGCCATTTATCCGCGCCCTCTGTAATGCTCAGAACGAACTCGCAAAAGTTGCCGCAAAGCCAACTGGTGAATTCCCTGTCTACCTTGATTATCAAGATGATGTCTATGCCGCAGTTGACGCTGCAGCTGGCACAGAGATTTCTGCAGCGCTCACTATCGCTGGGAAGCAAGATCGCGAGAACAAACTGGATGAGATCAATGCCGCAACTAAGCAAGCGCTAGCTTCGCAATTTGAAGGACGCGAAAAAGAAGTATCTGCGGCGCTCAGATCAGTAACTAAAAAGTCAGTTCGCCAACGCGTGTTGAGGGACAAGATTCGCATCGATGGACGCGGAGTACGCGACATTCGTGCAATTACTGCTGAGGTGGAAGTTGTACCTCGTGTCCATGGTTCCGCTATATTCGAGCGTGGAGAGACCCAAATTCTGGGAGTAACCACCCTTAATATGCTCAAGATGGAGCAACAGCTCGACACTTTGAGTCCTGATGATCACAAGCGTTACATGCACAACTACAACTTCCCGCCTTATTCTGTGGGTGAGACCGGCCGGGTGGGGACACCAAAGCGCCGCGAAATTGGACATGGTGCGCTCGCTGAGCGTGCACTGCTTCCAGTTCTTCCGACTCGCGAAGAATTTCCTTATGCAATCCGCCAAGTTTCAGAGGCGCTCGGTTCCAACGGATCAACTTCCATGGGTTCTGTCTGTGCATCGACCATGTCACTTCTCAACGCTGGCGTGCCTCTTAAAGCTCCTGTTGCTGGAATTGCAATGGGATTGATTTCAGATCTCGTTGATGGCAAGACCGAGTATGTTGCTCTCACCGATATCTTGGGAGCGGAAGATGCATTCGGAGATATGGATTTTAAAGTAGCTGGAACCAAAGAGTTTGTTACCGCTCTGCAGTTAGATACCAAACTCGATGGAATTCCTGCCTCCGTTCTCTCTGCAGCTCTGTTGCAAGCGAAGGAAGCTCGACTTCATATCCTCGACATTATGAACCAGGCGATTGATATGCCAGATGAGATGAGCCTCTTAGCTCCGCGCATTATCTCCATCAAGGTTCCAGTCGAGTTAATTGGAGCGATCATTGGACCTAAGGGCAAGATGATTAATCAGATTCAAGATGAGACCGGAGCAGATATCACCATCGAAGATGATGGAACTATCTACATCGGTGCAATCGAAGGGAACCAAGCTGAAGCTGCAAAGGCCATGATCGAAGCAATTGCTAATCCAGTTGTACCGAAAGTCGGAGAGCGTTACAACGGTAGCGTCGTAAAACTCGCTACCTTTGGTGCCTTCATTGCACTCGTTCCCGGTAAAGATGGATTGCTACACATCTCCCAGATTCGCAAAATGCATGGCGGAAAGCGTATTGAAAACCTCGAAGAGGTCATGAAGGTTGGCGACAAGATTGAAGTTGAGATCAACGAGATTGATCCAAAGGGCAAGTTCTCTTTGGTGCCAGTTCTTGCTGATGGAACAACTCCAAATGACTCACCAGCAGAATAATTAAGTAATTAATGGCACGTACCACTCTCTCTAGCGGCCTGCGGATTGTTACCGAAGAGGTAGCAACAGTTCGCTCTGCAACGTTTGGTGTTTGGGTAAATGTGGGCTCCCGCGATGAGACTTTGTCCGTCGCGGGAGCTTCTCACTTTCTAGAACATTTACTTTTTAAAGGTACGCCCACACGCAATGCTATGGAGATCTCCTCCTCGATCGAAGCTGTTGGCGGCGAGATGAATGCGTTCACAGGCAAGGAATACACCTGCTTTTATGCACGGGTCATTGATACCGATCTACCGTTGGCAGTTGATGTCATTTCTGACTTAATTACCTCCTCGCTTGTAAGTGCATCAGATGTTGATGCCGAACGCACCGTGGTGCTGGAGGAGATGTCGATGCGTGATGATGACCCTTCGGATCTGATTCACGATCTCTACTTGGAAACGTATTATGGAGATACCCCACTTGGTCGTTCAATCTTAGGAACATCGAATTCAATTAAAGGTATGTCGCGCAACGCAATCTATAACTATTACAAGAAGCGATATCGTCCCGAAGATATCGTGATCTCGGTTGCGGGCAACATCAACCATAAGAAAGTCGTCAAACTTATTGAACAAGCACTATCCAGAGATGGATTTTTAGATGTTCCTGATCACCCTCCCAACGTGCGGCACTCACCCGTAGTTAAAGCGCGAGGGACAGGTAAGGTCGGAATCATTGACCGCAAGACTGAGCAATCCCATCTCCTGCTCGGCGTTCAAGGTGTGGAGCGCAGCGATGATCGCCGCTTTGCTTTGAGCATTCTGGCCTCAGCCATGGGTGGTGGAATGTCTTCGCGTCTCTTTCAAGAGATTCGCGAAAAGCGCGGTCTGGCTTACTCTGTTTACTCCTTTGTCCAGCAATTTTCTGGAGCCGGAACTATCTCTTTCTATGCTGGATGCCAACCTAATAAGACCGAAGAAGTTATTAAAATTATTCGCGATATCTCCTTTGATATCGCTCAGAACGGATTGACTGATGAAGAGATTACCCGTGCCAAGGGAGCCGTCACAGGATCGTTGGTATTGAGCCAAGAAGATACAGGTTCACGGATGATGCGCATCGGCAAAAGCGAACTTGTTTATGGTGAAGTAATGAGTTTTGATGAAATTCTGGCTCAGATAGCACGTGTAACTCCTGATGAGATCAAAAGTATTGCCGGCACAATCTTGCCCCGTCCTTCTACCCTTGCCCTCGTGGGTCCCTTTAAATCTGCCTCAAAGTTTGAGAAGGTAATCGCATGACTATAAAAGTTGCAGTGCTAGGTGCTAAAGGTCGGATGGGCGCAACCACTGTCGCGAGCATCAATGAGGCGCCAGATTTGGAACTTGTCGCTGCACTCGATCTTGGTGATGACTTCAACACCTTGGTATCCAGTGGAGCTCAGGTTGTTGTTGACTTTACCCACCCAGATTCAGTCATGGGAAATCTTGATTTTGCGATCAACCACGGAATTAACGTTGTAGTTGGTACTACTGGTTTTAATTCTCAAAAACTGGAGACCGTCAAAGGGTGGCTAGATGCTAATCCAGCTGTTGGCGCACTCATCGCTCCAAATTTTGGACTTGGAGCGGTCCTCATGATGCAGTTTGCTGCGCAGGCTTCTAAGTATTTCGAATCAGTTGAGATTGTTGAGTTACATCATCCTCACAAGGCAGATGCTCCATCCGGAACAGCAACTAGAACAGCCGAGCTCATCACGCAAGCGCGTGCCAGTGTAAATAAGGAAGCGATGCCGGATGCAACGTCCTCTGGGCTTGCCGAAGCTCGCGGAGCGAAGGTTGGGGACGTACCGATTCATTCGGTTCGCTTGCGTGGATTAGTTGCCCATCAGGAAGTAATTCTGGGCGAGGTTGGTGAAACACTCATGATTCGCCATGACTCTATCGATCGCACTGGATTTATGCCAGGTGTCTTACTTGGCGTGCGCAAAGTGGTCCAAACTCCGGGGTTAACATTTGGACTCGAACACTTTCTTGATTTGAAATAAACTTTAGTAATATAAATGAAGGGGTAAATAAATGACTGCTCAGATCACGATGTACGGCGCCGCTTGGTGTGGCGATTGCCGTCGTTCTAAATCATATTTAGATTCACATAAGATCGAATATACCTATATCGATGTTGAAGCAGATGAGAGCGCTTCAGATAAGGTAATTGAGATCAATGGCGGGCAACGTTCCATCCCAGTGATTGTGTTCCCAGATGGAACCCACATGACTGAGCCATCAGACAAAGCACTCGAAGAGAAACTTCAGGCCCTAGCTATTCTCTAAATCTTTAATCGATAAACAATCGCAGAAGTTGCCATTGCCCCGATTACGACAACGGGGAATGGCATTTTTGCTGTTAAGGCCACTATTGCCACGGTGATTCCAGCGAGACGATGATCGACCTCCAATTTTGTTTTCGTAGTAAGGGCTTGCATTGCAACTAAAGCACTTAGCAATACTATCGGAATTAAATTAGTGATCCGCTGGACTCTTGGATGCGCCAGCCACACATCAGGGATTGCATGCCCCAGAAATTTAATGAGGTAGCAGAGAAGGCTCGTTACGATCACAGCGATCCATTGGGAGTTCATTTATTTCCAACCCAAAATTGCTGCGATTACCACTGATGAAATTATGGGAACTCCGGCCGGCACAAACTCGGTGATCGATAGCGCCCAAACAAATGCCAGCAGTGCTGCGATAAAGAGTGATCGTTTTTTTAACCGCGGATAGAGAACGGCACAGAAGATCGCGGGGGAGGCAACATCTAGACCCCAAGCTGAGGTGTCGCCTATGGCTTTCGCCCCGAGCGCCCCGACCAAAGTAAATAGATTCCAGAAAATAAAAACTCCAAAACCGGTGTACCAGAATGCGGTGCGTTGATCGTCAATGTTCTCTTGCGCAATCGCCAGTCCAGTTGATTCATCGATTGTTATGTGCGCGGCAAGAGCGCGCTTTGCACCTTTGAGTTTTAGAATTTGTGCCATTCGCACTCCATATAAACCGTTGCGACCTCCAAGAAATGTTCCAGTAACAATTGCGCTTAGTGGGCTCCCACCCGAACTCATAACCGCTACCAACGAAAATTGCGAAGCCCCGGAGAAGAGAACGAGGGAGAGAAAGCAGGCTTGAGCGACCGAAAAATGGTCCGCTATTGCTACGGCCCCAAAAGCGGTGCCAGCTGCTCCAACTGCAAGTCCAACACTTAGGGAATCGCGCTTGACTGACACGCCGATATTCTGCCTTAATCCCTATTGCTTCGGGTGCCAATAGATAAAGTCGCCACATGAGTGAAGAGCATTTCGAGATAAATTTCCGTAGCGATGTGACGGTCGAACTCGTGAAGGCAAGCGCCAGTGATTCGGATGTTATTTGGGCGGCCCGAGTATCTACTGCTGGTGAAAATTCACTCGAAGATGTTGACAGCGATGCCAGCCGATCTGCTGGACTGATCAATTATTTGGCCCGTGAGCGCCACGGGTCACCTTTTGAACATACCTCGATGACCTTTTTTATCTCGGCACCAATCTTTGTATTTAGAGAATTTATGCGCCATCGCATTGCGTCCTATAACGAGGAATCGGGACGTTACCGTGAACTTCGTCCAAATTTTTATATCCCCAGCATGGAGAGAAAGTTAGTTCAAATTGGTAAGGCAGGTTCCTATACCTTTATTGATGGAAGCGACGAACAGTATGAAACAACGGTCGCGGCAATAAAGGAGAGCTGTACGGT
>JAYTQV010000051.1:0-3715 GCA_043746515.1 Actinomycetes bacterium | reverse complement strand
CGAGTTTTAGTTGACGATGCAGCTGGAACAACGAGAGATCCAGTTGATGAACTCATCGAACTGGGCGGCGACACTTGGCGATTTATAGATACTGCGGGTATTCGCAAGCGCGCTATTCACGACAGCGGCACGGATTATTATGCGAGTTTGCGTACCGCTACTGCATTGGATCGTGCAGAGGTTGCAGTCGTTGTCATTGATGCATCCGAACCACTCACCGAACAAGATCTACGTATCGTCACAATGACAGAAGAATCTGGACGAGCCCTTGTATTGGTTATGAATAAGTGGGATGTTGTCGATGATGAACGGCGAGAACAACTTGAAAAAGAATTAGAACGAAACCTCGAGCGCTATCCCTGGGCACAGAGAGTCAATCTTTCAGCGAAGACGGGTTGGCACCGAGACCGATTGGCACCAGCTTTACGAACGGCGTTACACAGTTGGGAGAAGCGGATACCGACGGCAAAACTTAATGCTTTTCTGGGAGCTCTTGTGGCAGCAACTCCTCCACCAGTCCGAGGCGGAAAACAACCGAAGATTCGATTTGCTACTCAAGCAACCATTGCTCCGCCAAAATTTGTTGTCTTTGCCAGCGAATGGGTGGAGCCCAGTTACAGGCGGTTTATCGAACGACGGATTCGTGAAGAGTTTGGCTTCGAAGGAAGTCCGGTTGAAGTTGCAATTAAGGTGCGCGAACGGGATGAAAAGAAGAATTAGATGAACTTTTCTCGTAAAGAGGTTCTCACAATTCCAAATGGACTCACTCTTATTCGCGCATTCGGCGTCCCGATCTTTCTCTGGCTCTTACTTGGAGAGAATTTAAAGGGGTGGAGTTACCTCGTCTTGGCGATTGGTGCATGGACCGATTATTTTGATGGGAAAGTTGCTCGTTGGTTACATCAAGAATCCAAGCTTGGCGCTGCTATGGATCCGACAATTGATCGTCTCTACATCGCAGCAACAGTTATCGGCCTTGCGCTCAAGCATTACATACCCTGGTGGATGGTAATTATTCTTGCTCTTAGAGACCTTTATATGCTTCTTTTGCTCGCCCGGTATCGGAAGAAGACTGGCAAAGTCTTTCTTGTGACCTTCTTGGGTAAAGCAGCCACTTTTAATTTGTTGTACGCCTTCCCATTCCTTCTTCTTAGTAGCAAAAGTAGTTGGGGGGAATTCGCCCATTCCTTCGGATGGGGGTTTGCGATCTGGGGAATTGGGTTGTACCTTCTAGCCGCAGTTGATTATTCGCGCATCGCTTATCGAGATGCCCTTTCTGATCAGAGGAGTTCTAATGTCTAACGTTCCTGATAATCTTAAATATACAAAAGAGCATGAGTGGGTTCGCGAGACATCAGCTAATACCTTTCAAATAGGCATCACAGATTTTGCGCAAGGTGCGCTTGGTGACATTGTTTATGTACAACTGCCTAAAGTTGGAGATAATGTTCGCGCTGGTTCAGTATGTGGGGAAGTTGAGTCAACAAAATCAGTTTCAGAAATTTACTCTCCGATTACCGGAGTTATTAAGTTGATTAATTCGAATTTGGATAAGGCCCCAGAATTGATCAACCAAGATCCTTATGGAACTGGTTGGATTGCTGAGATTGAAATTTCAGAGACACCTACAGATTTGCTTTCCGCTAGCGAGTACCAAACTTTGACAGTTTGATTACGGCTTGATTTTGTATCAGCCAATCAATACTGTCAGCCTCTAGTCAAGACTGAGATTGAGGATTAATCTCGGTTACAGATCAAGTGGTTTTGGCTATCAAAAGGAAAAGGGGGAGTGATGAACGATTCAAAAGCCCCTGAAGGTCCTTCCGATCCCGCCAATTCTGTTGATCCTGCTGACACCACTAAGCGAGACTTAACCTCCACAATCCATTTGTCGGCACTTCGTTCAGTTCCTAAGCCTCGTCCTCTTGAGGAAATTTTTGCTTTGCTCTCTTTGCAAGAGCGAGAAGTAGTCAGCCAACTCCCTGCAAATTCTGCGATGTTGATTGTTATCGCTGGACCAAATAAGGGAGCTCGTTTTCTTATCAACTCCGACACAACTGCGATCGGTCGAGATCCAAAGAGTGAAATTTTTCTTGACGATGTCACCGTCTCGAGGATCCATGCAAATGTGGAACGTACTACAAATGGAGATTTCAAAGTTGTTGATCTCGGAAGTCTGAACGGAAGCTATGTCAATGCTCATCAAGTTCAAGAGTCACCTCTTGCAGTAGGCGACGAAATTCAAATTGGAAAATTCAGATTAACTTACTTCAAGGGGAGGGGGAACTGATGGCGGTTCCAGCACGCGCTTATCTGAGTATCGGAGAAGTTCTCGGAAAGTTACGCGGTGATTTCCCTGATATTACAATTTCAAAAATTCGATTCTTGGAATCTGAAGGTTTGATTGAGCCACAACGAACTCCTTCTGGATATAGAAAATTTACGGGAGTCGATCTTGAGCGTTTGCGTTATGTCTTAGCGGCGCAACGAGATCAATATTTACCTCTCAGGATTATTAAGGAGAATTTAGACGCTCTTGACCGAGGACTAGAACCTGCCGCAATTCCTGGTGTAAGTCCGACTCCGCGTTTGGCGACAGTCGATGGTGAATTCGCTCCTGCTCATTTTGCAACTGAGAGCGATTTACGCTTATCACGGAGTGAACTTCTTGAATCATCCGCCTTATCCGAGGAGCAACTCACCCAAGTCGAATCTTTTGGCTTAATCAATATTCGAGGACGTTATTACGATGCAGATGCTCTTTCGGTAGCACGCACTATTGCAGCCATTGCAGCTTTTGGAATTGAGGCTCGGCACCTGCGTTCATTCAAATCAGCTGCTGACCGCGAGGTGGGACTTGTCGAGCAAGTGATCACCCCAATCCTTCGCCAAAAGAGTTCAGATGCGAAGGCACGCGCCGATGAGGTGGCCAATGAGCTTGCCTCGCTTTCAGTGAAGTTACATGCCGCGCTGGTTCGCGCCGGCTTGCATCGCGCTAAGTAACGACTGACATGGCAATTCCTGTAGAAGTTGTGGGGGTCAGAATCGAGATGCCCTCCAACCAACCGATCGTTCTTCTCAAGGAGATAGACGGTGTTCGTTACCTTCCGCTCTGGATTGGAGCGGTTGAAGCTTCAGCGATTGCCTTTGCCCAACAAGGGCTTGTTCCTGTACGTCCGCTCACCCACGATCTCTTCACCTCAGTTCTTTATGTTCTGCACTCAAAGGTCCAAAGGGTTGAGATCACTGACCTCATTGATGGCGTTTTCTATGCAGATCTTCATTTGGAAGGGGGAGTGACTGTTTCAGCCCGTCCAAGTGACGCCATTGCCCTTGCGCTGCGAGCCTCCGCTCCAATTGAGGCATCCGAGGCACTTTTTGCAAAAGCTGGAATAGAGATTCCTGATCAATCCGAGGATGAAGTCGAGAAATTTCGTGAATTCTTGGATCAGATCAATCCAGATGACTTTGCTTCATGAAATTTCGACATCTGCCACTAAGTCTCAAGTAAAGGTTTAAAGTTATTCGTGTCGTAGGTAGGTGTTTTGAGAGAGGAGTTCTACCCTTAATACATGCCGAGTCCATCGGCCTTCCCATAAGAAGTGAGCCCTTAATGAGTGAAGCAACCCCTGAGATTGGTTATCGCGGTGCTACAGCATTAATTGCCGCTGGAATTACCTATCGTCAACTTGATTATTGGGCGCGCACGGATTTA
>JAYTQV010000050.1:0-36158 GCA_043746515.1 Actinomycetes bacterium | reverse complement strand
GAGTTAGCATAAGTTTCACTCACCAAGTCCTCGGATAACCGTTTGATGTATGCAAGGGGAAGGCAGACATCAAATCGTGCGGCCGGGGATTTGGCTTTTCTATTTCTATTGTGAATATGTGCTCGTGAATTAAATCAATCCAGAGAGATCATCAGGAACGGTTGTACTCGCAAGAAATCCTGCAGGGTCGGCTAGATCTGAAGCGGTAGGAAGCAATGCCGAGTCCTCCCATCGATGATCTCGGATAGCCACTCCGCCATTAGTTGCACCACTCAGAGTGTAGATCTCACTCCAGAAATGTGAGCATTCGCGAATGGTGCGTGGAGAAATTTGCAGACCTAATAACATGGCGAAGAGTTGTTGAGTGGGTGCACTTTCAACACGAGATCGGCGATAACTTTCTTGCAGAGCCGAGAGAGATGGCAGTCGATCTGTCGCCGCCAGAGATGCTACGTGATCAATCCATCCTTCGATAAGTGCAAATGTTGTTTCGAGCTGTGACAAGGCTGCAGATTGAGATGGACTTTGTTCTGGCTGGAACATTCCTTGATTGATCGCCATCGTTATCGATTCAGGGTTATTAATATCTAACTCTCCCGAATTAATTGCGCTTTCGGCTTGGCTCTGAATTGAATTGATATCAACAGTGATGCCATTTCCATAACTCTGAATCAGACCTCGAATATATTCAGAGAGCCATGGTGTGTGGGTAAAGAGACGTTGGGCTGCTACTTCGCGCAAGGCGATATAAATAGCTACTTCTTGTTCGGGAATTTCTAGTCCTTCTCCCCAAAGGGCAATATTCTGAGGAATTAAATGAGCTCCTGATCTTTCGAAGAGCGGAATCGCTGCATCTTGCGAACCAGTTAATCCAATGGCGAGGCTGCCAATGGATTGTCCCAACTGTGTTGCAATAAGTTGTCCCATGAAGTTTCTCATCACTGGCAAGAATCCTTCTACGCCAAGATTAGGAATCTGATTAGCTCCAGTGAGCGCTGCGAATTCTTCGCTCTGGAAATTAGCACTTTCGTCATCGGACTGTGGACCCATCTCTTTCAATACTTTTCCCAGCGCTTCAACCATTCCTTGTGCGAGTGGCTCAACAAGTTTTTGCCATCCAGTTATTGATTGGTCAATCCAGTCCTTGCGACTCCAGGCAACATCAGCGTTAGTGATGGTTTCTGGGAATTGGGTGCAATACTCGATCCAATTGTTTGCGATTCCAATTGCCTCATGAGCCTTGCGTGCATCTTCTCTTCCAACGGGTGCGTCGTTATGTGTCGCCAAAAATTTGCGAGCGGCATCGCGCATCACATTTACCTGCAACATAGGCGATCCGGCTGCCCCTGCATTTTGGGCATTGAAGAAACCTTCATTGGGAAAATTGGGTACGAATCCAAAACCGCTCATCGGCAACTCCTGCTTTCTTGAGAATTCTCTTCATTTACTCTCGACAGAAAAGGGAACGCTTTTTCCTTCCGCTATCTTCCCGCTTTTAATGCTCTGATGGGGAAAAAACCATTCATCTGGGTTAAAGTGGGGATATGTTTAAGACCGTCCTGAGTTTCACGCGAGGCAGCGCAACCCATGCGACGTCCACCGCCTTCGCAGCTCTAATCTGGTGGGTGGTGCCCATTGCAGTGGTCTCAATCGCTATTGCTTATGTGGTCTGGACCTCAAAATTCAAAGATAAGTTCAGGAATGAGACCAATCGCTCAGTGAAGAGTTTTACCCTTTTCCAGGAGACACTGCGGGACCCCAATTCTGAGCACTAGAGTAATTCCATGAGTTCATTCCAATTTCCCAATAACCCTTTTGGCAACGGTCGCCCTGCGCGGGAGCCTCGGACTCCGGGTAGTCGGCGTGGCATCAGTCCGTTGGGGATGGTCATCATTGTCCTCGTAGTCATCATTACGTTATTGGTGTCTCTCACTGGCTTTTACACCGATCTTCTATGGTTTCGTTCAGTTAATTTCACCAGCGTCTGGAGCAAGACTCTCTTTACCAAGGTGGAATTGTTCATTGCCTTTGGTTTAATTACCTCACTTGTTATCACTTCCAATATTGCGATTGCATATCGCCGACGCCCCATCTACGTTCCCATATCTGTCGAACCCGACAATCTTGAACGTTATCGCGGACAGATTGAACCCATTAAGCGATACCTCCTTGCTGGTGTTGCACTAGTTATTTTTTGGTATGCCGGAACATCAGGTTCCAAGTTGTGGCAGACCTGGTTGCAATTTAGAAATTCAACAAGTTTTGGAACGAAAGATCCACAATTTCATCTGGATATTTCATTCTTTGCATTCAAACTTCCTATGTATGAATCCCTGATTGGTTGGGGCATTTCAACGATTCTGATCGCTCTCATTGCCGCGACAGGTATTCACTATGTCTATGGAGGTATTCGCCCGCAGGTCAGTCAAGATCGAACAACAGTTGCAGCCCGAGTTCAACTCTCTGTTCTGTTGGGAGTGTTAGTTTTGATCAAAGCAGTTGCATATTGGTTTGACCGCTACAACCTCGCCCTTCACCAAGGAAATTTATTTACTGGTCTTGGTTATACCGATGTGAACGCACTCTTACCCGCAAAATCCATCCTTGCGGGCATCGCAGTTATCTGTGCTCTTCTATTTTTTGCAAATATTATCCGTCGCTCCTGGGTTCTTCCTGCTGCTGGTGTTGTCTTGATGGTTGTATCATCCCTCTTGATCGCCGGTATTTATCCCGCCTTTATTCAACAATTCACAGTTAAGCCAAGTGAATCAAATAAAGAGGCCCCATATATTCAGAGAAATATTGACGCGACCCGCTCCGCGTATGGACTCTCAAATGTGACTATCAAGGATTACCCAGCAGTTATTTCTACAGCCCCAGGTCAGCTGGCAAAAGACACCTCTAATATTTCCAATGCTCGTCTGCTCGATCCAGATGTCCTTCCTGCAACATTTCGTCAACTGCAACAGATCAAGCCGTATTACACCTTCCCAGATGCGCTTAGTGTCGATCGTTATACGGTCAAGGGAAAGAAAGTGGATATGGTCGTTGCGGTGCGTGAGTTGAATATCGCTGGCTCACCATCTCAAAACTGGATCAACGACCATTTGGTGTACACGCACGGTTTTGGTTTTGTAGCGGCACCTACCAACGTGGTCGACGCCGATGGCAAACCCAGCTTCACGGTCGGAAATATCCCACCGTCCTTTGGTTTAGGCGTATTTGAGCCACGAATCTACTTTGGGGAAAATGTTCCTGGATATTCAATCGTGGGTGGGTCTGCGAAGAGCACCCCGAACGAACTCGATTACCCCGATGACAAGCAAGCTAACGGTCAACAGAACTACACGTACGCTGGTAAAGGTGGAGTGCCTATGGGCAGCGCGCTTACTCGGCTACTCTTCGCAATCAAATACAAAGACCAACAGATCTTGCTTTCGAATCTCATTAATAAAGATTCCAAGATTTTGTATAACCGTTCCCCAATCGAGCGTGTTCAGAAGGTTGCTCCGTGGTTGACCCTGGATGGAAGTACCTATCCAGCAATTATTAATGGTCGTGTCCTCTGGATCGTTGATGGCTACACAACTTCTTCAGGATATCCATATTCTGCTGTTGAAAACTTAGCTACAGCAACGACTAACTCAGAGACAATAAATTCTGTCTCGTCTACCGCACTTCCAGATATGAATGTCAATTACATTCGTAACTCAGTAAAGGCCACAGTCGATGCATACGATGGCACTGTCACTCTCTATCAATGGGATACCAGCGACCCAGTACTGCAGACATGGAGCAAGGCATACGCCGGTACAGTTCTGCCGAAGAGTGCAATTTCCCAGGCGTTGCTTGCGCACATTCGTTACCCCGAGGGTATTTTCCAAGTCCAGCGCGCTGTGCTTACTACTTATCACGTGAACACTGCAGCTGCTTATTATGGCGGCCAGGATTTCTGGAAGGTTCCATCGGATCCATCCTCTCTAGGTGCTAACGCTTCCAATCAACCACCTACCTATCAGACTCTGCAGTTGCCGGGATCACCAACTGCTTCCTTCTCACTCTCCACCTCGTTTGTTCCGCGTGGATCTCGCCAGAACTTAACTGCTTTTGCAGTTGTTAACTCTGATGCCGGTGCGAATTATGGAAAGATCACAGTCCTTCAACTCCCGCGTTCGACAAATATCTCTGGACCATCTCAGGTTGCTTCTAACTTTGAAGCGAAGCCAGATGTAGCGCAAACTCTCTCACTACTTCGCCAAGGCGGGTCTGATGTTGTGCTTGGAAATATGTTGACGCTGCCAGTGGGCAGTGGTTTGTTATACGTGCAGCCGGTATATGTCCGTGCAACCTCGAATGCTTCCTCCTTCCCATTGCTCCAAAAAGTATTGGTTTCATTTGGAGACCAAATAGGTTTCGGAACTACTCTGCAAGAAGCGCTGAATCAAGTCTTTGGTGGAAATTCAGGGATAACTGGAACTACATCCACTGGAACTACATCCACTGGTACCGCAACACCTGGTTCTACTTCACTGAAGCAAGCACTCTCTGACGCACAAGCAGCAATCACCGCCTCAAATCAAGCTCTCAAGGCTGGAAACTTTGCGGCGTATGGAATTGCGCAAAATCAGCTTAAAGCAGCAATCGCAGCAGCGATAGCGGCACAAGGTAAAACCAAGTAATAACCGTCCATTGAGCGAGCACTAGTCGCCCGTTTTGGGGTATTGGTGCTCACCAATGTAAGATTCAGCTACCGACGCGGGGTGGAGCAGCTCGGTAGCTCGCTGGGCTCATAACCCAGAGGTCATAGGTTCAAATCCTGTCCCCGCTACTTAAGTAAATGGCTTGTTTCCACACATGAGGTGGAAATAAGCCATTTCTATCTATTTGCGTGATTTAAATCGAACGACTTGCCACCTGGGCAGCTGCTGCAATCTTTTCTACATCTTGAGATGAGAGAGCCCCATTTACAAACCAGGCTTCAAATGCCGAAGGCGGCAAGGAGACTCCGTTTTCCAACATAAGGTGAAAGAACTTCGCGAAAATCTTTGCGTCTTGATCTTTAGCTTCTTCGTAGGAATTAACAAAATGGCTGGTGAAGAAGAATGAGAAGAGATTGCCACCAGTTTGATATGAGTGAGTTATTCCAGCGTTAGATAGCGCCTGGGAGATTACTGCACCCACTTCTAGCGCTCGTTCATCTAGTTTTGTGTAGAGAGCGTCATCGCACATCCAAAGAGTTGCTAGACCCGCAGTTGTCGCGACGGGATTTCCGCTCAGTGTTCCTGCTTGATAAACCTTTCCTAATGGAGCTAGTTGATCCGTGATATCCGCTCTACCGGCAACTGCAGCAAGTGGATATCCGCCACCGATAACTTTGCCAAAGGTGAAGAGGTCTGGAACCCACCCTTCATTTTCATGCGCCCCCCACCAACCTCCACGAGAAATTCTAAAACCAGTCATGACCTCATCTAGAATCATGAGCGCGCCATATTGATGTGAGAGATCGGCGATCAATTTATTAAATCCGGGGAGTGGGGGTACTACTCCCATATTTGCGGGAACTGCCTCCGTAATCACGGCAGCGATCCTCTCCCCATGAGAAGCAAATAAGGAATTCAGCCCATCAAAATCATTGTATTGAAGGGTCATGGTGTCTTTTGCTTGGCCTTCTGTAACTCCAGGGGAGTTTGGTAAACCTAAGGTGATGACTCCAGAACCTGCTTGAACAAGTAGTGCATCTGCATGTCCGTGATAGCACCCGATAAATTTAACGATCAACTCTCTATTGGTGGCAGCCCTAGCAAGTCGCACTGCGGTCATTACTGCCTCGGTACCAGATGAGACAAAACGAACTTTTTCCACCACTTTCACCCGGCGGACTATCTCCTCAGCAAGCTCCACCTCATGAGGTGATGGCGCTCCAAAGGAGGAAGAATATTGGGATACTTCAAGAACTGCTTTGATTACTTCAGGATGAGCATGTCCCACAATCATGGGCCCCCAAGAACCTACAAGGTCGATGTACTCATTACCATCAATATCCCAAACGTGAGAACCCACACCTTTAACCATGTATCGCGGTGTTCCACCCACAGCGGAGAAGGCGCGAACAGGAGAGGAGACTCCTCCGGGAATTACCATCTTTGCTCGTTCATGCCAGAGCTGCGACTTATCGATATTCATTTAATTTCCTGTCTGTAGGAGTTGTGCAACTTCAAGCGCCCAATATGTACAAATAATTTTTGCACCAGCCCTCTGTGTAGATAGAAGAATTTCTAAGATCGCCTGTTCGCGATTGATTGCCCCTGCATCTGCGGCAGATTCGATCATCGCCATTTCACCGGAAATAATGTAGGAGGCGATCGGAAGATCAACAAATTGTGATGCCGCGTGAACTACATCGAGATACATCATTCCAGGTTTGACCATAATTATGTCAGCCCCCTCTTCAATATCGAGAGATATCTCCCTCATTGATTCTTTCAAATTTGCGGGATCCTGCTGATAAGTTTTTCGATCACCCTTCAATTGTGAATCCACAGCGCCCCGAAATGGACCGTAAAAAGCAGAGGCATACTTCGCTGCATAGGCGAGAATCGCGATTTTATGAAGACCCGCTTCATCCAGAGCCGTTCGAACTGCCCCCACCTGCCCATCCATCATTCCGCTGGTGCCGAGCATATGTGCACCGGCTTGGGCTAATTGCACTGACATCTGTGCATAAATTTCTAGAGTCGAATCGTTATCGATATCTCCTTGAGAGTTCAGAACTCCGCAATGCCCATGGCTCGTAAATTCATCAAGGCATAGATCTGCAGTAACAATTAAGCGATCACCCACTTGCTCGCGAACTTGCTTTACCGCAGTATGCAAGATTCCTTGAGGGTTGAGTGCCTCACTTCCGTTCTCATCTTTTTTAATTGGAATAGCGAAAATCATCACGCCGCCAATTCCTAATTCGAGTGCCCGATCTATTTCTAATCGAAGTGAATCAAGGGTGTGCTGGACTACTCCTTTCATATTCGTGATAGGAGTCGGATTTAGCGCACCTTCCTTAACAAAGAGCGGCAGTATGAAATTCTGCGCCTGTAGAGAATTCTCAGCAACCATAGCTCTCATAGCTGGATTTATTCGAAGGCGTTGGGGTCTGGAAGTAATATTCATCGAGCTTCACTTTCTTGATAATTTTTCACCAAAGCGGCGATACCTTCAGGTGATGGGTCTTCACAATATGTAGCAATTGGCATTTTCAATTCTTCTGCTTGGGAGCGAGTCAATCTACCTCCACATATTAACGGTACATCACAATGTGGGAAGAATTGATTGAGAGCGCGAACAGCGCTGGGAGAACGAACTACTATGAATGAGAATTTACCAGCGGGGATATCAGCAACAACTTTTGGTGTTTTACTCACGGGCTCGTTTAGATAGACGATTCCGGTAACAACGTCCCACCCTAACTTTTTAAGCCCTTCCGGCAGTGCTGTGTGAGCCAAATTTCCGCCAGGAATTATGGCTGTCGCCGGCTTTTCAACGCTTAAGAGTGAAAGCAAGCCCTGCGAATCCGCCTCGATTCCTACGTGGACATATTCGGCACCCAGGGCTCTTAGAGAAGCACTGCTACCTTCACCGATTGCAGCGAATGTAAGAGTCGGATTAGCACTGATTGCTTCACGCAAAGTGTTGGGTCGTAATAATAAGTTCCAAAATTCCATGGCATTTCTTGATGTGGCGATTAACCAGGAATCAGGTATCTCAAGGCTCTCTATCAGGCGTTTTGCCTCGTTTAGCGATCCGGGAGATATGCGAGTAAATGGCTCGCTCACATAAGCGATTCCCAATTGTTCAAAGGCTATTTCATCGCGCGGCTCGGAGCCACCTCGTATAAGCAGAACTGGCTTTTGATTCATATTTTTAATTGGCTGGCAATACGAAGACCGAGTTCGAGTGCGGTTTGCAGATCGTTAAGCGAGTGAATTTGAACCGAATCGAAGTGTTTATACCCTGCCCTTCCATCTGCTCCGCCCAACTCGGCGACGAGAGTTAACTCCTTGCCCTCTATGGAGGCAAATGCACCTAGCGCTAAATCACATCCCGCCTTAAGTCCTTGCAAGATGGCTCTCTCTGCCGTGGTTGCGATTCGCGTATGTGGATCATCCACTTGGCTCAGTAATTCAATTAAATTCAAATCACCTTCGCGACATTCAACAGCCAGCGCACCTTGAGCTGGAGCGGGTATGAACTCTTGAAGATTAAAATACTGTGATATCTCTTCCAGGCGACCAATTCTTGCGAGACCGGCGGCAGCCAAAACAGCTGCGGCATATTCACCATTTCTTACTTTTTGGATGCGTGAATCAATATTTCCTCTAATTGGCCTTACTTGAACCCGGGGATTAATCGAGGAGATGGAAGCCTGGCGGCGGGGCGAAGAGGTACCTACGATGTCAGTTTCATCCAATTGCATTAACAGCACATTATTGTAGGAGATGAGTACATCTCTTGGGTCTTCGCGCTTTGTAACAGCTGCAAGTTTGATTCCGGGGTGGGGTTCCGAGGGGAGATCCTTAAAAGAGTGAACGATGAAATCGACAGAGCCTGATATCAATTCATAACGAAGGGCGTTAACAAATGCACCGGGGTGGGTTGGAGATGCAAGAGAAAGAGAGAGATTGTCCCCTTCCGTCTTAACAATTTGGAGTTGGATGTGGGCGTTCGGTATCTGATCCGCCACCCATTGAGATTGAGTTATCGCCAGAAGACTCCCTCGAGTTCCTAATAAATAAAGGTTACTCATTTTCGTTATTTGCCACGCTGATTCCAAAAAGTTTGGAGATCGCTCTCTCATATTCAAGACCATAATCATCAATAGTGGTATCTCTCGCAGCAAGCATTGGCTTATGGAAGATACTCTTTGTCACCAGTTGCAAGGAGTATTGAACTTCCTTAGCTAACTCTTCTCCTTTTCTCTTTCGAACACGTTCCACCTCTTCATCCACAAAACTTTGAACATGGGAACGAAGCAAGCGAATGTAAGGATCATTTCGCCTGGCGCGTAGGTCATCATGAAACTCTTGAACCGCTTCATTAATCAAAAAATTTGCCTCTTCGAGAACTTCATGATGCTCCTTAGGTGCCTCTGCCGCAATTACCTCTAGATCAATCAGAGTTACCTGTTCCAAGTTTTGGACGGATTTTTCGACATCACGTGCGAGGGATAGATCTATTATTGGCAGAGGACGATCTCGAATATTGCGGATATCCTCCGCAGTGATAACAGTTCCATGTGTACCACTACATGCGATGAGAATGTCTGTATTTCTGATTGCTGAATGTAATGCTTCAGGTTTGATCGGGTGTGCACCGTGGTTTTCTGCGAATTCAGAAGCCCGGTTGCTCGGAGAGTAGACGCCAATATCGGATACCAGGGATCGTTGTAAGGATGCAATTACGACTCGCGCATAAGCGCCTGTACCGATTACTAACGCATGCTTGCCCTCAAGGGAAATCCCTTTATTTTTCAATATCTCTAAGCCGCTGCTTATTAACGAGCGTCCCGCTAAACCGAGATCAGTCTGTGAGGTGATTTTCTTCGAAATTTCAAAACTACGTTGGAAAAGTAGTTCGATGGTGCGTGAGGTTAGGGCTGATATTTGAGATTGAGAAAAGGCACGTCTAACTTGACCAGCTACCTCCACCTCGCCGACAATCATGGATTCAAGTCCACTGACGACTCTGAAAAGGTGCCTGGTCGCTTCATCATTTGTCTTGGCGATTAATTTATCTCTAGCGATTCCAGTTCTGCTCTCAATTAGTTCCTTTAAATACTTGACGCACTCATCTTCAGAATCAGTGTCGCAATAAATTTCGAAGCGGTTACAGGTGCTCAGGAGGACATATGCCTCAATTTGACTTTCTCTAGTAGCGGCCGAGGAAATCAATTCGCGAATCTCGTCAGCGCTTTTTTCTAAGTGTTCTAATTCTGTGAGGGTAATGTCATGGAAACTGGCACCCACAAAGATTAACGTCACTAAAGAATCATAATGTTTTATGGCACATTTCGTGAAATACTTAATCATGATTTGGACTTCAAGACATCCATTAATGTCGGGAAAAACTAAAGGTTCCCTTATGGTTCAAACACTCCTCGGAAATAAGCAGGAGAAGGTTCCAGTGTGGTTTATGAGACAGGCAGGGCGATCACTTCCTGAGTATCGCGAGTTAAGAAAAAATTATTCAATGCTGGATTCATGTTTGATTCCAGAAGTTGCAGCGGAGATCACACTGCAACCAGTAAGGCGACATGGCGTTGATGCCGCCGTGTTTTTCAGCGACATCGTGATTCCGCTGAGACTGGCAAAAATTGAGGTCGATATTGTTGCGGGGGTCGGACCAGTCTTGCAAAATCCAATTATTTCGCGCAAGCAATTTGAAAAACTCACCCTTATCGAGACAGACGCGTTTCATCCAATTACTGAAGCAATTGAAATAGCAGTCGCAGAGTTAGATACCACCCCTTTGTTGGGTTTCGGAGGCGCACCATTTACTCTTGCGTCCTATCTCATCGAAGGTAAACCATCACGTGATATTCCAAATTGTAGATATATGATGAAGGAGAGCCCAAAGCTCTGGGCCGATATCTTAACGTGGTGTGCGGATGTGACAGCGCAATTTTTACGCGCCCAAATAGAAGCAGGGGCGAGTGCCATACAACTTTTTGACTCTTGGGCGGGAAGGCTGACTGTTGAAGAGTATGAGAAGTATGCGCTGCCTCATTCTCAATATGTATTTAATAAGATTTCAGATTTACAAGTTCCGAGAATTCATTTTGGAGTTGGTACCGGCAAGATATTAAATCAAATGTTAAAGGCTGGTGCGGATGTAATTTCTGTCAGCAATGATGTTTCCATCTCTGAAGCCATTGATGCTTTAGGAGTAGACGTTCCACTTCAAGGAAATCTTGATCCCGAAACACTGTTTAAAGATTGGAATGTGATTGAGGGTAAGAGCGGAGAGATTTTGCGAGAAGCGAGGCTAGCAAAATCTCACATATTTAATTTAGGCCATGGAGTCTTACCTGACACCGATCCGCGTGTTCTCACTAAACTTGTTGATTTTGTGCACGATTTTGCCCTATGAGAAAAGTTATTGTTGTTGGGGCAGGAATCGCTGGGCTGATTGCGGCATTTGAAGTTAGTCGAGCGGGCTATTCAGTGTGCGTATTTGAAGCAAGTGAGAATTGTGGGGGGTTAGTCTCGTCGATAAGTCTAGCGGGTTTAAAAGTTGATTCGGGAGCTGAGTCTTTCGCGATTACCAGGCCCGAAACTCTTCAATTCATTCATGAGATTGGGCTCACTCATGGGCTGGTGTATCCCGAGAGAAGTGATGCCCGAATCTATTCTGATGGAGAATTTTATTTGATACCTCATGGAATGATGGGTGTACCTTCCGATTTGCTCTCGGATGAGGTGATCTCTATTTTGGGTGTGGAAGTTGTGCACCATGCTCTCTCGCTTGATTCACTCCCTTGGAATATTGAAGAGGAAAAAACTTTAGGTGAAATAGTTGAGAAGCGAATGGGCAAGGATGTGGTTGATAAAATTGTTAACCCCATTACTTCTGGAGTTCATGCCACTGATCCTTACCAGTTAGAGATGGAATCTTTGCTTCCTGGATTGATGGAAAAGGCAAGAGATTTGAACTCTTTAAGCGCAGCGGTGAAGGAGATGAGAGGAGCAGCTTCCAGGCCAGGTTCCCCAGTTGCGGGTCTCGCGGGTGGAATAAATCAGATTATCTCCAAACTTCGATCTTTGTTAAATGATGCTGGGGTAGAGATTTTCACGAACCACCAGGTCAGTAAGGTCACTTTTGATCAAAATTGGCGCGTGACGGTAGGGGAGATGATCGTGTCTTGTGATGAGGTGGTCGTCGCCGTGCCACCTCACGTGGCTACGGATATATTGTCGGATATGCCAGCCATTTCAGAGAGATTAGCAATTATCAAACCAATCGATGTCGCCCTAGTCTTTATGGCGATCAAAGCGCAAGAGCTAAAGAAGGCTCCATTAGGTTCGGGAGTTCTCGTCTCTGAAATTGGAACTCAAACAGTAGCGAAGGGTTCGACGCATGCAAGTGCAAAATGGAAATGGGTAAAGGATCAAGTTGATGCGGAGGTTGAAGTCGTTCGACTTTCTTACGGAAGAAACGGAGAAGTATCTCCGGATGATGAATATCTTTTGAAGGTGGCAGGCGAAGATCTCAAGCAGCTTTATGGGTTAAAAAGTTTTGAATTGATCGATACACAACTAGTTAGATGGCCGAAATCTCTCATTCAGGCCAAGGTAGGTCATCGAGATAACCTTGAACAGATAAATCGCGCCTTGGGTCAGTACCCAGGGCTGTCCTTAGTTGGGTCAGCAATGAGTGGAAACGGAATCGCAGGAATTATTTCTCACACAAAAAAGGTCATGAAAGGGCTAACAAATGTCTGAAAGTTTAACAAAAATAAAAGCTCGCGAGATTAACGAGACTATTCGCTATACCCTCTGGAGTGCATTTAGTATTGAGAGTACTGAGAGCGACAATTCAGCGAGTGGCGCGCAAGCTGAACTGGACGAGTTAATTGCTGATTGGCGCAATCAGGATATCCATATTCGTGGAATGTATGATGTGAGTGGATTTCGTGCTGATTCAGATTTCTTATTCTGGATACATGCTGCATCGGCCGAACTAGTCCAAAAAGCAATTCAACAATTATTACGCACTGAGTTTGGTAAACGATCAAAGAAAGTTTGGTCTGCTGCAGGTATTCATCGTCCAGCTGAATTCAATAAGGGTCATGTTCCAGCTTTCATGACAGGAGCTGAGCCTAAGAATTGGCTAGTTGTGTATCCTTTTGTCCGATCATTCGATTGGTATCTGCTTCCAGAGGATGAGAGACGTGAAATGTTAGTAGAACATGGCATGGCGGGCAGGGGATATCCAGGAATCATCTCAAACACGGTATCTGCATTTGCTCTTGGTGACTATGAGTGGATACTGGCCCTTGAGTCAGATGAGCTTCACGAGCTCGTAGATATGATGCGCGAATTACGAAATACCAAGGCGCGCCTTCACGTGCGCGAAGAGATTCCTTTTTACACCGGACATCTAATCGGCACACACGAGCTTGGGGAAATGTTTCAATGAAATACGATGCAATATTATTGACCTCATTTGGTGGACCAGAGGCTGTTGATGAAGTTATGCCATTTCTTGAGCGCGTCACGGCCGGCCGCGGAGTTCCGCGCGAGCGGTTGGAATCGGTCGCCGAGCATTACCTGCATTTTGATGGCGTAAGTCCTATAAATGATCAGAATCAGGCGCTCTTGGCGAAGATGCGCGAAGAATTCGCTCTTCGTGGATTAGACCTACCTATATATTGGGGAAATCGAAACTCCGAGCCATATTTTGCATCTACGCTAAAGCAGATCTACGAGGATGGCCATCAAAAAATTCTTACATTTGTCACCAGTGCGTACTCTTCATACTCGGGCTGCCGGCAATATCGGGAGAATTTGGCGTTAGCGCTTCATGAATCAGGGCTTGATGGGAAGCTATCGATAGATAAAGTTCGTCACTATTTTGATCATCCTGGATTTGTTGGACCATTCGCAGCAAGTCTGATTAACTCTCTAAACCAGGCAAAGAGAGTTGGCCTACAAAACAGTGAGATCAAAATTTATTTCACCACACACTCGATTCCAATGTCGATGGCTGAGACTTCTGGGCCTGAATCTTCTCGTGGTAAATACTTAGGTGGTTCATATGTGGCTCAACATATGGCTAGCGCAAAAGAGATTATGAAGTTAGTTGAGGTGAAGTTGGGATTCCCGCTCCCAGAGTGGGAGTTGGTCTATCAATCTCGAAGTGGTGCTCACACAATTCCGTGGCTTGAGCCTGATATTAATGATGCAATTGTGGAGTCCTCTTCTCGTGGCTTCAAAGGTGTGATTTTGGCCCCGATTGGATTTATCAGCGATCACCTTGAGGTTCTTTGGGATCTAGATAATGAGGCCAAAGCAACGGCCGAGGCACATTCTCTATTCTTCTCACGTGTACCAACGCCTGGAATCGATGAAAAATTTGTGAAGGCGATTGTTGATCTCATTGATGAGAGAGTGAACGGTGCGAGCATAGAGTCCCTTTCAGATTTGGGTCCTTGGCCAGGAGTCTGTGAAGTAAATTGCTGTCCAAATCCAAGGGGAACTCTTCCGGCAGTTGCACAAAGCCAGTGAGATTCAATCTGCGCTTTGACCCCTCTAGCAAGTTGCTTTTAGAGAGCTCAGCGGTCATCGTTGCGAAAACAATATTTAAGCGTTGGGAAGAAGTAGATGAGTTCCACCTCGTGCTCACAGGGGGAAGTTCAGGCGTTCGATTTGCTCAAGAGTTGGGTATAGAAGTCACGAGAAGGATCCCCAGCGCTGAGGAGCATAAATATGACTTGAATGAAAAGAAACTTCATATTTGGATGAGTGATGAGCGGTTTGTTGAAATCAATGATGAAAATCGAAACGATAGCGCTGTCCTTTCAGCATTTTCAAAAGTTGAATTTAACGTCGTTGCTCATAGAGTGAATCCTCCATCTCGATCCTCAATTTCTGAGAGCGCTCTTTCTTATGCCAATTCTCTGCAGGAGGTGCTTGGTGATCAATTCTTCGATTTCACGATCCTGGGATTTGGAGATGACGGTCATCTCGCCTCCTGCTTTCCTGGAGATGTAAGAGTTTTGAATTCCTTAGAACGCGCTCTTCCCATTGAGAATTCTCCGAAATACCCTCCTCAAAGAACCACCATCACACTTTCTCAGTTGGGAAGATCGCAAGGAATTATCGTCTTCGCGTTAGGTGCAGGCAAAAGAGAGGCTCTCATCCGAACGCTTAAAGGGGATGGAGAGATGCCACTTGAGATTTTGTCCAAATTTCACAAGGATGAGGAGTTGATGATTTACACCGATATCTCTTTACCCGATTACAACCTCTCAATGAGTTCAGGAGAAATGCAATGACGCTTCAATTAACGATTGTCGGACTGGGTCGAATGGGCGCCAACATCGCTCGTCGCATTCAATCGCATGCACAATCTCCGGTGAACATAGCAGTCTTTGATGTTAATCCTGAGACTGTGAAATTAGTAGCGTCCGAAGGATTTTCTCCTCTCTCCTCACTCGCTGACCTGTCGCAATTTAATGATGCTGCAAATTCTCAATTTGTCTGGGTAATGGTGCCTGCGGAGGTTACTCAGTCAACTATTCATGCGATTGCCGAACACTTAGCCCCTGGCTCTACAATTATTGATGGCGGAAATACTTTTTATCGCGACGACATTGCCAATGCGGCGTGGCTCGCAACCAAAGGAATTGATTTCGTTGACGTTGGAACTTCTGGGGGAGTGTATGGACTAGAGCGTGGATACTCGCTCATGATTGGTGGGGAATCATCAGTAGTAGATCGCCTAACTCCGATCTTTAAAGCAATGGCACCTGGAATTGAATCTGCCGAGCGCACACCCGGTCGGACCGGTGAACCAAGTAATTCCGAATACGGATTCTTGCACTGTGGACCTGTTGGTTCTGGACATTTCATCAAGATGGTACATAACGGTATCGAGTACGGAGCCATGGCGGCTTATGCCGAAGGGCTAAACCTGATTCATGCTGCAGCCAACGGAATCAAACATCCGACCGCAGTAGGTGAGCATGTCGAGACTAAATATGACTTTGATATGGATGAGGTGACAGAGGTGTGGCGGCGTGGATCGGTCGTAGCTTCCTGGTTATTGGATCTGACTGCGACCGCATACCTGGAGGATCCTGAACTGGCTGGGTATGAAGGTTCTGTCGCGGATTCGGGGGAGGGTCGCTGGACGGTGCAGACTGCTATAGATGCAGGAGTTCCAGCAAATGTCTTGAGCGCCTCACTCATGGGTCGCTTCTCGTCTCGAGGGAATGATTTATACGCAAATAAGGTTCTCTCTGCCATGAGAAAGAAATTTGGCGGCCATGTGGAAGCGAAAAAGAAGTAGATGAGCGCTCGCAAGATTCCACTGCTTGAGGCAGATGTACTCGTTCTCTTTGGTGCTACAGGTGATTTAGCTAAGAAGAAATTATTCCCTGCGCTTTACAGCATGGCCCTTAATGGCTCTCTCGAATGTCCAGTCGTTGGAGTTGCCTCAACTAAGTGGAATCACGAACAATTTGCAACAAATGCATTTGAAGCGATTCACGTTGCCTTTCCTGATCCAGATCCTAAAATTTTAGCTCGTCTTGATGAGGAGTTGTCGTTAGTAGTTGGCAATTACGAAGACGCAAAGCTCTATGAAGATTTAGCGGAGGTCTTGAAAGACAAGTTGAGCCCCGTTATTTATTTAGCTATCCCTCCTGCTTTTTTTGGAAATGTCACGCAGGGTCTTGCAAAGGCAGGACTAACTGAGCGTTGTCGCCTCGTAGTTGAGAAACCATTTGGACGAGATTTGCAGTCCGCAATGGCACTGCAAGATGTGTTAGAGGAAGTTTTGCCAGAAGAGCGCATCTACCGAATTGATCATTATCTTGGTAAGGAGTCGGTCGAGGACATTTTGATTTTCCGCTTTGCCAACTCGATCTGGGAACCACTCTGGAATCACCGATATATCAACAGTATTCAGATCACTATGGCGGAGGATTTTGGAGTCGAAGGTCGCGGCGCTTTCTACGATGGCGTAGGCGCAATTCGCGATGTTTTGCAGAACCACCTTTTGCAGGTGCTCGCACTTATTGCAATGGAGCCACCGTCAGACCTTTCATCAAGCACTATGGAAGATGAGAAACTCAAAGTCTTTCGCGCTATTGCCGCATTAAAGCCAGAGAATGTTATTCGTGGACAATATGTAGGGTACCTCGATGAGGCGGGAGTTGCGCCAAGGTCCACAACAGAGACGTATGCCGCGGCCACAATGTTTGTTGATAACTGGCGCTGGTCCGGTGTTCCCTTCTACCTACGCACGGGAAAGAATTTGCAAGAGTCCACTCTTGAGGTCATCATTGAATTTAAACAACCTCCACGACTTCTATTTGCAGAGACACAAGAAGGTTCAGCGAATTTATTGAGATTCCGTTTAGGAAAAAATGATGGTGTGGATATTGAGTTACAAGCTAAATCTCCTGGTGATCATCTCACTACTGAGCCGGTAAAGCTCACTGTTAATTTCTCGGCGGCGCTTGGTGAACGACAAGAGGCGTATGAGCGCTTGTTGCGTGCTGCTATGGCAGGAGATCACAAACGTTTCACCCATATTGACTCTGTGTTAGAAACATGGCGCATTGTGGAGAATGTTATTAATGACGAACCACACTTATCCCCATACTTTAAAGGTACGTGGGGTCCTGAGCGCGCAGATGAGCTACCTCACCATGGCTGGCTAGAACTTTAAGTAAGAAGTTTTACTCAAATAAGTTCTTTGGCAATTGCAAAACTCGCATAGGCAATCCCGTCAATGGCAACGATAAATCCATCAGCATTTTCTACAGCGGCTGCTGCTATCTTCGCTGAAAATGGTGCACTTACACGGGCAATAGCAGTTGGACTTCCAATCAAAATCGTTCTCTGAGTTCCAGCATCTCCAACTCTGGCGCTAAATCCTCGCTCTGAGCTAAATGCGTAGTCAGATATTGGCAAAATATTGGCCCCATGTTCTTGAAAGAATTCTTGTGCGGTGATATCTGCTTGCGAATCTGCCATAGATAAAAGGGAGAGAATGAGGGAGTTTATGAAATCTGGTTCTAACTCGGTGTTCTTGGTTCCAGCAAGTGGGTTTGGATCGCAGACATAACCCACCACGGAGTAAACTTCCCGCGGCATTGCGATTAACTCTGGTTCAACCGCAGCCTCTACTACACCTTTCTTCTTGCCGAACCAAAGGAATTTCATGAATTGAGTGCGTTCAGAAAATCTTTATGGAGCATGGTGTTGCTAGAGACGCCATTGCCTCCATGTGATCCTGGAGCTCCATCGAGGTTGGTAAAGGTTCCACCAGCTTCACGCACCACGATATCAAGAGCCGCCATATCCCAGAGCGCAAGAACAGGTTCAACTGCAATATCAACCGCTCCCTCGGCAACTAACATGTGCGACCAAAAGTCTCCCAGGCCTCGACTGCGCCAAATCTTTTCTTGCAGGGTGAGCATCGCCATCTTACGATTGCCCCAACCAACTAAATCTGAATAAGAAAGTGAGGCATCTTTGAGTTCACGAACTCGTGAAACCCTAATCTGCTTTGCCTCTCCACCATTCTCCTTGACGAATGCCCCGTGACCCATTGCCGCAAACCATCTGCGATAGAGTGCAGGTGCACTGACCACCCCTGCAACAACTACACCTTCTGGATTGCATAGACCGATGAGAGTTGCCCAGGTTGGAATTCCACGCAAAAAATTCTTAGTGCCATCGATCGGATCAATGACCCAGTAATAACTACCTTCGGTTAATTTAGGGGTACCAAATTCTTCCCCGACCACCTGATCATGCGGACGAGCTTCTGATAGTAATTCGCGAATCTTTGACTCAACAGCCTTGTCCGCATCAGTCACCGGAGTGAGATCCGGCTTCGTCTCAATCACAAGATCAAGAGACTGATAACGGTCCTTTGTAATCGCATCTGCGGCATCAGCCAATTTTTGGGCAAGCGCCAAATCTTGGAGGTAATCTCTCATGAGTTGAGTTTACCTTCAGCCAAGAGTCCGCGGAGATTTGCCAGGCGTGCTAGTGCGCGAGGATCTGTGATCATGGAATTTAAGGCGCAATCTGTTTCATCATGTGAACAGTTACGAGGACAGTGCTCAATTGCCTCCGCAAATTCTCTAAAGGAGCCTATGACGCGATCGCGCTGAACATGTGCCAGTCCAAAAGAACGGACTCCCGGAGTATCGATAATCCAACCAGATTTATCATTTAGCTCTAATGCAATAGCGCTAGATGAGGTGTGACGACCGCGCCCGGTCACATCGTTAACCACTCCAGTGGCCCGATTGGCGCTTGTAACCAACGCATTTACCAACGTGGATTTACCCACCCCAGAGTGACCAAGTAGCACTGTTCGTTTACCGCAAAGTTCATGGCGCAATTGCGCTAGATCGCCTCCGCGTTGAATTTGAATTGTATCTACCTCAAGGTCTCTATATGGCGCCAGGAAATCTGTCGGATCTGCTAGATCACACTTGGTGATGATGACCAATGGGCGAATGTGTTGGTCAAACGCTACGACCAGTGCGCGATCCACAAATCCGTGACGAGGCTCGGGGCTTGCTGCAGCTAGTACAATTCCGATTTGATCCACATTGGCGACGATCATGCGCTCCATGCCAGCATCATCTTCAACCGTACGGGTCAACTCATTGAGGCGCGGCTCAACTCCGACGATTCGAGCCAACGTATCCACGCGACCAGACGTATCTCCGACGATTCGCACTATGTCACCAACAACAACTGATTTTTTTCCGAGCTCACGAGCTTTCATAGCGGTGACCACAACGCCCGTCGATTCAATAAGTGCTGCGCTGCGGCCACGATCAACGGCAATAATCCGTGCAAGTAAAGCAGTTGAATAATCAGGGCGATCTTTAGTACGCGGCCTAGAAAAACGTTTTGGTCTTATTCGAACGTCATCTTCATCTAGTTCGCGTGGACTCATTGATCACCTTTAAGCATGTCACTCCAGGCTTGCGGAAAATCCGGAAGAGTTTTGCGAGTTGTCTCGATATTCTCTACTTCAATGCCTTCAACGCGTAGTCCGATCATTGCACCAGCAGTTGCCAGTCGATGATCGTCATAGGTATGAAAAACTCCGGAGTATAAAGGTTTGGGATTGATTCGAAGTGCTGACGGCTCTTCTATTACATCCCCACCTAAGTTGTTGAACTCTGTGGCAAGTGCGGTCAATCGGTCGGTTTCATGGGTACGAAGGTGAGCAATTCCACGAAGGTGAGAAGGAGAATCTGCCAAAGCACATAGCGCTGCAATCGATGGAGTGAGCTCTCCGACATCATTGAGGTCGATATCGATACCGTGGATTTCTCCACCCGTGATAGCTAAATCCTGGCCGCGAAATTCAACGTGCGCGCCTATCTTGGTGAAAATTTCTCTGAGTTGATCACCGGGCTGGGTGGTGCTTCGAGGCCAATCTCGAATCACAACGGTTCCACCAGAGATCATCGCTGCTCCCATAAATGGGGCAGCATTGGACAGGTCTGGTTCAATGACGCTGTCACTACCCTGCATGGTGGCGGGTTTAACTGACCACTCATTTACGCCAACTATGACTTCAACTCCCTTTTCGCGGAGCATCGCAATCGTCATTTCGATATGGGGGAGTGAGGGAATTGAACCACCGGTATTTTTAACCGTGACCCCTTCTTTTGTTGCCGGGGCAACAAGCATCAGCGCTGAAACAAATTGGCTGGAAAGGGTCGCATCCACCTCAACGATTCCGCCCCGAAGTTGACCATGCGCGTTGATTGTCATGGGCAAGGAGTAACGCGAGCCATGCTCGATGCTGACTCCCAGCGCTTCCAGAGCGCGAATCACTGGACCTAGTGGGCGCTCATGCGATCTAGCATCGCCGTCAAAGTGAATGAGTCCTTTGGCCATGGCTGCCACGGGTGGCAAAAAGCGCATGACCGTTCCAGCATTGCCAACATCAATGGACGCTGGACCGTAGAGAGTGGTTGGAGTTATGGTGAGATCGCCGTTGCGGTCTGCTTCGATTCGAACACCGAGCGCTTGAAGGCCGGCAATCATGAGGGCGGAGTCCCGAGAATGCAGAGGACGACGCAAAATCGAAGGAGAGTGAGAAAGCGCAGCCAGGATCAGCGCGCGATTTGTGACAGATTTAGAACCGGGAATTGTGAGGGTCGCCGATATCGGGGTGGCACCTCGGTAAGGAGCGCTCCACATATTTGTCATTTCAGAAGCCTACCTGAGATACCTTTACGCTCATGTGCGGCCGATTTGCCTTATCTGCGATGCCAGAAGAGCTTATGGATGCTTTTGAGGTGACGACTGGTTATGCCGGGCCAATCTTGCCCGCCGATTGGAATATCACTCCCACCCGCGAAATATATGCAGTTCGAAGCAATCGTAAAGGGATGCGCGAATTGGCAACTCTTTCGTGGGGGTTGATCGCTCCCTGGTCGGATAGTCCAAGTAGCGCCTTGCGTTCGCAATCTCAAGCGATAAACGCGCGCACTGAGAGCGTTCACGAAAAACCCACTTTTCGTAGCGCCTTTACTTCGCGTCGCTGTCTGATTCCGGCAACTGGGTATTACGAATGGGCCACTGAACTAGGTCCATATAAAACCAAGCAGCCATTTTTTATTCATGGGGAGGGGCTGATTGCTTTTGCTGGAATTTGGGATCGTTGGCGATCACCTGATGGAAATATTCGCGAGAGCGCAGCGATTATCACCAGGCCAGCAGTTGATTTCTTAGCTTCGGTCCACCATCGGATGCCTACTTTCCTGCCCAAAGATCGTTGGGGAAGATGGTTAGACCCGCACCTAACCTCAACCTTTGAAGTCAAAGAGCTCATGGAGTTGAACGAGCCTGCAGCAAATCTCCACGCTTATCCCGTCGCATCCTTGGTTAATTCGACCGCCAATAACGGTCCGCAACTCACCCAAGAGATTGAACTTGGGGAGCCCCAGACCCTCTTTTAACTCCCTGCTAGTCGAAGGAGTAGATATGAGGGAATAAAGGAGTTCCACAGGTGGTTCTCACGGTGTGGGAGTAGCCTTCGCCGTAATGGAAGCCAATAAGTCAGAGATCGCGGTTGTTGATCGCGACTCGGAGAACGCTGCTCAGAAGAAGGCGCGTTTTGAGCGCGATGCCCTGCAATTTACCAATCAGCTCTATGCGGCAGCGCTTCGTTACACCAAGAATCCAAGTGATGCCGAAGATCTAGTACAAGACACCTACTCCAAAGCGTATGTCTCATTTCATCAATTTGAGCCGGGGACTAATCTCAAGGCCTGGCTCTATCGAATTCTCTCTACAACATTTATTAATACCTACCGCAAAGATCAGCGCCGGCCTCAAATCAGCGATGGCGAACTAGAGGATTGGCAGATTTACGACGCCGCTAGTCACACGAGTGATCAAGGGCGTTCAGCCGAAGATGTGGCCCTCGATGGAATTGCTGATGTAGATGTTCGAAATGCGTTGGCGCAGATGCCAGAAGATTTCAGAATGGCCGTTTACCTTGCCGACGTCGAGGGATTTTCTTATAAAGAGATCGCTGACATCGTTGGGGTTCCCTCGGGAACAGTAATGTCTCGTCTCCACCGTGGACGTAAATTGCTGCGAAGCTCACTCTCCGATTACGCCAAAGAACGCGGATTCAATAAAGGCAATCACGGAACCCAAGAAGAACAAGGGGGTCGAGATGAGTGAGCCTCAAAAACTCTCTTGTGATGAGATCCTCCAAACGCTCTTTCTCTACCTGGATCACGAACTTCCATCGGAACAGCAATATCTGGTCTATCAATACCATTTTCAGGAATGCCCTCCTTGCAATGAACTTATGATTCATGAAGGAGAAGTACTTTCATTGATCAAGGGGCTATTGCAGGGAAGTTGTAACGAGCACGCTCCCACTGAGCTTCACAATCGAATTCGGGAACAAACTGCACATCTTGCTACACCGACTCAAATTGGTTACTTCTCCTCCTCCACAACAATTACAAATGTCACTTTTGATGGTGCAACTTCGATTCAAGTAACACAAGAGTTCACCCACGAAATTCGCCACGATTTTACAGAGGGCCTATAACTCCAACTTTTGCTTGCCAGATAGATTAAGTTTTAGTCATGCAACTAGAGGAACTACTCGGATCAGTGGGTATGGCTTCCCTTACCGTCCGCCCTCTAGATACCGGCGTAGTTCAAGGCATCAATGACTTGCCAGTCTTAGCTGCGAACTCCGCCCTCAATGTGATCGAATCCGCCTGCAGTGCTGCGATTGCTGAATTTTTTGGAACTGGTGAAACGTCATTCACGATCGGCGCTGCGATACAAATGCGAGGAGCTGTTGCGATTGGCTGCGAAATACGTGCGCTCGTAAAGGCTACTGAATATTCAGAGAATATTGTTACTTTTGAGTGCGAAATTCACCAAGAACAACGGCTAATCGCCGTCGCACAAGTGCAACGGCGATTAGTAGATCGAGTGTCATTCATGGCAAGAAGCGCGGCAGAAAATCTTCCGCGCTCAAGCGCGGCAGAAAATCTTCCGCGCTCAAGCGCGGCTAGTTGATTAAATTACTGCGAATATTTAAGCTTTCTTGGTTGCCCAAAATATCTCTGCGATCTCATCGATCTTTCCGAGCAACTTATCTGCGACTGCAACATCATTAGTTCCCTTTGTGCCGCCTGCCCCAGCCAACTTCGTAGCTTCGTTGAAGAGAGAGTTGAGTTGAGGGTAAGCTTCAAAATGAGGAGCTTTGAAATAATCGGTCCATAGAACCCAGAGGTGATGCTTCACTAACTCTGACCGTTCTTCCTTAACGGCGATAGCACGTGACTTGAAATCTAGATCACTACTTGCTGCATATTTCTCCATGGCTGCCTTTACCGATTGAGCTTCAATCTTTGCCTGGGCAGGATCGTATATGCCACATGGTAGGTCGCAGTGAGCAAGTCCTACGAGGGTTGGCTTAAACATAGTTACTCCTTCATTACATTAATAAAATTCGGCGGGTCTTGTATGTCAGACTACTACTCTCATGCCACGCCTTCCATTTAGGACAATTGCGGTAAGCGGTTCATCCATGAACCCCACATACTCTGACGGAGACTGGTTGCTTTTTAAAGCAAATAAACGCCTCCAAGCGAATCAGATTCAGCGGATGGTGGGCAGGGTGGTCATCGTGGAACGTACCAACTATCCCGGAATCCTCTATATCAAACGCCTGTTGCGAGTAGATGGTGCGCTCTGCTGGGTTGAAGGAGATAACAAAGAGGGCAGCACTGATTCGCGTCAATGGGGTGCGCTCACCTACCCGGAGATTGTCGGATTAGTGCTCCTTCGATACCGGCGTCAAAAGACCAAAAAAGTTATCGAGTAAATGCCTCGGTAATAAGTGCATGCTGCTCTTCTTCATGAAGGTGATGAGAACCAGTAGCGGGACTGGCTGTCGCGCGACGAGAAACACGGCGCAAAGTGCGACCTTCAAGTGCCTCTAAAGTGTTGAGAGCGACAAATGGATATGGACCCTGATTGGCGGGTTCATCTTGGACCCAGAGTAAGTTTGCGTTGGGATGGGTTTGCGTAACTCGCATGAACTCGTGAATAGGGAATGGATAGAGTTGTTCAAGTCGAACGATTGCGGTGCCATTTTCACCAAGTTTTTCCCGTTCAGCAACAAGATCCCAATAAATCTTGCCGGAACAGAAAATCACTCGTGTCGCATTAGTAACAGTGGGGTCCTCAATAAGCGGTCTGAAGGAACCAGTTGTGAAATCTGCAAGGCCAGAAGCTGCTGCCTTTAATCGCAACATGGATTTAGGTTCGAAGACAATGAGTGGGCGACGCGCTGGGTTCTTCATATGCCAACGCAAGAGATGAAAGTAAGAGGCAGGATTACTTGGTTGTGCGACAGTCATATTCTGCTCAGCACATAGTGCGAGATACCGTTCGATGCGAGCTGATGAATGATCTGGTCCCTGACCTTCATAACCATGAGGCAAGAGCAGAACTACGGATGAGCGCTCACCCCATTTTTGAAGAGCGCTCGATACAAATTCATCCACGATGGATTGTGCACCGTTAGCAAAATCGCCGAACTGTGCCTCCCATAGTACGAGTGCATTTTCACGTTCTACGGAGTAGCCATATTCAAATCCCATGGCAGCATATTCTGAGAGGAGAGAATCAAATACGAAGAACTGGTTGTCATCGTTTATCAAACCACGAAGTGGGAACCAGTCACCACCTGTGTTCTGATCCACAATAACGGCGTGGCGGTTTGAGAAAGTTCCACGTCGCACATCTTGTCCTGCGAGGCGAATTGGATGTCCCTCAAGCAAGAGTGAACCAAAGGCCAACATCTCTCCCGTAGCCCAATCTGCAGTTCCCTCATCTAACATTTCGGTGCGCTTAGCCAACTGCGGAGCAAGTCGAGGGTGGACAACGAAATCAGTCGGAGTGGCGATTTGAGTCGCTGCAATCTGTCGCAGTGTCGCTTCATCAACCCCAGTTATCACTGATTCTGGAACGCTCTCTCCTGGGACCGGAGTAGTACTCGCTTCGGGTTCCACGTTGTGAACGGCAGCGTAAACGGCATCGAGTTGCGATTGGTAATCCCTAAGGACTTCCTCGGCCTCCTCTAGAGTGATATCTCCACGACCAATCAGCGCTTCGGTGTACAACTTTCGAGTACTGCGCTTGGCATCAATCAATTTATACATCATTGGTTGCGTGAAACTTGGTTCATCACCCTCGTTATGACCGCGGCGACGATAGCAGACCATGTCGATGACAACATCTTTATGGAACTCTTGCAAATATTCAAAAGCTAGGCGAGCAACTCGAACGACAGATTCTGGGTCATCTCCATTGACATGAAATACAGGTGCTTGGATCATCTTCGCAATATCGGTTGAATACGTTGAAGAACGAGCAGCATGAGGCGACGTGGTGAATCCAACTTGGTTATTTACAACTATGTGCATAGTTCCACCGGTGCGATATCCCTTAAGTTGCGAGAGATTAAGAGTTTCTGAAACTACACCTTGACCCGCGAAGGCAGCATCTCCATGAACTAAAATTGGCAGAACTGAGTAGGACTCGTGAACGCCGTTGATATCTTGTTTTGCTCGAACAATTCCTTCAAGCACGGGGTTGACGGCTTCCAGGTGAGATGGGTTTGCAGCAAGATAAATCTTGGTGGTCGCGCCAGTATCCGATTTGTAAATACCTTTTGTACCAAGGTGATACTTAACATCACCTGATCCATGAACTTGGTTGTCGGCGTAATGACCTTCAAACTCCTGGAAAATTTGTCCGTAAGACTTTCCGCCAATATTTGCTAATACATTAAGCCGACCACGGTGTGGCATACCAATGCACACCTCATCGAGCCCGCGAGCGGCAGAACTGTCGAGAATTGCATCAAGTAGAGGGATGAGCGACTCCCCACCTTCGAGTGAGAAACGCTTTTGACCTACATATTTTGTTTGCAGGAAAGATTCAAAGGCTTCGGCAGAATTAAGTTTGCGCAGAATTCGCAACTGTTCTTCGCGAGGCGTACGAGGAGCGCCAACCTCAACATGGTCTTGCATCCATTTGCGTTCAATCGGATTTTCCATATACATATATTCAACGCCAACGGTTCGGCAATAAGAATCACGCAATATGCCTAAGATTCGACGCAACTTCATAAATGGTTTGCCACCAAAACCGCCTGTGGCAAATTCACGATCCAGATCCCAGAGTGAGAGTCCATGCGTTACAACATCTAAATCTGGGTGGCTACGTTGACGATAACGAAGTGGATCAGTGTCAGCCATCAAATGTCCAAAGGTGCGATACGACTCAATCAACTTTTGGACGCGAGCGGTCTTGCTGATTTGATCATCTTTTGAGAACTGAAAATCAACCGCCCAGCGAATAGGCTCGTATGGAATACGCAAGGCTGCAAAGATCTCATCATAAAAGTGTTCGGCGCCAAGCAATATCTCGTGGATACGACGTAAGAAATCACCGGATTGTGCGCCTTGAATTACTCGGTGATCATATGTACTTGTGAGGGTAATTACCTTGGAAATAGCGAGGTTAGTTAGGGTCTCTTCACTTGCACCTTGGAATTCAGCAGGGTAATCCATAGCACCAACACCAAGGATCAAGCCTTGACCTTGAACTAGACGAGGAACTGAGTGCACTGTTCCAAGGGTTCCGGGATTGGTAAGAGAGACGGTCGTTCCGGCGTAATCTTCCACAGTAAGAGAACCGCCACGTGCCTTTCGTACCGTCTCTTCATAGGAAGCCCAGAATTGAGCAAAATCTAAATTCTCGCATCCTTTAATTGAAGGAACGAGTAGTTGGCGGGTTCCATCCGGCTTAGCTAAGTCAATCGCTATACCAAGATTAATATGTTCAGGTCGACCTAATACTGGTTTCCCTTCTTGCTCAGCGAAGAAGGTGTTCATCTCTGGCATAACACGAAGCGCCTTAATCATCGCGTAACCAATCAGATGGGTGAATGAAACTTTTCCACCCCGTCCTCTTGCCAAATGATTATTAATCACGGTGCGATTGTCGATCATCAATTTTGCAGGAATAGCTCTTACACTTGTTGCAGTTGGAACGCTAAGAGAAGCTTCCATACTTTGCACTACTCGAGCTGCTACTCCGCGGATTGGATCAAAAGTGGATGCGCTCGGAGTTGCAAGTGTTGGAATTGGTTTTACAACGGGGTCGGCTGGAGTGATTGAAGCGGGTGCTTGTGGCGCTTGAACAACTTGATTTGGTCGCACTTGTGAAACTGCTTCGGGAAGAACTACATCTGACATAGATACTTTTCCTTGCACTTGAGTTGCGGCCGGAACCCTTGGGGGAGTCGTAGCACTAGAGGATTTTGGAATAGGTGGCGTACCAGCCTTTGGAGTGGAATTATTTGTTGAAGCAGCTGGTGCGTAGTCTGCGAAAAATTCCCACCATGCTTTATCTACTGACGAAGGATCTTGTTGGTAACGCTCATACATCTCATCTACAAGCCATTCATTGGGGCCAAAGGAACCACCAAAATGATTTGCTGGGGTATTCGATGCCGACACTGGCGCTCACTCCGCTTCTTGGCTGAGTTCGTCCCACAGACCTCCATGTGGTCTGGATCCGAACGACGTTCAGGTATGACTTAATCTTAATCAATCTAGAAGCGGGTGCTGCTCAGGCAGGATGTGAGGTAGCAAACTAGGCTTGGAAGTATGGGATTAGCCGTTGTCACTGGTGGGAGTCGGGGACTGGGTTTGCAATGCGCCAAAGAACTCAAAGCGCTGGGTCATCAGGTAGTTCTGGTAGCCAAGGATGCAGATCGACTCGCCCAGGTGGCCGCAGAATTAGGCGCGCAATTTCGGGCAGTCGATCTGCAAGATCAGGTCGCAACCCGCTTGGTAGCCGAAGAGATTCTGGCAACTTTTGGGGCTCCAGAGGTTCTGATCTTGGCTCATGGGGTGATGAGCGAGCGGATGTCCAAGACTTTGCGCACGACCGATCAAGAGTGGCGCAGGGTGATGGCGATCAATCTCGACTCGACTTTCACGCTGGTCAATGTCTTAGGTGCACCGATGGCTGTAGCAAGGGCTGGCAGGATCATCATTTTTAGCGCATGTTTAGGTCGCATGTCTGGCCCGGGCAACATCGGAGGGCTGGCTCCCTATCGAATTAGTAAAGCCGGGGTCAATGCACTTGTTCGGAATCTGGCCCATGAGACCGGACTCGGCTCCCGGGGACTGCTCGTCGATGCTATCTGCCCCAATCACACCCGCACGGATATGGGTGGTCCAGAGGCACCCCTGTCAGTGGAAGAGGGGGCGGACACTGCGCTCTGGTTGGCAACTCGAACCTTTAATCCAGCCGAAGATAAAACGGGGGCCTTGTGGGAAGAGCGTCAGATAATTGAGTGGTAGCTACTCGCGGTAACCCATAATGCAGGCACCTGCAGTTAAGAAAGCAAGAATTCCCAGTGGAATTGCCCCTACATAGAATTTCCCCGAAGCCATGAAATATGCGACTCCCAGCGCAATTAAGTTGGCAAGGACTGCTGGAGCGCGCCCCCAGGATTTTCTATTTTTGTAGCTGAGAGAGCAGAGAAAGAGACCGATGCTTCCAAGGGATAGCCCAATGAAATCTCCGGCCAGGGCAAGTGGAGCGCTAAGAGGCTTCGTTCGCAGCGCATCCAAAAGCGCGAGATAGACGATGAGCGCAAGCAAGATGACGGATTCCAACCGAAGCATGAAGATTGCACTCTTTCTGATCTTCTCAAAAAGTTCATCGCTGATACCCATGACCACAGGGTATCCAAGTAACCTTATGAAATGGTGGCCTTCGAACTGCGGGATGTGGAATTTAGGAGTGACGGCATCGCTGATTCCCTCACCCTCACCATGTCTCCCGCGCTCTTCCACGAAAATGTGAAGCGCGAAATTTCAACAGCCAAACGCGAAAATCGGGATTTGGCGATCTTGTCGATTTCACAAAAGCCCGAATACTTTCATTCCTTAGCCGAATTTGAACAATCATTGATTGAATTGGCATTCACGTTGAGAAGCGAACTTCGAGGTGGGGACTTTTTTGCTCGAGTTTCTGATATTGGATTCTGGGTTTTGCTTCGAACATCTGAAACCAATGTGCAATCCATCATTGAGCGATTGAAGCTGGCTCGCCAGGATGAGCTGGATATCTTTATCGTGGCACGTGAAGCAGATGACCATAGTGAGTGGATCGAGCGGATTGATCAGATCCACTTTAAATGATTTAAATAGCAATTTTTGGCTGAGAATAATCGTAAAGGTAGGCTCCACTCATGTCTAAAGTTCTAGCATCCCTCCCCGTTGGGGAAAAAGTCGGAATCGCCTTCTCAGGCGGTTTAGATACCTCTGTCGCGGTTGCATGGATGCGTGAAAAAGGTGCGCTTCCATTCACCTACACGGCCGACCTTGGACAGTATGACGAAGGTGATATCGACTCTATCCCAGGCCGCGCTCTCGCCTACGGTGCGCAGAAGGCTCGCCTCATTGATTGCAAGTTGGCTTTGGTTGAAGAGGGCCTCGCCGCGATTGCGTGCGGCGCCTTTCATATTAGATCTGGCGGAAAGCAATATTTCAATACAACTCCGCTTGGTCGCGCCGTGACTGGAACACTTTTAGTGCGGGCGATGATGAGCGATGATTGTTCAATCTGGGGAGATGGATCCACCTTTAAAGGTAATGATATTGAACGGTTTTACCGTTATGGGCTGCTAGCAAATCCTGCGCTGCGAATTTATAAGCCATGGTTGGATGCAGATTTTGTGAATGAATTAGGTGGCCGCAAAGAGATGTCTGAATGGTTAGTGGCACGTAACTTGCCTTATCGTGACAGTGCTGAGAAGGCATACTCGACTGATGCAAATATTTTAGGCGCCACCCATGAGGCTAAAAATTTAGAAGAGCTTGATGCGTCAATTGAAATTGTGGATCCCATCATGGGAGTCAAGTTTTGGGATAAAAATGTAGAGATCGATTCAGAAGATGTCACTATTGAATTTTCTCAGGGACGACCTGTAAGTATTAACGGTGCTGCTTTCGCAGATTCAGTAGAGCTCATGCGGGAGGTAAATTCTATTGGTGGTCGTCATGGGCTGGGTATGGCTGATCAGATTGAAAATCGTATTATTGAAGCGAAATCTCGCGGAATTTATGAAGCTCCTGGAATGGCGCTACTTTTCATTGCATATGAGCGATTGATTTCTGCTATTCATAATGAAGATACGATCGCCAATTATCACGCCGAGGGACGTCGTTTAGGACGCTTACTCTACGAAGGTCGATGGTTTGATCCGCAGTCATTGATGTTGCGCGAATCCCTCACTCGTTGGGTGGCATCTGCTGTCACGGGAACTGTAACTATCAGATTGCGCCGCGGAGATGATTTCTCCATTATTAACACCACGGGACCTGGCCTTAGTTACCACCCTGAAAAACTTTCGATGGAGCGCAACGAGAACTCAGCTTTTGGTCCAACAGACCGCATCGGTCAACTCACCATGCGCAACTTGGACATCGCAGATACTCGGGCAAAACTGGAGTTGTATACCAGGCAAGGCCAACTCGGAGCGAGTGAGTTTAAGTTGATTGGCGAAATTGAGAGTAAGTAATTTTTTTTAAACGTGCACCGAGGACATATCTGGGTAGCGCTCTCCAGCTGCAATTCCGATCGGGGCTGCGGTGTTAAGTGCTGAAAGATCATCCTGGCTCAACTCGATCTCAAGTGAACCCCAGTTCTCTTCCAAACGTGAAATTTTTCTAGTACCAGGAATTGGAACGACATCATCACCTTGAGCCAAAACCCAAGCCAGCGCAAGTTGAGCGGCGCTAACGTTCTTGCTTGCTGCAAGTTCCTTCACGGCTTCAACTATTTTAAAATTTTGTGCAAAGTTTTCATCTCTGAATCGAGGATAGGTACGGCGGCGATCATCGGTAGCCAAATCATCAAGTGATGTAACTGCCCCAGTGAGAAATCCTCGGCCAAGAGGTGAGTAAGGGACGAAGCCAATACCAAGCTCACGCACCTTCGCTAATACTCCATTGTTTTCAACATCTCGACTCCACAGCGACCATTCGGATTGAACGGCAGTGATTGGATGAATCGAATTCGCCTTCTCGATAGTGGTAGCGGATGCCTCAGAAATTCCAAGGTAGCGCACCTTTCCTGCTACTACGAGCTCTGCGAGCACTCCCCACGTCTCTTCAACCGGAACGGTGCGATCCACTCGGTGTTGATAATACAAATCTATATACTCAACGCCTAAGCGTTGAAGTGAAGCGTCGCAAGCAGCCCGCACATACTCAGGTCGACCATTTACTCCTTTGAAGGATCCATCAATACCACGCTCGTTACCGAATTTTGTGGCAAGTACAACGTGCTCACGGTGATCCTTGATTGCCTTGCCCACCAAAATTTCATTTTTAAAGGGTCCATACATATCAGCGGTATCTATGAAATTTCCGCCTAAATCTAGAAAACGATGGATGGTAGCTATTGATTCTTCATCGTTGGTTGGTCCATAAAACTCTGACATGCCCATGCATCCAAGTCCGAGTGCTGAGACTGATAATTCGCGTAATTGTCTAATTAACATGTAATCTCCTAAGTGAGTCTGAGGAGATGCTACATCAGGTGGCGTCACTGCGAACTATTCGCACATACAAGAGTTCACCGAGAACTCACTCTGCAATCCTGATACTTTCATCCTTCAACCGAAGAATTCATAAAGTCGCGTTTCGATCACAGGAGAGACCATGAAGATTTATAACAATATTTCTGAAGTTTTTGGAAATACCCCACTCGTTAAAATCCAACGACTATTTCCTGGCACGACTGCGACTATTGCCGCAAAACTGGAATTTTATAATCCAACCGCCTCTGTGAAGGATCGTTTGGCGGTTGCTATGGTTGACGATGCCGAGAAATCTGGCGCGTTAAAACCTGGTGGAACAATTGTTGAAGCAACATCTGGAAATACGGGAATCGCGCTCGCATCAGTTGGGGCAGCCCGCGGCTACAAAGTTGTACTCACGATGCCAGATTCAATGTCAAAGGAGCGTCGAGCACTCTTGCGAGCACTTGGTGCAAAATTGATCTTGACTCCAGCAGCACAAGGGATGCGCGGAGCCGTCGAGGCAGCCGAGGCTATTGGTGCCGAAGAGGGTGGTCTACTGGTCCGCCAATTCGAGAACGCTGCTGGTCCCGCGATCCATCGTGCGACAACAGCCCAAGAGATTTGGAATGACACAGATGGAGAAGTTGCAGCTGTGATCATGGGAATCGGTACGGGTGGGACCATTACAGGAGTTGGTCAAGGGCTAAAAGAGAAAAATCCAGATATTAAAATCTTCGCCGTACAGCCAGCAGCCTCACCAGTCTTGACAGGTGGGACACCAGGTGGTCACCCACTACAAGGAATTGGGGCGAATTTTATTCCGGCTGTCCTTGATACGACCATCTATGACGAGGTTCTCTCGGCACCAAATGAGGAAGCGTTCACCTTTGCTAAGCGAGCAGGTCAAGAGGAGGGGATTCTCGCTGGTATCTCCTCTGGAGCAGCACTGTGGGGAGTTTCTCAAGTGGCACAGCGCCCTGAGTTCGCAGGCAAAATTATTGTTGTGCTTCTCGCCTCCTTTGGAGAGAGATATCTCTCAACTCCACTTTATAAAGAATTTATTGACGAACCAATCGCACCATCAATTTAAATTATCTAGCATCATTAAGAAAGTATCCAAAACATGTCCTTTTTCACTGAAGATTTAGCGACCGTTCTTAAGCGTGATCCCGCTGCACGGAACTACATTGAAGTTGCGCTCACCTATCCTGGCGTTCATGCTCTTTGGGCGCATCGCGTAGAACATTGGTTGTGGCTACACCACCTGCGGTTTGTCGCTCGACTTTCATCCACTTACACCAGGGCTCGGACTGGTATTGAGATCCATCCGGGGGCAACAATTGGCCGCAGAGCCTTTATCGATCACGGCATGGGGGTAGTCATAGGGGAGACCGCAATAGTTGGAGATGATGTAACTATTTACCATGGAGTCACTTTGGGTGGAAGATCTTTGGAGAAGGGTAAGCGCCATCCTACGGTTGAAAATAATGTGATTCTGGGGGCAGGATCGAAGGTATTGGGAAATATAACAATTGGTGAGGGAAGCACGATCGGTGCTAATCAAGTGGTTACACGTTCACTCTCCCAGCGCAATGAAGTTGAGTTCTATATATAACACCTATATTTAAGGGCGTGAAGAACTGGTTGCGTAATCTCACTCAGCAGTTCATCATTCGTTGGTATTGGATTCAACAAGTTCTGGTGACCGCGGTTGCCGCCTCACTGGCATGGGCTATCGGTGACAGAGCATTCACACACGGAGGTTTAGTTGCTGCGGTAGTGGCCTCACTCACCGTTCGCTCATCACTTCACAAATCTACTCGCAGTGGATTGGGTCAGATTGTCGGATCAACAGTCGGCGCAGGAGCGGCGCTGATTTCTCTGCACTATTTTGGTTCAGGAATAGTCACGGTTGGAATAACGGTCCTCATCTCGTTGATAGCTGCCCGAATTTTACATTTAGGTGATGTTGCTTCTATAAATGTTCCAGTTACTGCTCTGATTGTTTTAGGTCCCGGGTTGAGTGAGACCACAGCAATGAAACGATTGATCTCAACTTTGATCGGAGCAGTAGTTGCTATCCTGCTATCCACTTTCGCTTATCCCAAATCGCCAGCAAAGAGAACGATCGACCGCATCTCGTCGTTAACAGATCGATGCGCGGTTCTGCTTGCGCAAATGGCCGAGGGTTTTGTGGAAGGTTTTTCGTTAGAGGACTCCGGCCGCTGGCTCGCGCGCGCAAGATTACTTGCCGAAGAGATCCCATCGCTTCGAAACGAGGTGATCGAGGCTCAAGTATTCGCCAAGTGGTTACCTGCAGTTCGAGCGGAGAGCGCCGAAAAACTATATCTTCGAACAATCGCAACGGAACATGTAATCGTTCAAACTCGCGCCACTTCACGAATTTTATATGATTTGAAATTCCATGATGGGGTTAATGCCAAACTCTCTCAAGCGCTGGGCCATCTCTTATCCGATACTAGTTATGCACTGACCGTGAGTGTGGAAGATTTTCGTTTTGATCCCTACTCCAACATCAAAGACCCACTTACGAGTGAACTCCGTTCGAGCGCTGAAGCACTTACAAATTTAGCCCTAGTTGAACAGGATGAAATTACAAGTGGTCAGATCGCACGCGTTTTAGCTGCGGTCTCAAGTAGCGTGATAATTGCCGACTCCCTTGACCAGTTGTCACCCGCAATTCGAAACGTTCCGACTCCCGTGGCACCCGCAAACCAGAAAGTCCTCGCGGTATCACCCATCGAACAGGCTCGAAGTTGGCAGAATCGGCTGTACCGGTTAATCCCTCATAAAGTTCGTGACTACATGGAACGTACCTTTATTTAATATTTAATGCGTTCTTAATAATCCGTTCACCTGTAATCCTTCTCACCATACCCCTCACACGCTTTACTTCGATCTCCAAAGTATCCAAGGTCAGGAATATGAGTGCGTCAAAGCGTTTTTACGAAAGGCGTTGCGATTTCAGTTTCGATTATTCGCACTAAGAAATACATGTATAAATTAAGTATTGAAGAGGTTATTTATGGGACTCGAGAGTGGAGTTGGACTCCAATCCCGGATGCCATTTTTATACGAGCAAAATAGTCCTAAACGGTGGAGAGCTCGTATTCGAATTACTCCAATGTCTGTCTTTTGGACTCTCATCATATTTATTTTAGTGATTCCTATTCTGCTCTTCCTATCCGTGGCTTTTAGTCCGCGTTTGATGTCTCAAGGGCATCAGTGGTTCACTCTTGCGAGTTTCAAGCCAGTATTTTCTGGGGCTTATGGGTTAGCACTCTTTCATTCCCTTATCCTGGGAGTGGTTGCTGCATTGGGAGCAATGGCCATTGCACTTTCTATGGCGTGGTTGGTAATCAGAACCAATACACCAGCAAGAGCTCTTTGGAACACCACGATTTTTGCACTATTTCTTGCACCCTCCTATTTGATTGCACTGGGGTGGCAACGACTGTTTGAGCAGCGCGGAGTGCTCGAGATAATGGGATTCTACGTGGAGCCAATTAGGAATCTGCTCTATGGACCCGTAGGGATCTGCATGGTTTTGATGGTGAAAGGAATTCCGTTTGCCTACCTGGTGATTGCAAATGCAATGCGCGGACTGGGCGAAGAGTTCGAGCAAGCAGTTCGCGTGCATGGCGGTTCGCGCTTTGATGCCTTTAAAGTCATGGCAAGTTTGCTTATGCCCTCAATTTTTTCTGCGATGGCGATTGTCTTTGCCGAAGCAATCTCTGATTTTGGTGTGGCATCGACCCTTTCCAGCGTTGGGCATTTCAGCATCGCGACCTATCAGTTGTATCAGGGAATAAACTCAATCCCAGTAAATTTTCCAGTTTCGGCTGCAACCAGTCTTACGCTTCTGGCATTAGTGATTGTGGCGATCTTGGCACAGAATCGTGCACTTCGTGGCCGCAGTTTCAAAACGCTGAGCGGGCGAACACGTCCGGCTTCACTCACTCAACTTTCCTTTATTTCAAAAATTTCAACGAGTGGTTACATCGTGTTATTACTCATCATCACACTAGGTATTCCAGTTTTTGGAGCGATCTCTGCGTCGATGTTGCAGGGTTTGGGAAGTTTATTAAGTCACTACACAATCAATTTCAGTAACTATTCACGCGTTTTTCACTCTCGTTTCCTGCGTAACCCTCTGATCTACTCCACTGAAATGTCACTAATAACTGCGACGTTGGCTGTGAGCATGGCTG
>JAYTQV010000049.1:0-19605 GCA_043746515.1 Actinomycetes bacterium | reverse complement strand
GATGGTTTCATCGACACTTAAAGTAGTTTGAGATAGCCAGATTAATTTCTTCTCATCCCGCACATGTATGTGTTCGACATCTGCAATCGTGTCAATTACATGGACATTTGCTGGAGCTTCACCAGCCGTACCTTCCACCTCTTCATGCCCATGATGACCAACCAGCAAAATGTCATAATCTTCTTTTGCAAAGCGCTTTACCTCGTGATGCACCTTAGTCACTAAGGGACAGGTGGCATCGATAGTTTTTAGATTGCGCGCGGCGGCAGCTTCGTGAACTGCTGGGGAGACCCCGTGTGCAGAAAAGATCACCAACGCACCCTCTGGAACCTTCAGTTTCGGAGACAAAGATCGCCCCTCTCGCCTCCAGGGTCGAAACGACATATTTATTATGGACTATCTCCTTGCGCACGTACACGGGGGCGCCATATAAATCCAGCGCCTTTTCGACCGTGACAACCGCTCGATCGACACCGGCGCAGTACCCGCGTGGCGCAGCTAGGAGCACCTTTTTCGTCATACCGTAATCGTATCTAAAAGTATGATTAGGGGTATGCCTGAGTTTAATTACGAGGATCTATTGCCGATTGGTCCAGATGAGACCGAATATCGATTGGTGAGTACAGAGGGTGTTTCAACATTTAGCGCCGATGGTCAACAATTTTTAAAGGTAGCGCCAGAAGCAATCTCCAACCTCACTTCAGAAGCTATTCATGATATTTCACATTACCTTCGGCGTGCACATCTGCAACAACTCAAAAATATTCTAAATGATCCCCAGGCCTCATCCAACGATCGCTTCGTGGCGCTGGACCTATTAAAAAATGCCAACATCGCTGCAGGTGGAGTCCTTCCGATGTGCCAGGACACGGGTACCGCAATCGTGATGGGTAAAAAGGGACAACGCACGCTAACAAGCGAAAAGGATGAAATTTCAATTTCGAAAGGCGTTTACGATGCCTACACAAATCTCAATTTACGGTATTCGCAAATGGCTCCATTAACTACTTGGGATGAGAAGAACACTGGCAATAACCTGCCCGCTCAAATTGAAATTTACTCTGACTTCGAGCACTCTAACGAATACAACTTTCTCTTTATTGCGAAAGGTGGAGGTAGTGCCAACAAATCATTTCTCTATCAAGAGACAAAAGCAGTCCTAAATCCCAAATCTTTTATGGCGTGGCTCGACGATAAATTGCGACAAATTGGAACGGCTGCCTGTCCTCCGTATCACTTAGCGATTGTTATTGGCGGGACGAGTGCCGAACACACGGTCAAGACCGCTAAGTTAGCAAGCACTAAATATTTGGATTCTTTGCCTCTTGCTGGAGATGTCGCAACCGGACATGCATTTAGAGATATTGAATTGGAAGAGAAAGTTTTAGAGCTCACTCGCACCTTAGGTATCGGGGCACAATTCGGCGGAAAGTATTTCTGCCACGACGTACGCGTGGTAAGACTGCCACGTCATGGAGCCTCACTACCGATCGCGATTGCGGTTTCATGTTCGGCCGACCGACAAGCTAAAGGCAAGATAACTAAAGATGGAGTTTTCCTCGAAAAGTTAGAGCGAGAACCCGCTCATTTCTTGCCCGATGTTATTGATGAACATCTAGGTGGTGAGGCGATCTCAGTTGATTTAAATCAGCCGATGCAAGAAGTTTTAAAGACTCTTTCGCAATATCCAATTAAAACTCGACTCTCTCTCAACGGTACTCTCGTTGTAGCCCGCGACATTGCCCATGCGAAGTTGAAAGAACTTCTTGATTCCGGTCAACCACTCCCTCAATACTTTAAGGATCATGCCGTCTACTACGCGGGACCTGCGAAGACTCCTGCTGGTTATGCATCTGGATCATTTGGACCAACCACGGCCGGGCGTATGGATTCTTATGTTGATCAATTCCAAGCCGCTGGCGGTTCAATGATCATGTTGGCTAAAGGCAATCGCTCCAAGCAAGTAACCGATTCTTGCAAAGCACATGGAGGCTTCTACCTCGGCTCCATAGGAGGACCTGCAGCTCGCTTGGCGCAGGACTGCATCAAGAAGGTCGAGGTCCTGGACTACTCCGAACTAGGCATGGAGGCAGTCTGGAAAATTGAAGTGGAAAACTTTCCCGCCTTTATAGTCGTTGACGATAAAGGAAATGATTTCTTTGCAGAAACGATGCGGCCGCTGATGATTGGTTCAAAACCAGCTAATTAGGCGAACTCACCCCATTGGCCTCGTCAATGAGTTCACGATAAATCTGTAGGTGTCCGCTATGGCGCGCCAGTTCATCAATCATGTGGAGGTAAATCCAACGCAAACTCGGCTGTTGCTTGTCGCGATCTCTGGTGTGAAATGCTAAATCATCCAAGGATCTGTCTTTCACGATGCGACGTGAGTTCTCGCAAGCCTCTTTAAAGCCAACAATGAGGGATTCCACAGTATCTTCTTCTCGAATTCTAAATTCGCCATCGGGCTCCTCATCGGAAAAACGAGAGTCGGGGTAGGAAGTGCCGGTAAAGCGATCTTGGAACCACCAATATTCATCCTCAGTTACATGACGTAGAACTCCGAGAAGTGAAGTTGCCGAGGGACCTAACCGCTTCACACCATCGTCCTTGGCGATTCCGTGGACAGCATAAATGATACTTTCTCGGGCGTAATCAAGTCGAGCGTCAAATAATTCGCGTTCAGTACCAGTACTTTGCGGGTAAATGGGTGCTTCCATGTGGAAACGGTACTCAAGTCCACCTTCTTAGGATAGATCTTGGTTGAAAATCGAACCAGACTTCTCAGGCTTATGGAATTAGTTTCCGTTGACGGAAGAGGATCCAGAACTTTCGTTATCGCTAATCGTCGTTTTCTGAATTTGAATCAAGAACTCAACGTTGGACTTAGTGCCCTTCATCTTGTCGAGTAATAACTCCAGAGCTTGTTGGGACTCCAAGGCATGCAATACGCGACGCAAGCGCCAGACAATATTTAGTTCCTCTTTGCCCATCAAAATCTCTTCTTTACGAGTTCCTGATGCATCAACATCAACCGCCGGGAAAATTCGCTTATCGGCGAAACGGCGATCCAGTTTGAGCTCCATATTTCCGGTGCCCTTGAACTCTTCGAAAATAACTTCGTCCATCTTGGATCCAGTTTCAACAAGAGCAGTTGCGAGGATAGTCAGAGATCCCCCATTTTCAATATTACGTGCAGCACCAAAGAATTTCTTTGGTGGATATAGAGCAGCGGAGTCGACACCACCGGACAAGATACGCCCAGATGCAGGAGCCGCAATATTGTAGGCGCGACCTAAACGAGTGATCGAATCAAGAAGAACGACCACATCATGGCCCATCTCAACCAAGCGCTTAGCGCGTTCGATAGCGAGTTCGGCAACGCTGGTGTGATCATCTGCTGGACGGTCGAAAGTTGAAGCGATAACTTCACCCTTCACACTGCGCTGCATATCTGTCACTTCCTCAGGACGCTCATCGACGAGAACGACCATGAGATGAACCTCTGGATTATTTGTTGTAATTGCATTGGCAATTGCTTGCAAGACCATGGTCTTACCAGCCTTTGGAGGCGAGACAATGAGTCCGCGTTGACCCTTACCAATCGGTGAAACCAAGTCAATGACACGTGTGGTCAAAATGTTGGGTTCAGTCTCAAGACGCAAGCGCTCTTGCGGATACAGTGGAACGAGTTTTGCAAAGTCGACGCGGTCGCGAGCAGCCTCTGGTTCTAGACCATTGACTGTATCGAGGCGGATCAGAGCATTGAACTTCTCTTTGCGCTCTCCCTCACGAGGCTGGCGAACTTGTCCCGTGATGACATCACCTTTGCGCAATCCGTAGCGACGAATCTGTTGCAAGGAGACATAGACATCATTTGGTCCTGCTAGATATCCCTGAGTGCGGATAAATGCATACGAATCCAAGATATCGAGCAGGCCACCTACTGGGAGCAGAACATCATCTTCAGAGAGTTGAACTTCTCGTTCTTGACGCTCACCACGTTCGCCACGTTCCCGTGTGCGATTGCGATCGCTACGATCGCTACGGTCATTGCGACTTCCGCGATCGTTGCGGTCATTGCGACTTCCGCGATCGCTCCGACTCCCACGATCGTTGCTAACTCCATTACGCTCGTTAAAATCTCTGCGTTGAGATTCTGAACTCTCACTGCCGGCATTGGACTCTTGCTCTGGGGCAGCGCCGTCATCAGAACCTTCAAATGCATCCTCTTCCTCAGAATCCCTACTTGAACCTTTTGGCTCGGATTTCTTTGGGAGCTTATTCTTTTTATTGCGCGCCTCTTGTCGTTCTAGACGACGGGCTTCGCGTTCGGCTTTCGCCGCTTCCCGATTAGATGCTTGAAGGTCGGCGATCGATTGAATCAAATCAGCCTTACTCATTTTGGTAGCGCCTTCAATGCCAAGCTGACCAGCAACTTTTTTCAGTTCTGGTAGGAGCATCGCGGAAAGTTCACCGGCAGCCTTTGCTGGGCGGTCTTTAGTTGTTGTTTCAGTCATTAGTGTTATTAAATTCCATTTTCTGTTATTTATCCTCGATCTTCACGATAGTTCCCGTGTGGAACCTTCGTTAGTCTTCCTCAAGCAAGTACTATCTTGAGGCAATTCCCAGATAAGGATTTTTTGTGTGATTAAAGATTTTCGCTTATCGGGTAAATCTCCGCCGATCTTGCACGGATTTGTCCGATGCCCGAAAAGTATCACATTGGGTGCGATAGCCCAAACCCAAAAATAGACCTACTCAACGCCTGAGCGCGAAATGGCCAGTTCAGTTGGCAAAAACCCGTTTTCAGCGGCGCTGAGGATTGCCTGAAGATCACTTCCAGATGCAGTTGAGAGCGCCAATACCGATGGTCCAGCGCCAGAGATTGTGGCCGCCACCCCAGTAGAGCGCAATTTAGTTACCAAAGCCATTGATTGCGGAAAAGCACTCTTTCGATAACTTTGATGGAGGAAATCCTCCGTTGCGGTGAGTAGGAGATCGGGTCTAGTGGAAAGTGCGATGGGCAAGAGTGCCGTATATGCTGAGTTAAGAACGGCATCGCGATGCGGGACGGATTCGGGAAGTAATTTTCGAGCCTTAGACGTTGCAAGATGTGTATGTGGGATAAAGACGATCGCTCTTATATCCGAATGCACGGGAATACTCACAGCTCTGGCCGTACTCACACCGTATAGATTTTCCATCCAGGAAATCGATGCTCCCCCAAAAATTGCAGCACCTACATTGTCTGGGTGACCTTCAATTTCAGTCGCCAGAAAGAGCATCTCATCGAGAGACATGAGTTGCTCCCCGCCGAGCACTAATTCGCGAGAGAGAGCAAGCCCACCGACTATCGCCGATGCCGAAGAACCAAGACCGCGACCGTGCGGTGTCACGTTCAAAGCACGTAGAGCAATTCCTTTGGGCTTTTGACCCATAAATTCAAAACCACGCAACATGGATTTGATGACCAAATTGCTCTTATCCTTTTTAACTTCCTCCGCGCCTTCACCGGAGACATCTACATCGAATGTGGCGTCATCAAGAATTTGAGCCGCATAGCGATCACGCATTTCAAGAGCTAAACCAAAACTATCAAAGCCCGGCCCCAAATTTGCACTAGTTGCAGGAACGCTCACCTGCGCCATTTGTGCCTTAAAGGTAAGACGTTGGGCGGACATCAATTGAGTCCCATCGCCTCTGCTGCTTGTTTTAGATCTACCGGGATCACCGTAGGGGCGGCCGCTCCATCGAGTATCCACTGCACATCTTTTAAACCGTTTCCAGTGACGGTAATAACAATTTTCTTACCTTTTGGCAGTCGACCTTGCGATTGCTTCTTAAAGAGCCCAGCAATACCAGCCGCGCTTGAAGGCTCGATAAAGACTCCTTCTTTAGCGGCGATAAGGCGATACGCCTTGAGAATTTCCTCATCAGTAACAGAGTCAATGAGACCCCCAGAACTATCTCGAGCATCAATTGCTTGCTGCCACGAAGCGGGATTGCCAATTCTTATCGCGGTTGCAATTGTTTCAGGGTTGGTCACGATCTCTCCGCGCACTATCGGCGCCGCACCTGCCGCTTGAAATCCCCACATGCTCGGCAATTTTGTGGAAACGTGATCCGCAAAATATTCGTTGTAACCTTTCCAATACGCGGTGATATTTCCCGCATTTCCAACTGGAAGGACATGAAAATCTGGAGCATCTCCTAACATATCTACGATCTCGAAAGCCGCCGTCTTTTGACCTTCAATACGGAATGGATTTACTGAGTTCACTAGCGCCACTGGGTAATTATTCGCGAGGTCTCGGGCTAATTTTAAACAATCATCGAAATTACCATCCACCTGAAGCAGAGTTGCTCCATGCGCGATGGCTTGCGCCAACTTACCCATCGCAATTTTGCCTTGAGGTACAAGTACCACTGGAGTCATACCGGCTTTCGTTGCATATGCCGCAGCGCTTGCTGATGTGTTGCCTGTCGATGCGCAGATCACCGCCTTGGCACCCTCTTCGGCCGCCTTGGAAATTGCCATGGTCATACCGCGATCTTTAAACGATCCTGTTGGGTTTGCCCCTTCAACCTTTAGCCAAATTTCGTTACCAAGCATCTCAGATAGAGCCCATGCTGCCACTAAGGGAGTTCCACCTTCGCGCAAAGTTACCACTGGAGTTTTATCAGAAACAGGTAGGCGGCTGCGATATTCATCAATCACTCCCCGCCATTGATGAGCGCCATTAGACGGTTTCGCAAACAATCCCATTAGACCAACCCTTCAACTCGAATCACGCTTACGACCCTTTGCACCACCGCTAATTCTCGTAAATCCTTAACGGTATTCGCTAATGATTCCTCGGTAGCTATGTGGGTTAATACAACTAGTTCGGCATCACTTCCACGACCTTCTTGGCGGACTGTCAGGATCGATACATTGTTCTTAGCGACCGTACTCGCGACGGAGGCGAGTACGCCAGGTACATCTGCTACATCCATTCGAATTAAGTAGCGAGTGCGGCTAACGCCAATAGGTGCAATATCTAAATCGGCATAGTCAGTTTCAGTTGGCCCAAGGCTTCCTTCATTTCTATTACGCGCAACCGCAACCAGATCTCCCAAAATTGCAGATGCCGTAGGAGTTCCCCCTGCACCACGTCCATAAAACATAAGCTCACCTGCAGATTGACACTTAACAAAGACTGCGTTGAAGGCTTCACGGACAGAGGCGAGTGGGTGTGTTATCGGAATCATTGTTGGGTGGACTCGAACTGAAATGGTTTCTTCTTGACTCCCATGGAGTTCGTTTGCCTCAGCGATTGCCAATAATTTAATGACAAAACCCATTGCCTTCGCCACGCTGACATCATCAGCTGTGATGGCACGAATACCTTCACGGTAGACATCTTCATCGGTGACTTGAGTATGAAAAGCTAGGCCAGCAAGAATCGCTGCCTTTGCGGCTGCGTCAAAGCCATCGACATCAGCGGTGGGATCCGCTTCTGCATATCCCAGGGATTGCGCCTCAAGTAGCGCGCCTTGGAATGAAGCACCGGTCTCGTGCATCTTCGTCAGAATATAGTTAGTGGTTCCGTTAATAATTCCCATGACTCGTTCAACGTGATCCCCAACCAAACTCTCTGCCAATGGACGAAGAATTGGGATAGCCCCTGCAACCGCCGCTTCATAATAAAAATCGACATCAGCTAAATCGGAGGCATGAAACAACTCGGCTCCATGCTTTGCTAGGAGCGCCTTGTTCGCTGTAACTACTGCCTTACCGCTCGTCATCGCGGTAAGAATCAGAGTTCGAGCCGGCTCAATCCCTCCCATGACTTCAATAATTAAATCGATCTCTGGATCTGTCACTACAGAACTAGCATCGTCCGTGAATAAGGCCCGATCAAGTCCGGGGCGCTCAAGGCTGGGATCTCGCACCGCGATCTTGGTAATCACAAGCCCAACTCCAGCGCGAGCCGCCAAATCAACTTGGTTTGCCACCATCAAGCGAGCAACTTCAGAGCCAACGATTCCAGCACCGAGCAAACCCACTCGTAATACGCGGTCATCGCTCATTTATTCACATCCTCTAGCCATCCAGGCTTTTAGTAAACGGGAGTAATCCAGTCAATAACCGATATATCCACGCTGTAGGAATCTAAGTATCTCAAAAAAACTAGATCTCTAACGCCAATAGATCTGCAATGCTCTCTCCACGCACAATTACACGCGCTTTACCATCTTTAACCGCCACAACTGCGGGGCGGGGAGTGTGATTGTAATTAGAGGCCATGCTTCGACCATAAGCGCCTGTAGCTGGGATCGCTAATATATCTCCGATCTGGGTATCGGCGGAAAGTTGAATTTCACGAATCAAAATATCCCCGCTCTCGCAGTGCTTGCCAACAATGCGACTATCGAGAGTTGAACCAAGAGGTAATCGATTTGCGATAATAGCGAGATATTCGGCTCCATAGAGAGCGGGTCGGATGTTATCGCTCATCCCTCCATCTACGGCTATATAGCGCCTAAAACCACCCTCTTCTAACTCCACATTTTTAGTTGTACCCACCGTATAAAGAGTTGTAGTTGAAGGCCCGACGATCGCGCGTCCCGGCTCGATTGATACGAGAGGAACGTTAATTCCCACACGTGCGCACTCACTTTTGACCAAAGCGGCTAACTCATCGAGCACGCGAAGTGGTTCAAGTGTTCTCTCTCCTGGAACATAAGCGATTCCATAACCGCCCCCTAAATCCAATTCGGGAAGTTCCTCAAAATATGCATCCTTATAGCGAGCCAATAAACCAATGAGTTTCTTGGCGGCAGCAGCAAATCCTTCGCTCTGAAATATTTGAGAACCGATGTGTGAATGTAATCCGACCAGGTTCATGGACCTTTCATTGCGAATTGCTGCAATTGCATCCCACGCCGCTCCACTTGCTAGTGAGAATCCAAACTTCACATCTTCGTGTGCCGTTGAAATGAATTCATGGGTATGCGCTTCGACTCCTGGAGTCACGCGAATCAAAACTCGTTGAACTATTCCGAGCTCTTGAGCGATGACTGCAACTCGATTAATCTCATCAAATGAATCAATAACGATCGTGCTTACTCCGAGTGAAATTCCACTTCTAATCTCAAATTCAGATTTATTATTTCCATGCATTTCAATTCGACTAGGTGGAAATCCAACTGCTTGGGCAACTGCTAGCTCACCGCCAGTGCATACATCAATGCCGATTCCTACTTCATCTATCCAACGCACAATCTCCTTAGCAATAAAGGATTTGGCAGCGTAGTACACCGTGCCAGCCCGATCCCCAAAACTTGCGAGAAGAGCGCTCTTCCATTCTTTGGCGCGTGAAACGAAGTCGTACTCATCGACGACAAAAAGTGGTGTTCCAAATTCCTGAGCAAGATCTGCTGCACTCACTCCCCCGATGGTTAATTGATCTACCTCAAATCGGGAGGCAAGAGAGAAAATGGACGGGTCAAATGCGCTCATGGTTACATCTTTTCGGGGGCGGTAACACCGAGCAAGGTTAGCGAATTTGCGATGACACGCGCTGTCGCACTGCAAAGAGTCGCGCGAGCACGATGTAGATCCGTTGCGCTCTCATCACCAATTGGTAAGACCCGGCATTCGGCATAGAAACTATGGTAAATACCGGCCAACTCTTCGAGATATCGAGCGATTCGGTGCGGTTCGCGTAGTTCAGCAGCACCCGCCACAACGCGTGGAAACTCAGCTAGCGCCCCAATAAGATCTTGCTCGCACTCATTATCGAGCAACTCTGGAAAGATGTGATCTATCCCAAAAGAGATTCCCAACTCCTCGGCATTTCTCAGAACTCCTCGGATACGAGCGTGGGCATATTGAACGTAATAGACGGGATTTTCATTGGTCCGGCTGCGTAAGACATCTACATCCATGACCATTGGGGTATCCACTGGATAGCGAATCAAGGTGTACCTGGCCGCATCAACGCCAACTTTTTCTACAAGCTCTTCGAGCGTGATGATAGTGCCGGCTCGTTTGCTTAGCTTAAGTTCTTCACCATTCTCCATAATCTTCACCATCTGCCCGATGAGAATCTCAATGTTGTATTGAGGATCATCTCCAGCACAAGCCGCAATGGCTTTTAATCGATTTACATATCCGTGGTGATCCGCACCAAGCATGTAAATACAGATATCGAATCCACGTTCGCGCTTGCTCATGTAGTAGGCAGAATCAGAGGCAAAGTATGCGAAAGTGCCATCTGATTTAATCATGACGCGATTTTTATCGTCACCAAAATCTGTAGTACGAAGCCAGGTAGCACCATCTGCTTCGAAGACATGCCCTTCTGTTATGAGTCGATCTAAACAATGTGCGAAGTAAGCGTTTTCATATAATGATTTTTCGGAGTACCAGACATCAAAAATTGTTCGAAATCCGCTTAATACTCTCTGCTGCTCATCCAACTGCAGCGCGTAACCAGCATCTCGAAATGCAACCAGACTCTCACTCTCTGGGAGTGCGACAAATTCTGGGTGTAAATCCGAAATCTCATTGGCCAGCACATTTATATATTCACCGTGGTAGCCATCTTCTGGTACTGGCACGCCTTGTGCGGCTGCACGAAGTGAGGCACCAAAAAGTTCCATCTGATTCCCGCGGTCGTTGATGTAAAACTCCCGAGTGACTTTTGCCCCGGCGGCTGTTAGGAGCCGTCCTAACGCATCTCCAACGGCTGCCCAACGGGTGTGGCCAAGGTGAAGTGGACCAGTGGGATTTGCGCTGATAAATTCCAGGTTGATAGTAACTCCGGCAAGATTTGAACTATGACCATAAGTTTCACCCTCGCGCATTATGGCGGCAATAATCTCCCCCTTAACGGACTTGGCTACAGAGATATTGAGAAATCCGGGACCTGCGATATCAATGCGTGCTAACGAACCGTTGATCTGCGGATCTGCGAAAAGATACCTAGAGATGATTTCTGCCAGTGATCTGGGATTTACTCCGGACCGTTTTGAGAGAACCAAGGCGGTAGGCGTTGTGTAATCACCATGATCGCGGTTTTTTGGACGCTCCAACAAAATCTGGTCAGGAAGTTCCATACCGCTCGGAAGATCTCCAGAGGCGAGCGCATTAGAGAGGGCGCGCACTATCGCCGCGCCAACTTGTTCGCTTATTGATTTTAAAATAGGCATCGCTTCCTTTATCTCGCTTCAATCTTCTCGTCACTGTAGGTGCTTTTGACATCTGTCTAGGTGAACTAGAAGGAGAAGGGTATCGCCCGTGCCTATTCGATATCATTGCACGCCAGATTGTGAAAGATATCAATCAAAGAATAACGAAAATTCCCACTTTTGCGTTATCAAACCGTTATACGAATTGTCCGTTTTGTTCGTTATTGGGTATCGGTATTTACGCATAAATCGACTACTTTTCACCTACCGAGTACTACCCATGGTCAAAGCAGGTTTGGCCACGTACTCAAAACCTTCGAAAGGTATACCAACAGATGACAAAGAGTCGTTTCGCGGCAACAGTTGCAGCAGCATCACTAGTACTTACTGGTTTTGTTGCAACAACAACTGTTCACGCAGCAGGTCCACAAGTTGGAGTCATACTTCCTGACTCAGCATCCTCTCCTCGTTGGGAGACAGATGACCGTCCACTACTCGCAGCTGCATTCAAAGCTGCTGGTGTCACCTATGACATTCAAAACGCTCTTGGCGACAAGACAAAGTTTGCAACTATCGCACAAGCAATGCTTACAGAAGGCGTAAAGGTTCTCGTTCTGGTTAACCTCGATTCTCCATCTGCAGCAGCTGTTGAAGCAACTGCTAAGAAGCAGGGTGTTGCAACAATCGATTACGATCGCCTAACCCTCGGTGGTTCAGCTAACTACTACGTTTCATTCGATAACGTTGGAGTTGGAGTTCTACAAGGTAAGGGAATCGTTGCTTGCCTCAAGGCACACAAGATTAAGCATCCACGCGTCGTTTACTTGAACGGTGCACCAACCGATAACAACGCAACTCTCTTCAAGCAGGGCTACGCTTCAATCGTTGGTCCATACCTCAAGGTAACCGGCGGCAAGCTTCTCGATGACAAGTCAGTTCCAAACTGGGATAACGCCCAAGCTGGAGTCATCTTCGAGCAGCAGCTCACCAAAGCAGGCGGAAAACTTGATGCAGTAGTTTCAGCTAACGAAGGCCTTGGCCTAGCAGCTGTTGCAGTTCTCAAGAAGAACGGCCTCAATGGCAAGACTTGCGTGTCAGGACAAGATGCATCAGCAGCTGGTCTTGCAGGAATCTTGACAGGTGACCTTTCTAATACCGTCTACAAGCCAATTTCCCAAGAAGCCAATGCAGCAGCAGCACTTGCAATCTCATTGGTCAAGGGAACAAAAGCTGCAACAAACGGTGTTGTCATGGATGGTGCTCGCCATGTGAAATCAGTTCTTTTGATTCCTACGACCATCACCAAGAAGAATGTTGAAATGACTGTCAAGGATAAGTTCCGTACAGCTGCTGAGATTTGTGCCATCGCTGGTGCAAAAGCTTGCGCAGCTAACGGAGTCAAGTAAGGTTCACACCTTCTTAGCAGTTAGTTCCACGGTAAAAACAGTCTAAAACTGGGCCAAAGACAATCGTCTTTGGCCCAGTTTTTTTAGTTATAGTGGCGCCTAATAAAAGCGCCTTTCAAGTTTCTGCTAGTTTCTCTGACGGGAGTATCAAGTGAGCGAACCTATTCTTTCGCTGCGTGGCATCAATAAATCCTTTGGACCGGTTCATGTACTCAAGCACGTTAACTTCGACGCGTATGCAGGAAAGGTTACAGCCCTAGTCGGGGATAATGGGGCGGGTAAAAGCACGCTGATCAAATGCATCGCTGGTATTTACACCGCCGAATCTGGAGACATTTTCTTTGAGGGCAACAAGGTTGAGATCCATGGTCCCCGCGATTCAACCAGCTTAGGTATTGAAATTGTGTATCAAGATTTAGCACTCTGCGACAACCTAGATATCGTTCAAAATATGTTTCTTGGGCGCGAAGAGCGCACTGGGGCAGTTCTCGATGAAACTCATATGGAATCCCTTGCCGCCAAGACGCTTGATGGTCTTTCTGTAAGAACGGTTAAATCAATTCGCCAAACTGTTTCCTCGCTATCGGGAGGTCAACGTCAGACTGTTGCAATTGCTCGCGCAGTACTTTGGAACTCTAAGGTTGTCATTTTAGATGAGCCAACTGCCGCTCTTGGAGTGGCTCAAACTGAACAAGTACTTAAACTGGTTCGCAGATTGGCCGATAATGGTTTGGCTGTAATTTTAATCAGCCACAACCTTAATGATGTATTCGAAGTTGCTGATTACATTGCGCCTCTCTATCTAGGTACTATGGCGGCTCAAGTCGAGACGAAGACCGTGAAGCCAAATCAAGTGGTCGAACTAATCACGACCGGAAAATCTGAAGGAGTTGTGGGGATGAACGTATGAGCGTAAATGCAGATAACCTCGTGGCTGAAGAAGCTTCCGTTAAATTAGTTATCACGGACTACTTTGCCAAAGTTAAGGCAGGTGATATTGGTGCACTTCCTGCATTCTTAGGTTTGATTTCACTCGGAATCGTCTTTACATTTTCATCACAATTCTTTTTAACAGCACGAAACATGGCTAACTTACTCACTCAGGCTGCTCCAGTAATCGTTATCGCAATGGGGTTGGTCTTTGTTTTGCTGCTCGGAGAAATTGACCTGTCGGCTGGGTTTGCCTCTGGAGTATGCGGCGCCACCCTGGTCCTATTGATCAGCAATCACCATTTCCCTTGGTATGCGGCGCTTTTGGTCAGCATGGCTGTCGGGGTGGGACTTGGCTGGATTATGGGAACTCTGGTGGCACGACTGCGTATCCCTTCATTCGTAGTAACTCTCTCTGCATTCTTAGCTTTCCAGGGAATTTTGCTCTTGATGGCCGGTGAAGGCGGAACTATCTCCCTGCAGGACCGATTTATAGTTGCGGTTGAGAATAATAATCTCACTCCCGTAGAGAGTTGGCTCTTCGCAATCATTGGATTGGGACTTTATGTGAGTCTAGGTTTAAATCGCCTCTTGGTTCGTCGCCGTAAGAATTTGAAATCTGAGTTGTTTAAGGTGTGGCTCACCAAAAATGTGATCTTCGTAGTTTTGGGATTTGGTACTACTCATGTACTCAACCAAGAGCGCGGAAATCCTCCAAACAACAGTATTAAGGGAATGCCCATCGTGGTTCCAGTATTACTAGCCATCTTGATAATCGGCACATTTGTACTCAATCGCACCGTATTCGGTCGACACTTGTATGCAGTTGGCGGTAACGCTGAGGCAGCTAGACGCTCTGGCATCAACGTGCGTCGCGTACGCACTGTGGCATTCATGATCTGCTCAGGTCTCGCCTCAATAGCCGGGATGCTTTTCGCTTCACGCTCGAACTCCATCTCACCAACCACCGGTGGTGGAACAACTCTCCTCTACGCAGTAGGCGCAGCTGTTATCGGTGGAACTTCGCTCTTCGGAGGTAAGGGAAAGTTACGAGATGCGATCTTAGGTGGACTAGTTGTTGCAGTAATCGATAATGGAATGGGACTCCTTGGGTTTAGCTCAGGAACTCAATACCTTGTTACGGGTGGAGTTCTTCTAATCTCGGCGTCAGTCGATGCTATCTCTCGCAAAGGCGCGAACATAGCCAACTAAAACCTCCCTAGAAGAAAAGATCCTCTCCTTATCTTAAGGAGAGGATCTTTTTAAGCCTTATATATTATTTAGTATTCACTTATTGCTTCACTCCCAGTAGGTGTTCGATCGCGAGTTGGTCGATCTTTTCGTATCCATAACCGCGAGTTCCAGCCAGTTCAATATCAAATGAGGCATCACTCAAACTCTGCCAACTCTCTCCTGCAGCCAAAGTTGGAATTTCAAGTTGATCGATACGCGAAGCTTTCATCGCATCTATTACCCGTGGATCAATTCGGAATGCCAGCGCACGCTCTTTAAGGGCAAGATAGGTGCGCATATTTGCCGTTGCAGATTCCCAGACACCTGCGTCATCCTCGGTTCGCGCTGGCTTATAGTCAAAATGCTTCGGACCTTGATAGTTATAACGTTCTAGCAGATCAACTAAGAAGAATGCAGATTTGAGATCACCATGCCCGAAAACCAGATCTTGGTCGTATTTGGGTCCGTGTTGTCCGTTGAGGTCGATATGAAATAACTTTCCCTGCCAGAGTGCTTGCGCAATTCCATGCACAAAGTTGAGTCCAGCCATCTGCTCGTGGCCAACTTCTGGATTAACTCCCACCATTTCTGGATTGTCGAGGGTTTGAATAAAAGCAAGTGCATGCCCAATTGTAGGGAGGAAAATATCGCCACGAGGCTCATTTGGCTTGGGCTCAATGGCAAACTTGATGTTATAACCCTTCTCTTTGACATATGCACCAAGAATGTTAAATCCCTCGCGATAGCGCTCGAGCGCTACGTATGCATCTTTAGCCCCATCTGACTCCGCACCTTCCCGTCCACCCCAACAAACATAAATCTGCGCACCTAACTCTGCTGCCAAATCAATGTTTCGGATGACCTTGGCCAAAGCAAACCGCCTAATATCGCGGTCATTGGAAGTCAGCGCCCCATCCTTAAAAATTGGGTGGCTAAATAGATTGGTGGTCGCCATAGGGACTTTCATCCCTGTCTCCTCTAGCACCTTCTTAAATCGATGGATGTGGCCGTTACGAGAGGCCTCATCACTTCCGAAAGGAATGAGGTCGTCATCATGAAAAGTCACTCCATAGGCACCACGAGATGCAAGCTCATTGACAGAGCGCACGGGATCGAGAGGTGCGCGCGTGGCATCACCAAAGGGATCACGTGCTTGCCAACCAATAGTCCAAAGACCAAATGTGAACTTATCTGCTGGGGTCGGGGTGAGTGACATATTAAAACTCCTTATTATTTGGCTCTGAGACTAACTTACCCTTACCCTTACCACTTATCCACCTTCAAGCGGGAGTGGTGAAATGGCAGACACGCAGGTCTTAGGAACCTGTGTCTTCGGACGTGCGGGTTCAAGTCCCGCCTCCCGCACCAACATGTAGCGTGTAAGAAGTCCACTAACGTAGTGAGGTATAAGCATAAAAACGGGGGGAACCGAAATGGCTGAAAAGAAATTTCTTTCATGGTTAGGTTTCAAGGATGCTGGTGCGAGCAGAACTCCTCATTCAACTCGTCTTAATACAGATGGCACTTCCACCGCTAATACACAAAGTGCCCCCCACTCACTCAATACCAGCACCTTCGATCGCATCCGTGAACTCGAAGCAGAACTCGCAGATTTGAGAGCACGCCGTGACATCACAAGTTTGACTAAAGAAGAGTTTGAGATTCTCGCAACTGAAACCGCAACATCGCTCATTAAAACAGCGCAGGCTCGTGAAGCTCGTGCGGTTGCCGCAGCAGAAAGATCGCTCAACGAGGCCCAAAGAGTTGTAAAGCAATTAACAGAGAGCGCAGAGAGTAAGGCTCGTAGCGCACTCCAGAGCGCAGAAGGACGCGGCCGCAAGTATTTAGAGGCGGCGGAGTTGGAAGCAAAAGATGCAATTGAGAAAGCGACAAAAGCGGCGAAGGATCTTCTTGAATCCAAACAGCGCGAAGCTGCTTCGATTACTGCAATTGCGAAGCGCGAAGCCGATCGCGTTATCGGTCAGGCTACAGAAGATATTGCCAACTTCAAATCATGGCTAAACGATGCGGTGAGTGAGTCCGAAAGACTTCATAAAATTCAGGCACAAGCTCTCTCTGCAGCAGAAGAGGGAATGCGCCAATCCCGCACCAAAATTGCTGCGGCATTTGAGCGCTTATCCACTCTTAGCTCTGAAATTGAAAGCGCCTTGACGGAGGATCACCGCCCCAAGGAGAGAGAATTTACTCGCCCATCTACGCCCCCCACACAAAAAGCACCAACCAAGAGAACTACCTCTAGTAAAAGTGTAGAAAGAGCGCCGAAGAGAAAGTAATGTCGGTCAAACCTTCCCGTTATATTGCCCCAATTGATGGACTACGAGCGGTAGCAGTCTCGGCAGTTATTCTTTATCACTTAGGTATCACATGGATCCCTGGTGGTTTCTTGGGAGTTGATCTTTTCTTCGTCATAAGTGGCTATGTGATTACTCGACTCTTGCTGGACTCGATAGCCACAAAAGGTGCCCTGGATCTACGCGAATTTTATTGGGCAAGGGTGCGCAGATTATTTCCTCCTCTCTTATTCATGCTGGTGGGTACGATTTTTATAATCGCTGCATGGAAGCCGGACGGGATACATCGCTTTTTGAGAGACCTGCCTTATGTCCTCACCGGAAGTGAAAATTGGCACTTGGTAAGCGTCCACCAAGATTATTTCCAAGCAGTGGGTAGACCGCCACTTTTGCAACACACGTGGTCCCTTGCAGTCGAAGTTCAGTTCTACATCATCTGGCCACTCATCTTGCTCACACTTTTGAAATATCTCGGAAAAAAGCGCGTTATGCAAGTAACCCTCGCCATTGCATTCGTTTCAGGACTCGCCCTATTTATTTATTCGCTTAAAGTGGATGCAACGCAAACGGGGCGTATTAGCCATATTTACTTTGGTACAGACACACATAGCTTGGGCTTATTTCTTGGTGCCGCACTTGCCGTTAGCTGGGTTCCAACTAATCTCAATCGGAACATCTCTCAGAGGGCTCAAGATTTTGTGGATGGCATAGGTGTGATTGGTCTACTCGGCGTTCTTTCGACTTTCTTCTTTATTGATGAATCTCGTCCAGCTCTTTATCGAATTGCTTTCCCACTCGCCGCCTTATTTGGTTGCGCAATCATAACTTCGTTAGTACATCCTGCTTCAAGATTCGCTCCTTTATTGAGTGCACGTCCGATTGTTTGGATGGGGCAACGCTCATATGGAATCTACTTGTGGCATTGGGTTATTTTCCAAGTTACTCGCCCCAGTGTTGACTTGGCTGGTGCAAGTTGGGCGATCAATTGCGCTCGAATACTTATTGTGATCGCCCTTTCCGATATTTCCCTACGCTGGATAGAGATCCCTATCCGACGAGGAAATCTCTCTACCTGGTTTCGAGGTATGAAATATCGAAAGAAAACTACACAGCGATCTCAGAGAATCGTTGTACTCGTCACGGTCATAGCAATTGCGGTAACTACAGCCGGAGCTTCATGGGCAGCGTTAAAAGAAGACGACCTCATTAATAAACCAGCAATATCTACACCCGAACAGATTCCAGCGAGTACAACTCCACTTACAAATACCAATCCTGGACACCCTCGAAAATCAGGACTGTGGGTTACTGGAGATTCAATCATTCTCGGAATCAGAGACAAATTGCAGAATCACTTCCCTATTGAATTAATTAATGCCCGAGTTGGAAGACAGATTGGAGAATTAATCAATGTTGTAAAGAATGATCGTGAAGGATTAGGTGGTTCACCCGTAATCATTGATTTGGGAAATAATAATCATTTAACTGAATCGGATGTTCGAACTTTATTTGAACTTCTTAAATATCAACCTAAGATCATCGTTGTGGATACGGCTGTACCTCGGAGTTGGCGCGATGACAACAATTTCATTATCAAAAGAGTAATGGCGGATTATCCAATGACACAATTAATCGACTGGGCGTCAATCTCCCAAGGTCACCCCGAATACTTTTCACCCGATGGGGTTCACCTCAGTAACACTGGTGGTGATGCATATGTCGGTGCAATTCTGGAGGCTTTAAAAAAATGACCATGATTATTTCTGACTAGGAGAATTGACCAGGGAGTCCAAAGACCTTCCCAGCCACTATGTTTCCATCAGAGTAAACAGCCATGATTTTAAATGAAGTCCATCCTACTACGTCGCTCTTTGTTACATCGAGTGAAGTTTGCGTTGCGGGTACGGTTGCTAATAACTTGAACTGTCCACCGCTAGACGCAGTTTCAATGTTATAGGTGGTAAGGCCAGCTGCGTTTGGATCTGGAGCCCAAAAAACTGTAGCTCCAAAATTTGTGTAGTGAGCCACAATTTTAGTTGGCGCTAAATCTGATGAAGTTGAACTTGGTGCGACAGTTGCCGATGGTGAACTCGAAGTCATAGAAGGAGTTGATGGACTTGCTGTCATAGAACTCGGTGATTGCGAATCACTAGTTGATGTCGAAGGTGCCGTGCTCCCAGCTGAACTATTTGAAGTTGAGTTGTGATTTCGGGCAACAACTAAGCCTGCAATCAACACCACACCTACGATCACAAGCAGCACAACCCGCGAGGATGATTTTTGCGGAGGTGTTTGAGTTGATTGGGTGTCAAAAGGAGAACTTGCACTAGAGACTCGCATTGAGGCCTCGGGCGAGTGGACTGCTGGAGTCGAAGAGACAGATACAGATGCTGTTGAAACTGATTCAGCTGCCATTGATTCTGCAACAATAACGATTCGCGATGGTGTTTTCTTGGCGACAGCCTTCTTGGCGACAGCCTTCTTGGCGACAGCCTTCTTGGCGACAGCCTTCTTGGCGACAGCCTTCTTGGCGACAGCCTTCT
>JAYTQV010000048.1:0-79249 GCA_043746515.1 Actinomycetes bacterium | reverse complement strand
CTCTCCGCTGCCTATGTGATTATGGGATCTCGAGTACAGAAATCGCTTTCGACTTCGACATATACAACTGTGTGCTTTTTTACCTGCGCAATTTCAACTCTCTTTGTCAGTGTATTAACTCATTCCAGAATCCTGCACTTTCCAGCGATCCAGTGGATTTACTTATTGGGGCTCATTATTGGAGCGCAATTTCTCGGCCACACTCTCTTTAATATGACGCTAAAAAGAGTCTCTCCAGTTATTGTCTCCCTGATCGTCTTCTTTGAAGTCCCAGTATCTGCAGTCATTGCTTGGTTCTGGTTAGGTCAACGTCCAAATGCAGGAACTATTCCGGGAATTGTCGGACTTCTTATAGGATGTGCAATTTTCGTATTAAGGAATAAGGCAATTAATGATTGATTTACATACTCATTCACATTTTAGTGATGGGACAGATACACCAACTGCATTAATCAATAAGGCGATGGCCGCTGGAGTGCGAACTCTTGCATTGACCGACCATGACACAGTTTTAGGTTGGGATGAAGCGATCTTGCATCTTAGGCCAGGACTCGCCCTCGTGCTTGGTGCAGAGATTTCCTGCCAGACGCAGGATGGAATAAGTGTTCATATGTTGGGGCTGCTTTTTGATCGCAACAATGAAACTCTGTCGAGTGCTATGACTAAGACTCGTGAGAATCGAATTGGGCGAATGGAGAAGATAATTGCCAGGCTTAACGCCGCTAATTTTGAGATAAGTATGGAAGATGTCCAAGCACAGCTCGCGCCAGGGGCAACATTGGGTAGACCACACTTAGCAGATGCTCTTGTAGCAAAAGGTTATATGAGATCGCGCGAAGAGGTCTTCGTCGAACTGTTGCACAATACTTCACCTTTTTATGTTTCCCACTATTCGCCTACTCCCGAAGAAGCTATTAGTCTGATCAAGCAAGCAGGTGGGGTCGCCGTTATAGCCCACCCCATGGCTTCACTTCGTGGTCGGATCGTGAATATTGAGCAATTCCAGAGTTATGTAAAAGCAGGCTTAGATGGAATTGAAGTCTTTCACCGAGATCACACAGCAGAGAATCGACAACTCTTGACCGTAATTGCGGATGAATTTAACTTAGCTAAGACTGGTTCAAGCGATTATCACGGAAACGGAAAACTCAATCAACTGGCCGAGTTTCATACGAATCCATCTGAATTTGAAAAATTAGAAGCGCGGGCCAATCAGCGCAGAGTTATAAAGAGGTGAAGCCAACCTTTTGGTCAGTGGTATCGCCAATTTCAATATAAGAAATCTTGCCTGCAGGAATCAAAATAATTCGTTTTTTAATATCAGTAAGCTCTAACGTCTTATTTTCAGTTATTGCACTGTGCGCCAATGCCTGAACCTTTGAACTCTCAAGATTGGTTTCGAAGTGGAGTTCGTGGGAGGTTTCACTGATTCCGACTCGAACGGTGGTCTTGTTTTCAGCATCTTTTTTAGCCATCTCCGAAGTTTAGTGCTCTTTATTTTCTTCGGAAACCTGAAATTCCTCGCCATTGTAAACTTGCCACAAGTTTCACCGCTAGATCACGATCAATTTTTCCGCCTCGGGCCAACCAGTGGCGTGCGGTAGTTTGAGCAGTCCCAATTAGTCCTACAGCAAGCATCATGGCCGATTCTTGAGAGATCCCCGTATCGGTACTAATTGCTTCGCTAAAAGCTGAGGCACATTCATACGACATGCGATTGAGGCGCTCTTTGACCTGAGGTTCGACCGCCATGTCGCTTTCAAAGAGCAGTCGAAATGCCTCCCCTTCACGGTTGATGAAATCAAAGTAAGCATTTACGGTGGCTAATACTCGACCAGCATTTTCTTGTGTTGAGGCGATAGCAGCGCGAATATCTGCAACTAAATATTCGCAGTGGATATCTAGAACCGCAAGGTAGAGATCGAGTTTTGATGGAAAGTGCTGATAAAGCACGGGCTTGCTGACATTGGCTTGGTCGGCGATCTCATCCATAGCAGCAGAGTGGTACCCCGCAGCCGTGAAGACTTCCAAGGCAGCGGCCAGCAGAGTTGCTCGACGTTCATCACGGGGAAGGCGGATCTTTTCTTCGCTCATTCGCAGAAGGTTAGTCCATCATTCATAATGTAGGTATGAATCCAACGTTTTCTCGCCGTCTACTGTTAGTTCACGCGCATCCTGATGATGAGACTATCAATAATGGTGCGACGATGGCTGGATATGTTGCAGAAGGCGCTGCAGTTACTCTAGTGACCTGTACACGTGGAGAAGAGGGAGAAGTCCTGGTTCCATCTCTGGAACACCTCTCATCCGCACGAGATGATGCTTTGGGCCCCTTTCGAGAGAGTGAACTCGCTGCAGCGATGGGTGAGTTGGGGGTTACTGATTTTCTATTCTTGGGAGAGCCAGAATCTGGGTACCGAGATAGTGGAATGATGGACACTCCGCCCAATGAGAACCCTCATTCTTTCTGGTTAGCAGATTTAGACGAGGCCTGCTCACATCTAGTTGCAATTATTCGAGATCGCAAACCGCAGGTCTTAATTACCTACGATGAGTTCGGTGGATATGGGCATCCGGATCACATCAAGGCTCATCGGGTCGCGATGAGATCTGTTGAGTTGGCTGCCGACCCCACTTTTGGAGTGGGTGAACCTTGGGAAATTTCTAAAATCTATTGGAGTGCGATTCCACGTTCGGCTTTGCACGGAAGTTTGGTGAGCAGCAATCTCTTTATTCAGATTTTGATCAAATTCTTCAACTATGTACCCTCCAGGTGGTTGGCGTTGCCATTTGTGAAAGCGGATGGAGTGGTCACCACAAAATATGATGGTGATAAATTCTTATTGAATAAATTAGCCGCTCTTAGATCCCACAAAACTCAATTGATCATTCATGGTGATCAATTTAAATTTACCAAGAGGTTATCCACCCGAATTGGAGGCTCTGAGTATTACATTCGGGTTAAGGGCGAAGCGGGTGCCCCTTACGATCAAAACGGTCGAGAACTTGATCTCTTTGCTGGGGTGCTATCTGCTAGGGAATAATTTCCCAACTCTGACCAGAAGTTCCATCTAGAACTTTCACTTTTCGCTTCAATAATTCATTGCGCAACTCATCGCTCCGCGCAAAATCTTTATCAGCTCGTGCCTGCGCACGCTCTTCAATGAGATCTAAAACTTCAGAGCTAAGCACTGGCGCTTGCACTCCTCTCGTTAAATCTAAACCGAGGAAATGGTCGACCTGCTCCAAAATTCGCGCCTTGGAGTAATCAGAGATCGATCTGTCTCGTTCTATTGATCGGATTTTTACCATAGCCTTTGGAGTATCAAGGTCATTGCAGACTATCTCGAAGAAGGCGGCCACCTCTTGTTTAACGAGATCTGAGGCGTGATTCGGGGTCGCCTCCGACCATTCTTGATATTTTCTACGCCAACGGATCAGGGTAGCGTCAGCGGTACTCATAAGATCCCAGGTCAGATCCATCTGACTTCGATATTTATTTTCTAGAAAAACTAGTCGTAGCGCCAAAGGATCCAATCCTTTGTTGAGTAAATCTGCTAGCAACACAACATTTCCTGCGCTCTTGGACATTTTTCTTCCTTCGAAGAGTAAATGTTCCCCGTGTACCCAGTGGTCAGTCACCTCACTCATCGCAGCACTGTTGCTTTGAGCTCTCTCATTTTCATGATGAGGAAAACGAAGGTCAATTCCACCGAGATGCAGATCGACATGACCGTGAAGATAGTGCAGAGACATCGCTGAACATTCAATGTGCCAACCTGGAAAGCCAGCTCCCCAAGGTGAATCCCACACCATTTCAGTTCTATGTCCCGCCAACTTCCAGAGAGCCCAATCAGCATGAAATCGTTTGGCTCCATCACCCGTGTATTCATAACGATGTCCCGGAACAAGCTGCGTTAATTTGTTTCCACTCAATGCGCCATAACTCTCAAATGAAGTTGCAGAGAAGTAGACCGAACCGTCTTCTCCTACATACGCCAGGCCAGTGTCAATGAGTTGAGTGATCAGCCGGAGCATCATCTCTATGCTCTCACTCGCCCGCGGATAAATAGTGGCAGGTTTGATTCCAAGGTGGGCGAGATCTTGATGAAATTTCGCTTCATATGACCGAGCCAAAGCAAAGGGATCCTTGTGCTCCGCGCGGGCTTGAATGAGAACTTTATCCTCTTCATTTTGAGCGTCAGGAGTAAGGAGGTCATCGTTCATATGCCCTACATCTGTAATGTTTTGAACACTCTGCACTCGATGGCCGTTGATGGAAACCAGTCTGGTAACGAGATCGGCCAAGAGAAAAGTACGCAAATTTCCTACATGGGCATCGCGATAGACAGTGGGACCACAACAATAAAGTCGCAAAACTTTTCCATCGCTGATTGTGATTTCCTTTTGCGTTCGACTCATGGTGTCATAAAGGAAGACCCCGGTCGACACCGGGTTACTGGGTACGACTTTCCACAAAGCAATCTGGGTAGGGTCAAATGTAATGACCTGGCCATTCTTTTTACGGACTTGTGTTGGGCTCACGAGATGGCCCAAGAGGTCACGAAAACCTCCATTCGGGTCATGACTTCGGATGCTGACTCGCTCGCCAATCTCTGCCGTCGAAGGGAGCTCTTTCATAGCCTTCCCTTCCATTCCTATTTTCTCTCGCTTGTGTGGAGAGTTCTGCTGGAAAGAGGAATTTCCTCTCTATCCACTATTCTCTACCCATTACTGTTCCGTCGTCGATATTGTTCCGCAATCGATGGGAACCGCTACTTGAAAGGATTGACGTGACCTACGTAATTGCCCAACCGTGTGTGGATGTAAAAGACAAGTCCTGCATCGAGGAGTGTCCCGTTGACTGCATCTATGAAGGAAGTCGCATGCTTTACATCCAGCCCGATGAGTGTGTGGATTGCGGTGCCTGCGAGCCTGTGTGCCCGGTAGAGGCCATTTATTACGAAGATGACGTTCCTGGTGAGTGGAAACAGTTCGGCGAGGTTAATGCTGCTTTTTTCCAGACAATTGGTTCTCCAGGTGGAGCAAGCAAGGTGGGGGCAACCGACTCCGACCACCCGACAGTTGAAGCACTCCCCAAAGCTGGAGCGTAAAGAATTAAACTCCCGGATTTTCCCTGGGATTTGTTGGCCCCCTATGGCGCTCGTGCCCGCGAGTATGTGGATGGGATCATTGATTTATCTGTTGGAACTCCGGTTGATCCCACTCCTGAATTTATTCAAAGTGCTCTGAGGGAGCATGCAAATGCACCTGGTTATCCACTCACGATTGGTTCGACAGCGTTACGTGCAGCAATGCGAAGGTGGGCAATTGAAGTTCTTGGAGTAACGGGGGAGTTCGATCTACTGCCAACCATAGGATCTAAAGAAGTTGTGGCCAATCTGCCGGGCATGCTCGGCTCACGCACCGTTCTCTATCCAAAGGTTGCCTACCCCACATATTTAGTAGGCGCGATACTGGCTAAGGCTGATCACTATACGGTTGAATCCGACGCTTCCAATTGGCCTAATTCAGATTTAGTTTGGATAAATTCACCCTCCAATCCCACTGGTCGTATATCTCCTCGACTTGAGTTAGAAGAGGTGATTACTTACTCGCGCAAAACCAACTCGGTCATAGCAAGTGATGAGTGTTATTTTAATTTTGCAGCAGATTCAGACAAGGCGCAACCACTTTCAATTCTTAACGTTGCTTCCGGAGATAATAGAAATTTATTGGCGTTGCATTCTTTCTCTAAACGCTCAAACTTGGCCGGATATCGAGCAGGCATGATTATTGGTGACCCATCACTCATTGCCACCGTTCGCGAGATCCGCAAGCATTCCGGATTGATAGTGCCTGCTCCTATTCAAGCTGCGATGATTGCAGCTCTTGGGGATGAAGCCCATGTTCACCAGCAAGCTACCCGATATGCATCTCGGCGTGAACTTTTGCGTCCCGCCTTGCAAAAAATCGGTTTCACTATCGAACATAGTGAAGCTGGACTCTACATCTGGTGTACGCGTGGAGAAACTGATTTAGATTCGGTATCTTCTTTGGCAGATAAGGGAATCCTCGCCACACCGGGAAGTTTTTACGGGGAAGCAGGGGCAAGATATATACGTATTGCGCTGACTGCTACAGACTCGCAGATAGCAGAAGCTGCTGCACGAATTCTTAGATAATCGACCAACCGTAAATGGCTACTTCAACCCCTACAGCTGCGATATTACTTGTTGGGGGTCTAGGAACTCGGCTAGCACCACTGACTCTCTCCACTCCAAAGCCAATGATTCCAGTGGCGGGGATTCCTTTTACAGAACATCAAATCGCTAAAGCTAGAGCTGCCGGAATCACAGAGATTGTTTTAGCTACCTCTTACCTTTCCGACGTATTTGAGCCATATTTTGGTGATGGGCGACGTTTTGGATTAAGTATCTCCTACGCTGTCGAAGAGAGCCCGATGGGTACTGGAGGTGCAATCGCGCATGCCGCGCAGTATCTATATAACTCGGGTTCAGTCGTTATTCTGAACGGAGATGTTCTGAGTAGTCATGACCTACCTGCCCAGATGTCTCTCCACTCTCTTAAAAACGCTAGTGTCACCTTGCATATCAAAGAGGTAGAGGATGCTAGAGCGTTTGGTGTTGTTGAAATGAGTGGAGATCGAATTTTTTCTTTCAATGAGAAGATGGAAAATCCACCAACCAAATTAATTAATGCAGGATGTTACATTTTTAGTAGAGATGTTATTGACGCAATTCCCCGACGCAAGGTGGTGAGCGTTGAACGCGAAGTATTTCCAGAACTTTTACGTCAAGGGGCGCCAATGTATGGCTTTCTGGATTCTTCCTATTGGCTTGATCTTGGAACTCCTCCAGCACTTCTACAAGCCACCGCTGATTTAATATCGGGAAGAGCGCACTCGGTCGCCTTTGAAGAGTTAATGCAGCACAATGAGTTTCGTGTGGAGAATCGTTCCTTGATTGCACAAAGTGCCATCATTGACCCATCAGCTAAGGTCATAAGTGGCTCCTTTATTGCCGATGGTGCTCTCGTTCGAGCAGATGCTGTTATCACTGGATCGATCATCGGGGCAGGGGCAGAAGTGGGAAGCCGGAGCTCTCTTCTCAACTCTTTTGTTGCCCCCGATACCGAAATTCCGGCTGGTTTTATTGCAGAGAATCAATTTTTTGGGTTTTCGGGTAAAAAGATTCCTTTTTGACTTGACTCAGAAGGATTACACGCGTGTAATTCACCCAAGCGGTTTGCATTGTGCGTGCTCGCGTCGAATAGATTTCTTTGAGGAGATTTTATGTTAGATCGCCAGTTCCTAGCTCAAGGAGATTTTGCAATGGGTGGCCTCTCAACCCTTAGTAATTCCCAGGTTAATCAAGACCTTTCTTGGCAGGAGAGAGCTCTCTGCGCTCAAACTGACCCCGAGGCTTTCTTCCCTGAAAAGGGAGGTTCCACGCGTGAGGCGAAACGGGTATGTCTATCGTGCGATGTGCGTTCGGAGTGCTTGGAATACGCTCTAGGTCATGATGAGCGCTTTGGAATTTGGGGTGGGCTCTCCGAGCGGGAGCGTCGTCGTCTTAAGCGTCGATCGGCCTAGCAACGCCAGTTTTGTAATTGTGGGCGCTCGCAGATGGCAATACAACTGGCGATGAACTCACCTATCGTAGATATCGACACCTCACATTTTTTTGTAACGGCGATTTTAGTTACGCATGATGGGGCAGCCTGGCTTCCTGAAGTTATTGCATCTCTCTCTTCGCAAACCAGACACATCGATCGGATAGTTGCCGTCGATACTGGGTCCGTAGATTCTTCGATGAAGCTACTGCGTTCTGCCGGCATCGTGGTGATTTCAGCAGAGCGTGATCTGGGTTTTGGCGATGCAGTCGAAATTGCGCTAGAGCATAGTCCACGCTTGCAAGTACCAAGCGATGCATCCAATGAATGTATCTGGCTGATTCATGACGATTGTGCGCCGGCAAAGGATGCGCTTCAACTGTTGCTGCAGGCGCTCCATGAACGACCAAACGTTGTAATAGCTGGCCCCAAACTGCTTGGTTGGTATGACCGCGATCACTTACTTGAAGTTGGGGTATCGATCGCACCAAACGGAGCTCGATGGACTGGATTAGAGCGGCGTGAACAAGATCAGGGTCAACACAGTGAGATAAAAGAGGTGCTCTCGGTTAGTACCGCCGGGATGTTGGTCAGACGAACAGCATTTGAAGAACTTGGTGGTTTAGATCCAAATTTAGCGCTCTTTCGTGATGATGTAGATCTCGGATGGAGGGCCAGAGTTGCAGGTTTTGGCGTCATTTGTGTTGGCAGTGCCAGCGCCTTTCACGCCGAAGCAGCAGCAAGTGAGAGGCGCGCTGTTGATGTATCAGAAGCATTTTTGCATCGGCCACTTTTATTAGATCGCAGGAATGCTGCGTATGTGCTGCTTGCAAATTCTTCGTGGTGGACTCTGCCTTGGTTAACTGTTCAACTCATTGGGACGAGTTTATTGCGGGTTATCTTTGATTTGCTGGCAAAGTTGCCGGGTTATGCCGGTGATGAAATTGGTGCGATCGCGTTCCTTTTGATTCACCCGACAGATCTTATAAAGGGCAGGCGGATCAGACGTAAAAAGAGATTGCTATCTCCATCAGTTGTTGCGCCTTACATACCGCCGCGTGGTAGTCAGATTCGGTCTGGATTTGATCGTATTGCAAGTACTCTCTCTCAGAAACTTAAGGGTGAGATTTCAATTGGCACGGATATTGCGGTACAAAGTTATTCGGATATCGGTCTCATCACGGAGGAATTTGATGAACCGGAATTCTCTCAAGCGGGACGACCATCAATTATCCGGAGCTTGGTGCGAAGAACTGATTCTTTAGCGCTGATTGCGATCATGATTCTCTCAATTTTATCTTCGCGTGCTCGGTTTGGTTCTCTATCGGGTGGAGTCTTGGGATTTATTCCACCGAGTGGCCGCGATCTTTTTCAAAATTATGCACAAGCTTGGCATTTGGTCGGTATGGGATCTTCAGTTTCTTCTCCGCCATGGGTTGCGATTCTTGGCGCCATCTCAATCGTTACGTGGGGCCACCTTTCCATTTTTATCACCGCACTATTTCTTTTGACACCTACTACTTCATTTATTATTTTTGTAAATTCGCTGCGAAGGATTGGCATTTCACAAGGAACTTCAACATTTGGAGGCTTGGTCTATGTGTTCTCTCCACTTCTGTGGAGCGCACTTAATCAAGGTCGAATTGACATCCTCATTCTTTATTTAATTGCCCCAGTATTTATTTTTATCAAACCCTTGATGCTAAATATTTCAGAACTTTCTTGGCGTAGAGTTATTGCACAAACACTCCTTGTGACCTCTGCATGTGCATTCTCTCCATTATTGCTCGCTATCTGGCTTATCAGCCAAGTGCTCTTATTTATAAATTCGGTAGCGTCTGTCATAAGGGGGCAAGACAAATCAGGAGGTTGGATTGACTTACTTGAAAGCGCTCGAGTCCGTCCAATTTCACGGCGCTTTATCGTGATTTTAACTACCTTCCTCTTAACTCTGCCTTGGTCAATTGGAATCTTGATACACCCAACTCAATTTCTGTTAGCGCCTGGATTACCTCTGGCAAATGGGGGCACTCTTTCAACACTTGCAATAAATCCGGGTGGATTAGGGGCACCACCTTGGTGGGTACTTGCCCCCCTGCCACTTTTTATTCTCTTTAGTTTTTTTATTCGAAGTATGCGCCGCCGCTCCCTCGCCGGTTCGATGTTGTTAGCTCTTGCAATCATTCTTAATACTTTTCATATTTCAGGACATGGAGCGATCGAGCGGGTCTATGTTGGGACTCTGTTTTTAGCAATATCAATTGTGTTGATCCCACCGATGCTTGCGGTGATCCAGAGGGTAATTCCTACTCTACGAATTCGAAATTTGGGGGTCGTTCACCTGTCGATTGCGCTAGCGAGTGCACTTTGCATGGTAAGCACGGTGCTTTTTGCAGGTTGGATTCTTATCGGTCAATCCTTGTCACCTGTTCAATCAGATCAAAGCGATGTGGTGCCTGCTTTTGTCTCCTCACTTGCTCAAAGTTCGGCAAAACCCAAAACACTGGTCGTGATCTCTGGCGCAACATCTACAACCTTTTTCATTTCACGTGGAAACCCACTGTTTATCGGGGATGCAGATGTTTCAACAATAACTCCACCACAAATTCAAGGAGCAATTGCAGAGTTGATATCAGGATCAGGTGTGAACTCAGCGAAGATCCTCGGAAGTTTTGGAATCCAATATCTTTTCTTGCGCGCCCCAGTTTCTGCAGATACGGCTCGGATTATTGATGGAGTTGGCGGATATAACCGAATGTCTGCGACAAATATTGGAATTGTCTGGCGAATAGTTGGAGCTTCGCCTCGAGTAATGTTAACCAACGCTAATGGAAAGAATTATTTGATTCCTGCCAGTGATATCGGAGCCCTGGGTTCAACTAAAACGTCGGGGTTCATTACTTTGGCTGAGAAATATGATCGCGGTTGGAGACTTTTAGACAACGGGATAGAGATTCCGCTGGAACATGCAACCAGCGGACTACCAGTTTTTAATCTCTCCACTCCAGGGAAAGTCACTCTGCTCTTCGATGGAACTCTTCATCGAGGTTTAATATCACTGCAATTGATTGCACTTCTCTTTACAATTGTAATGTCAATCCCGTCAGGAAGACGGCGACGTCAAGTTCCTCTAGAGGAATTGGTTTAGCCATGAAATTCAAAAGAACGATGAGTGGTTTATTAGCTCCACTATTTATCGCACTTGCCGTTGCTGTCTCGACTTTGGTGCCGCAAGCTAAAGAACATATTGTTTTTAATGGAAGTTATCCATCAGTAGTTTGTCCTGGCGCGTTAGGGGGAGGAACCGAAGAAATCTCTTTGCCAACTAAGAATCTCTCCACCAGGACAGTTCTTGGAAAGAGTGCAATTCTTAAAGTGTATAAATTTCTCTCCATAACAGGTTCAAGCGCCCCGACTCTTATTAGTGGAAATCCAGGTTCAGAAATTGCATTTGAATCTGTCGCAGGAACGGGAATAGCTGACGCTGTCTGTGAAGTTGGAGGATCGGATCAGTGGTTCATAGGAGGGTCGGCCGGAGTCACAAGTCAAGGTGTACTGCAGATCATAAATAGTGGTCTGAGTGATTCCACAGTTCAGATTGTTCCATTTAATTCTAAAGTTGTGCTTGCAGCGTTTTCAATAACTGTAAAGGCAAATTCTTCAAGAAACATTCCCCTAGCTTCAATTATCCCAGGGGAGGAATCTGTAGCTCTTCACATAGTGACAATTTCAGGTCGAGTGACCTCATTTTTACTGGATCATCGCAGAAGTGGGCTTCATGATTTAGGTGCAAGTTTTGTCTCTCCAGTTTCCGCTCCAGCAACTGTTAGTTACATTGCTGGCCTGTACGGCTCCACAAAAGGTGTTTCTTCTACGATGAGATTCCTGGTCCCGGGTGCAGTCAATGCCCACGTTCATCTCACGGTCTATTCAGATGGGGGAACGTTTACGCCTATAGGTTTTGATTCACTTCAAATCTTCCATCAAAGGGTGGTTGATTTACCTCTTCCTCGACTCTCCTTGTCTAAACCATTTGGCATTGAGGTCACTTCGGATCAACCAATATTCGCCGCAACAATTACTCAGTCAACTCTTGGTGGGAAAGATTTTTCATGGGCAAATCAACTCTTGCCCATTTCAAATTTTGCTGTTAACTTCGCTGGATCTAAAGTGGGATTTTTCTTTATGGGTAAATCACTCTCCGTTCTAGCTCTCTGGCGAGATGAGAGGGGCAGATCCCGGCGTGCGCTCATTACTGGAGATTCATCGGCATACTGGCAACCATCTGGTCTTTTGTCAGGGATAACTTTTAAGACGCGTTCGAGAGCTCCAATTTATGGTGGAGCAATCCTTACTAGGGCCGCAGGAGGTCTGAGTTATTTGCCCTTGCTCTCTAATGGGCTCATTTCGCGCGCTCGGGCGCCAATGGCTGACCTACGAGTTTTGACTCGCCACTGAGATCTACGAAATCCAACACTTCTCTTAGAAGAGGCAGTAATCTCCCAATTATGCGCGCCCAACAACGATCTAGTCGGACCTGCTCGCGTGCCAGCTGCAATCTCCCCGCGGTCAAAACGTTAACGTATGTGTACGCCGACTCCACTGCGATTTTGGGCCCTCTAGCGATGTATGCCGAACCTCATTCTTATGATTTGTGTCTAGCGCATGGCGAAAAATTGACCCTTCCCAACGGGTGGAGCGTTACCAAAATCGAGCCAGAAGCGCAGGATTCTGGACCTAGCGAAGATGACCTGATGATGATTGCCAATGCTGTGCGAGAAATTGGTCACCAGCAAGCCACTCCGCCATCCGCTCCACCGTCCCCACCAGAACTTGGCCGCCGAGGTCACTTGCGAGCCCTACCTTCACATTGAGCCAATTAATGGGGTAGTCCCTCTTCTTCGAGTAGTCACGGGCCACTCATCATTGTGGGTTCGGTTTTCTGAAGTAGATTTACTCCATGTTCACCAACGAAGAACTCGATAAAATAATTAAGGCTTACGATATACGGGGACTAGTAGTTGATGAGATAACTCCTGAGTTCACCTTTGTACTAGGAACAGCCTTTGCCCGCTTCTTGATGGAGGAGAGAGAGCCGGCACGTGTTGTCATCGGTGAAGATATGCGCCCTTCCTCAGAGGATTTAGCAACTGCATTTGCCGACGGACTTAACTCACAGGGTATGGATGCAGTTCGCATTGGTCTCGCCTCCACTGACATGCTCTACTTTGCATCTGGTTCCCTCAATCTTCCTGGGGCTATGTTCACTGCGAGCCATAATCCAGCGGCTTATAACGGAATTAAATTATCCAAATCTGGAGCTCGTCCTATTGGTTCGGATTCGGGATTACTTCGAATTAAACAGTTGATACACGATGGGGTTCCAATGTCTATGGGAGCCATGGGCAGAACGAGCAAAATTGAGTTATTAGAGGATTATGTTGATTTTCTTTTAAGTCTTTTTAAAACAGACGAATTTTCCTCTGGAAGAAAATTAAAGGTAGTAGTGGATGCTGGCAATGGGATGGCAGGGTTTACCGCGCCTGCGATCTTCTCCCGACTTAATGTGGAGTTGACTCCACTTTTCTTCGAACTCGACGGCAATTTTCCACATCATGAAGCAAATCCGATCGACCCAAAAAATCTTAGAGATTTGATAAAAAAAGTGAAGCAGGTAAAGGCTGATATTGGACTAGCCTTTGATGGAGATGCCGATCGCTGTTTCCTCGTCGATGAGCGCGGTGAGATTGTGAATCCATCTGCACTCACTGCGTTGATAGCGATCCGGGAGTTAAAACGGAAGCCAGGTTCTGCGATTATTTATAATCTCATATCTTCTCAAGCGGTTCCTGAAATCATTGTGGAGCATGGCGGTATCCCGCTTCGTTCCCGAGTTGGGCACTCTTATATTAAAAAGATGATGGCTGAAAGTGGGGCAATTTTTGGTGGCGAGCATTCCGGTCATTTTTACTTCGACGACTTCTGGAGAGCGGACTCGGGGGCGCTGGCAGCGCTTTTCGCGATTGCTGAGCTCTCCTACTCTGAGCGCGCTCTTTCGGAATTGTTGGCGCCTTTGAGCAGATATGAATCCAGCGGGGAGATCAATACCGTGGTGGCAAATCCTGATGAAAGTATCGCGCTCATTAAGGCAAATTACGAAGTGGATTATGAGATCGATGAATTAGATGGATTAACCGTTAAGGCATCAGATTGGTGGTTTAACCTGCGTCCATCTAACACTGAGCCCCTACTACGACTCAATGTTGAGGCCAACTCCAAGGAGCAGGTACTTAAAATCAGCAATGAGGTATTGTCTCTCATCAGGTAATCTTTTGTCCTACGGATCCGATCCCAGCATATATAGGCATGTAAGTAACATGTTCTAAAATCAATAAGGAGTTCACGTGTCGGTTGAAACAACTGTTGGCCATGACATTACAAATGCCGCATTAGCAGCGGATGGTAAAAAGCGGATTGAGTGGGCGCAACGCAATATGCCGGTACTCGCCCAAATAAAAGAGCGCTTTGAAATCGAGAAGCCGTTTGCTGGTATTCGAATTGCGGCGTGTATGCATGTAACCACAGAGACCGCTAATTTGATGCGTGCACTCAAGGCTGGAGGAGCCGAACTTGCGTTATGTGCTTCCAATCCGCTTTCAACACAAGATGACACAGCAGCGGCGCTTGTTCATGAATATGGAATTAATGTTTTTGCCCACAATGGTGTTGACCGTGAAGGTTATTATCGCGATCTCAACGCTGCTCTTGATATTAAACCAAATTTAGTTTTTGATGATGGCTGTGACTTGGTAAATACCCTTCATACGACTCGTACCGAACTTCTCGATGGAATCATGGGCGGCTGCGAAGAAACAACAACTGGTGTTATTCGCCTCAGCCAAATGACCAAAGATGGTGCACTTAAATTTCCTATGATTGCGGTTAACGACACTGATACAAAGCACATGTTCGATAATCGTTTCGGTACCGGTCAATCCACAATGGATGCAATTTTCCGTGCCACGAATGGCCTCATCGCGGGATCAACGTTAGTCGTTTGCGGCTTTGGATATTGTGGAAAAGGCGTTGCTGAGCGTGCTCGTGGAATGGGTGCGAATGTAGTTGTTACGGAAATTGATCCAACAAAGGCGCTCGATGCCATGATGCAGGGGTATCGGGTGATGAACTCACTCGAAGCGGCAAAGATTGGGGATTTTTTCATCACAGTAACCGGCAACCGCGACGTGCTACGCGAAGAGCATTTTGCGGTAATGAAAGATGGCGCAATTTTCGCTAATTCTGGACACTTTGATATTGAGATTGATGTGGCCTGGCTGGAGAAAAATGCGCACAAAAACCGTCGAATTCGCCACCAAACTGATGAGTATGTCCTGGCTGATGGTCGTCGTTTGCTTCTTATTGCCGAAGGGAGATTGGTTAATTTAGGGGCCGCTGAAGGGCATCCTGCTTCAGTGATGGATATGTCTTTCTCTGATCAAGCACTTACCGCAGAGTGGTTGGTTAAGGCAGCAGCAACGCTAGGAGCTGGTATTCATGAAGTTCCAACAGAAATTGATAAGGAGGTAGCTCGTCTCAAGTTGGCAAGCATGGGGGTCACAATCGACACTTTGACTTCGGCGCAAGAACTATATTTAAACTCTTGGGAGCATGGATCCTAATGACGCTGATCATGGTGGTAGATGACGACCAAGACTTGGCAGAGATGCTCGGTATCGTTTTAACAAGTGCTGGTTTTGAGGTTGATCTTGTCAACTCTGGCGATCAAGTGATGAATATTTTTAATTCGCATGAACCAGATCTTGTGCTCTTAGATGTGATGCTCCCTGGACTGAACGGGATTGAAGTCTGTAAAAATATCCGCGAAAAATCTATGGTTCCAATAGTTATGTTGACTGCCAAAAGTGATAGCTACGATGTAGTGAAAGGGCTGGAGGCGGGTGCTGATGACTATATGGTTAAACCTTTTAACCCAACTGAACTCGTCGCACGAATCAAGGTGCGCTTACGTCGCTCTACTAGTGAAGTTTCTACCACTTTGCGAATTTGTGACATCGTGATTGATCAAGTTGCTCACACAATAATCCGCGAAGGTAAAACTATTCCACTCACTCGTCTTGAGTTTGACCTCTTGGTGGCCTTGGCTAGAGAGCCGGGTCGAGTTTTCACGAGAGATGCTTTACTGAGTGAGGTGTGGGGGTATCAGCATGCCGCTGATACGAGGTTGGTAAATGTTCACGTCCAGAGGTTGCGTGCGAAAGTTGAAGAGGATGTAGACAATCCTCAAGTCGTCCTTACTGTGCGCGGAGTTGGTTATAAGGCGGGATCGAGTCAGGGATGAAATGGCTGGGCGTGAAATGGCGAAGTTCAATCCTATTTCGCGTCATCACAACCACATTTATCCTTTCAATTATCTTAATTTCATTGGTTGGCGGGATATTATTTATTCAGATTTCTAATGGGATTGTCCGTGAGAAGACAAATGAATCGGTCTCCGAGGCCTTATCACTTTATGATTACGCTCAAGGACAACTAGATGCCACGTTATACCTCCCCTCTTTAAAGTTAACTACCGTTGTATCAAGGGTTTTACAGTCGAGTGATTTAACTGTTGCTACTTCGCCTCGCGAAGTAGTCTTATTAGGTTCACCCATGCCGCATACCCCAAATGGCGCCTTTAACGGTGCCTCAGGCAATTTTGATTCGAGATCAATCCCCGATGCTCTGCGAGTACAGGTGCGCAAGTCTGGTCTTACCGAATGGCTACAAAGCACAGTATCTTTCAAAGATGGTACTAAAAAGCGTGCCATTGTGGTTGGACATGCGGTTCAGATTCCACCTAAATCTCCTTACGAGTTGTATTACGTGTTTCTCCTGACAGAACAAGAAACGATCGTTAATTTCATCGGACAGCTTTTACTTTTAGCCGGCTTCTTGCTGATCTTCATGATTGGTGGCATATCTTGGTATGTGATTCGTCAAGCGATTAATCCCGTACGAGATGCCGCAGAAATTGCCGAACAATTAACTGCCGGAGATCTAAATCGTCGAATGCGGGTGTCTGGGCAGGATGAAATGGCAAGACTGGCAATCTCCTTTAATGAGATGGCTCTATCTATGCAGCAGCAAATTTCTAGACTCGAAAATCTCTCAAGGCTGCAACAGCGATTTGTTTCAGATGTTTCGCATGAATTGCGCACTCCCCTCACAACAATCCGAATGGCCTCAGAAGTTATCGCTGAAAATAAGATGAAAATGGAGCCGGCGGCTGCCCGAAGTGCTGAGCTACTTCAATCCCAAATTGCCCGCTTTGAATCTCTCCTTACCGACTTACTCGAGGTGAGTCGATTTGATGCAAGTGCGTCGATTTTAGAGTTGAAAGAGACCGATATAAAAAATTTAGTAATACAAGCCATTGATCAATTAGCTATAAGCAATTTAGGACAAGTGAGAACAGATTTTTCAAATAATCCTGTTTTAGCCTCCGTTGATCCACGGCGTATTGAACGAGTATTGCGAAATCTCATCTCAAATGCGATTGACCACAGTGAGGGTAAATCAATTGAAATAACAATTCGCCAGTCTGAACGTGAGGTTGCAGTCGGTGTTCGAGATTTTGGCGTTGGATTTACAGAGCGAGAGTCAGAACGGCTCTTTGATCGCTTTTGGCGCGCCGATCCATCTCGATCTCGCCTACGCGGAGGTACGGGGCTCGGACTCTCTATCTCACTTGATGACGCCAAGTTGCACCAAGGGACTCTCAAGGCTTGGGGCGCACCTGGGAAGGGAGCTCATTTCGTCCTTACAGTGCCTAAGGCTCCAGGTATTCCAATCCAAGGTGAACCCATCTCTGTTAACCCCAACAATGAAATCTCCACATCATTTCTCTCCTTCGATGAGGATGATATTTAATCTTGTGATAGTTGGGAGATGGAATCAATCTCTCATTTACTATATCTACTATATCCGCCCACCTGCCTTATTTGCCGGGAGCCTGGAGAATCACTGTGTCGAACCTGTGACTATAAAATCATGCGGCCTAATAGGTGTTGCCAGATAGGAAAGCTCACAATTTGGTCAGGTGCCTTGTATGGAGATGAGTTGGCCAAGGTAATTGTGGCGGCGAAAGATCAGAACAGCGCTCCTGCTAGGAATATTCTGGTGCAGATGCTCTTTAGTGCTCTTACGGAAGCATATATAGAACTGGATATAGATGCGGGGATAGCACTGATCCCAATTCCTTCAAGCCCTAGCGCCAACCGACGGCGGGGATTTAGGCATGCCTTTTTGCTTTCAAAAGCGCTGGCTCATATGGCGGGAAAGAAGGGTAATAGAGAAATTCGATTCTTGGAATTGCTACGGGTGAATAGAAAGGTTGTAGATCAGAGTGCCCTCAATAGAGCCGAGAGAATTCAAAATGTTGGAGGTGCCTACTCCGCACATACTCTAAAGGCTCGAGGAATTGGGCAGGCACGACAGAGCGTTTGCTTCTTGGTTGATGACCTAATCACTACTGGAAGTACCGTACTAGAAGGGGAGAGAGCCTTAAAGGAAGCTGGGATTAGCGTGGTCGGGGCTCTTTGTGCAGGGGTCTCACCCCGTCTTATTACATAATACGATAGGGGACTAGTAAATGATAAATGTTTCTGAAATGAGGGTTCGTGGCTGTTCTAGATAAAATCCTTCGTGCTGGAGAAGGTCGTGCGGTTCGCAACCTCGAGAAAATTGCCGAAGAGGTCAATTCCTGGGAGTCCAAGATCCTCGCTCTTACGGATGAAGAACTCCGCGCTCAAACTCAAAAATTTCGTGATCGTTTAGCGGCTGGCGAGGAGTTAAGTGCCCTCCTTCCTGAGGCCTTTGCTACGGTGCGGCAAGCGGCAGTTCGTACACTCGGTCAACGCCATTATGACGTCCAGATTATGGGTGGAGCGGCGTTACATCTAGGCAATATCGCAGAGATGCGTACGGGTGAAGGTAAGACCTTGGTTTCAACTCTACCCGCATATCTCAATGCACTCACTGGTAAGGGTGTACACGTTGTTACCACTAACGATTATCTTGCCGAGCGCGATAGTGAATGGATGGGACGCGTTCATCGCTTTCTCGGCCTGCGAGTAGGTGTAATTCTGGCGAGTATGACTCCGAGCGAAAGGCGTGAGGCATATTTGGCAGATATTACTTATGGAACCAACAATGAATTTGGTTTTGATTACCTGCGGGATAATATGGCGTGGGCTCTAGAGGATTGTGTCCAACGCGAACATAATTTTGCAATCGTAGACGAAGTTGACTCGATCCTCATCGATGAAGCGCGTACTCCATTAATTATTAGTGGTCCAGCAGATAAAGCCACGAAATGGTACGTGGAGTTTGCAAATATTTGCGGTCAATTGCAAAGAGATCTGCATTATGAGATCGATGAGAAGAAGAAGACGGTCTCCATTCTGGAAGATGGTGTTTCGAAGGTTGAACAGATTCTAGGAATTGAGAATCTCTACGAATCTGTAAACACTCCATTGATCGGATATCTCAATAATGGCATTCGGGCAAAGGAGCTCTTTAAGCGCGACAAGGATTATGTTGTCATGGGGGGTGAGCTTCTAATAGTTGATGAACACACCGGACGGATGCTCGCTGGACGTAGGTACGCCGAAGGCTTGCATCAGGCTTTGGAAGCTAAAGAGCGAATTGAAATTAAAGATGAAAATCAAACTCTTGCAACAATCACGTTACAGAACTATTTCCGCCTTTACGAAAAGCTTTCAGGTATGACCGGTACTGCAATGACAGAAGCTGCGGAGTTTATGCAGATTTATAAGCTTGGTGTTATTCCTATTCCAACAAATATGCCAACCGCTCGTGTGGACTCAGCTGATCTTATTTACAAGACCGAAAGTGCGAAGTTCTTAGCGGTAGCTGAAGATATCGTTAGGCGACATAAAGCGGGGCAGCCCGTATTGGTTGGAACGGTCTCCGTCGAGAAATCAGAAGAACTTTCTGCGGTTCTTACTAAGCGAGGGATTAGACATGAAGTTTTGAATGCAAAACAGCACGAGCGCGAAGCTGCGGTAATCGCGCGGGCCGGAACTATAGGAGCGGTTACTGTAGCCACAAATATGGCTGGTCGTGGTACGGATATTATGCTTGGAGGAAACCCCGAATTTATGGCGGACTTCGAGTTGCAGCGGCAGGGCCTTAATCCAGCGGACTCTCCCGAAGAGTATGAAGCTGCGTGGCCGGCGGAGATTGCAAAACAGAAGGCTGCTGTTGCTCTAGAACATGAAACTGTAGTTGCGGCAGGTGGACTTTATGTCTTAGGAACAGAGCGTCACGAATCTCGCCGCATCGACAATCAGTTGCGTGGCCGGTCTGGAAGACAAGGAGACCCTGGAGAGTCGCGCTTCTATCTTTCCTTGCAAGATGACCTGATGCGACGCTTTAACTCTGGTTTAGTGGAGAGATTTCTCGGTGCCGCGGGAATCGCTGATGATGTACCTATCGAGTCCAAGATGGTCTCCAATGCAATTCGTTCAGCTCAAACTCAAGTTGAATCTCTTAATTTTGAAATGAGAAAAAATGTTTTGAAGTATGACGATGTCATGAACCGCCAACGAACCGTTGTTTACTCTGAACGCCGCGAAGTCTTGGAAGGTGCTGACATAAGTGAGCAAGTCCGTAAGTTTATGGACGATACTTTGACTGCATATGTAAAGGGTGCCACTGCAGAGGGATATCCCGAGCAATGGGATCTAGAAGCGCTCTTCGTGGCGCTAACGGTTCTCTATCCCGCTTCAGTCTCTTCGGAATCACTATCTAAAGAGGTAGGAGGCCTTCCAAATCTTGATGCAGATTTAATTCTTAACCGTATCCTCCAAGATGCGCAAACTCAGTATGCAGCACGTGAAGAATTTCTATCTGCCCCGGTTATGCGTGAGCTCGAGCGTAAAGTTTTGCTATCTGTTCTTGATCGCAAATGGCGGGAACATCTATATGAAATGGATTATCTGCAAGAAGGCATTGGATTGCGCGCTATGGCTCAACGTGATCCACTTGTGGAATATCAACGCGAAGGATATGAATTGTTTTCAGCGATGATGGATGGCATTAAAGAAGAGTTAGTTGGATTGCTCTTTCATGTAGAAGTTAATGTTGAGTCGGTGGATGAAACTGGTGCACCAATAATTGCAGCTCCAGGACTTGAAATTCCAGATCAACCAGAAGTGAACGAACTTCGCTATACCGGGGCAGATGAATCGGGAAATGCGGTAGAGCGTGGAGGAACTCCCAAGAACGCACCCTGTCCTTGTGGATCTGGACGCAAGTACAAGCGTTGTCATGGAGCGGCTGCTTAACTCAACCAGTATTTCGTAACCCCGCTGCAACGCCATTTATGGTTAGGAGCAGAGCGCGACGAATCGTGCTATCTGAACTTTCATCTGCTCGAACTCGTTCCAAAAGTGAAATTTGCAGTAGGTGGAGTGGTGCTAAATACGCATCACGAACACCGAGCGTACGTGCCAAAATCGGTTGATCACCTAGAATCTGGGTTTTCTGCGTTACCAACAAGACTTCACTGCGGGTGAGTTCGAACTCCACCTTGATACTCTCAAAGAAGTGATGCAGGTGTGGTTCAACAAGTCGTTCAACGTACCTGCCAGCCATACTTAAGTCCGTCTTTGCAAGCGTCATCTCTACATTAGAGATAAATGTTCTGAAGAAATGCCACTCCTTGAGCATCGTCTGCAAAATCTCGGAGTGGCCCGCTTCGCGGGCAGCCTTAAGACCTGAGCCAACGCCGAACCAACCTGGAACGATCTGCCTAGATTGGGTCCACCCAAATACCCAAGGAATTGCCCGCAAGCTGCCCAATCCACCCGCTGCATCAGGTCGACGAGATGGCCTTGAACCAAGGAAGAGATCTCCAAGTTGTTCAACGGGAGTTGAAGAGTAGAAATAAGCTGGAAGATCAGGATGATCGATAAGAGTTCGATAACAATCAAAAGCGCTCTCACTTATCAGATCCATGCAAGAACTCCACTGTGCTAAGTCAGATGCGCTCTGCCTCGGCGCTCGGTTGAGCACGGTCGCCTCCAGCGCCGCCGCCAAAGTCAGTTCGACATTTTCTCTAGCTAGAGCAGGGAGTGAGTATTTATCTGAGATCACTTCACCCTGTTCAGTCATTTTTACCTGACCATCGATAGAGCCCCAGGGTAGTGCGATGAGTGCATCGTAGGTCGGCCCGCCGCCGCGACCGACCGATCCGCCTCGACCATGAAATAGGCGAAGCTTGACTCCATGCTTGATCGAAATATCACGTAACTTACGCTGAGCCTTGTGAATCTCCCATTGCGACGTTGCGATACCCGCATCCTTGTTAGAGTCGGAGTAACCAAGCATGACTTCTTGAATGTCTCCCCGATTTCGAACAATCTCGCGATATGTGGAATCGGATAGCAAGAGGTCCAAAATACTATCTGCCGATCGGAGTTCTGCGACAGTCTCTAAAAGAGGTGCAAAACCCACTTGCGAGTGATTATTAATAATGAGACCTGTAAGCCTCCCTAGTTCTACTGCCGCTAGAACATCCTTGTGTGATTTCGTCATAGAAATTATGTAGGTCTCAATAACTTCAGGACCAAACTTCGTAATCAATTCACCGATTGTTTTGAATGTATCAAATGTGTTCTGGGCAGGTGCATCCAGCAAATTTGGATGAGCACCCAATTGCGCCAAAGCATGATGATGAGCCTCAGAATGTTCGCGCACATCCATGGTGGCATGTGTAATTCCAAAGGCGGAGACAGCCCGGATTAACCGCTCCAGCAGACCGTGAGCAATTAATTCACCCTTATGAGCTAACAAAGATTCCCGCATTAATATCAGATCACTCAGTAGTTCATGCGTACTTTCATAATCGCGCCCAGATTGATGCACGGCACCAGCGGCATGACGGCGCTGGGTAAGAATCAAGCGATGTCGAATTGCAGTTGCCTTGAGGCGATAAGGCTCTTCTACATTAAGTCGTTTAAACCTCGCTTCAATCTCTGGAAGGTTCTCCAAATCACGTATCACCGAACTCTGCAGTTCTCGCGAAGCGCCGGCGATACGAGTTGATACGGATAGAGCTTGTCGGAGTGGGTCAAGGGCGGTCAACATGGCTCTGATGAAGTGACCAATCTGAAGTGTTATTGCTTCACTGGTAACAGATGCGGTGATATTTGGATTTCCATCTCTATCCCCGCCAATCCACGTCCCAAAGGAGAGAGGCCTTGCAGTTGGTGAAATTATGACACCGAGCCTTGCTAGTTCACGGGCGAAATCATCGAGGACATCCGGAACGGTATGCGAAAATAAATCATCTAAATAGTAGAGAGCGTTGACCGCCTCGTCTAAAGGTTCTGGCCGCCCTAATCGAAGTTCATCGGTCTGCCATAAAAGATCCACGGTCTCGGCCAACCGCCGTTCACGGAGAGAATCTTTCTTATCATCTAATAAATCTGCGATTGTTCCGAGTTTACTCAATACTGATCTGCGAGCAGCTTCAGTGGGATGAGCAGTAAAGACGGGACGTACCGCAAACTCATTCATCCAGTGCTGGAGATCCGCGGTAGAAAATTCCTTGGTGCTTTCTTGAGTTTCTTGTATGCGATTAACAGCGCGTGATATCCACGAACCACTCTCTTCGCGTTCATCGTTTAGTACGCGCGCACGGTGTACCTGCTCTGCGACATTTGCGAGATGAAAATACGTACTAAATGCTCGCACCAATTTGACACTATCTTCAACAGAGAGTTGAGAGAGGATCTCCTCTCCTCCACCTTCTCGCACTGCTTTGCGCACTGACTCGACAAGTGCAAGTAATTGCGCGCCTTCTTGTCGCACTAACGTTTCGCCGAGCAATTCACCAAGGGTGCGCACATCACTGCGCAGCGCCTGGTCATCGCGAGCTATGTAAGGATTTAGATGGGCAGCAGGATTGAGATTACTCATACTCGCATTTTCTCCGAGTTTCCGTGTCTCCAAGTTTCCGCATTCAAGCGCTTGGTAAGCGTTGCTGCCCACACCACTGGGGGCTTTAATCAGGGGTAAATCATCGCATCTCTTGCGAGATAGTATTGCCTCCATTCAACCCCCCTTCCCTGTGGAAGTTGGGGTGTTTTGGCGTGGAGGAGGCTGTGATGAGCGCACTGCTTCGCGCCTTTTCAGAGATTGAAATTGACCAGTCCGCACCCCATATCGCGGCTCCTTCATCAACAATTGGGCTACTTTTGGCTGCCAGAAGCCAGAGTTCACCCTTGGTGATAGTCACCGCCTCCTCTCGCCGAGCCAACGATTTGAAGGACGAGTTAGAGACATATCTGGGGGAAGGCTCAGTCTTGGAGTTGCCCGCTTGGGAGACTCTTCCGCATGAAAAGTTAAGTCCGAAGAGCGATACCGTCGCCGCCAGAGTTAAAGTTTTAACCGGTTTGACCGAATCAAAGATCATCGTCACCTCCGTTCGAGCCCTCATTCAACCAATTGCGCCACTTGAGATTCCATTGATTAGTCTTGAGATAGAGCAAGAGGTCGCAATGGGGTATTTAATTTCACATCTTGTACTTTTAGGATATGTAAGAAGTGATTTGGTGGAGCGAAGAGGGGATTTTGCAATTCGAGGGGGGATATTAGATCTCTTCCTGCCGGATCACGATCACCCACTTCGCATTGATTTCTTTGGAGAGCGCATTGAAGAGCTCGCCTGGTTCACCGTTTCTGATCAGAGAACTTTTGAGCGGGTAACAGGAGAGGTGACGATCTTTCCGTGCCGAGAGATTCTTCTAACTGACGCTGTCCGAGAGAGAGCACGATATTTATCGACAGCCTTTCCTGAGGTTGATGAAATTACGAGTAAGTTATCTGAAGGAATCTATGTGGATGGGATGGAGTCACTCCAAGGGCTGCTCCGCGACGACCTCACCTCGCTAGTTGATCTCCTTCCCCCTCAATTTCAAATTGTGCTCATCGATGAACCCCGAGTTAATTCTCGTGCCTTGGATTTAGTAGCAACCAACCGTGAATTTCTAGATGCATCATGGTCCAACGCCGCATTTGGCGGGAGTACTCCTGTCACGTTAACTTCTGAACTTGCTGGTGGTGGTTATTTCACTCTTGATCAATTGCGGGAGCGAGCAAACCATTGGGCATCTATCGATCCATATGTCAACGAATTTAAAGAGGCAGAGGAAAGCATCTCCTTGCAAAGCATTCCCGAATATCGCGGTCGGAGCGAGCGCTTGATCTCGGATCTACAAGAATGGTTGAGCGAAAAGTATCTCCTAATCTTTACCGCCGCAGGACCTGGAATTGTGGAGCGCTATGCCAAACTCTTTCAACAATCAGGCATGCCAGTACGGTTGCTGAAAAATATCTCTTCAGGTCTCACTCGAGATGCCATTTACGTTCTAGCTACGCCGATCGAACATGGCTTTATCTCGCACGAATTTAAGTGTGCATTGATCACCGAGAAGGATATTACCGGAGTACGAAGTTCTAATAAGGATCAAGCACGTATGCCCTCGCGTCGCAAAAAAGCTATTGATCCTATTGAATTGAGGCCTGGCGATTACGTAGTTCATGAGCAACATGGAGTTGGTCGTTACTTAGAGTTGGTCGCTCGCACCGTGATGGGAATTTCGCGAGAGTATCTCGTCATTGAGTACGCCGCTTCAAAGAAAGGCCAGCCTGGTGATCGCCTTTTCGTGCCTACTGATACTCTGGAACAAGTTACAAAGTATGTCGGCGGCGAAGCACCGTCCGTTCATCGAATAGGTGGAGCCGATTGGCAGAACACTAAACGCAAAGCGCGCAAGGCGGTAAAGCAGATAGCGGCTGAACTTATTCAGCTGTATGCGGCCAGAATGAGCGCACCAGGCTTTGCTTTCTCTCAAGATACTTCATGGCAGCGGGAGTTAGAAGCAGCATTTCCTTATGTTGAGACGGTTGACCAACTATCGACTATTGAAGAAGTCAAACGCGACATGGAACGTAACCATCCAATGGATCGAGTGGTCTGTGGGGATGTTGGGTATGGAAAGACAGAGATTGCGATTCGAGCCGCATTTAAGGCGGTGCAAGATGCCAAGCAAGTTGCAGTATTAGTCCCAACAACTCTCCTGGTTCAACAACACGTGAAGACCTTCGCTGAACGCTATGCAGGTTTTCCTGTGCGAGTTGCAGGGCTATCGCGATTCAACACTGCAAAAGAATCTAAAGAGATACTGGACGGTTTGACCACCGGCAGCATAGATATCGTGATAGGGACTCATCGCCTTCTCTCCAAAGATGTCATTTTTCGGGACCTTGGTCTTGTAATTGTTGACGAAGAGCAAAGATTTGGAGTAGAGCACAAAGAAGAGTTGAAGAAAGCTCGAACCAACATAGATGTACTCTCAATGTCAGCAACTCCAATTCCTCGCACGTTAGAGATGGCCATTACTGGAATTCGTGAGATGTCGAATATCACAACGCCACCTGAAGAGCGCCACCCGGTTTTAACATATGTGGGTCCTTATGATGAGAAACAAGTCACTGCAGCAATTCATAGAGAGTTATTGCGGGATGGACAGATTTACTTTGTTCATAATAGGGTCGAAAGTATTGATGCGATAGCAGTTCGGCTTAAAGAGTTGGTTCCTGAAGCACGTGTGAGAGTCGCACACGGCCAGATGGGGGAACGAGAACTTGAAGAGGTAATTCTTGGCTTTTGGCAACGCGATTTCGATATATTGGTCTGCACAACAATTATTGAGAGTGGGATTGATATCCCAAATGCCAATACGCTGATTGTTGATCGCGCAGATGTATTTGGCCTCTCTCAACTTCACCAATTGCGTGGACGCGTTGGACGAGGAAGAGACCGGGCATATTCATATTTCTTGTATTCTCCGGACAAGCCATTGACTGAAGTTGCACATGATCGATTGACAACCATTGCGACCAACACTGATCTTGGCTCTGGAATGCAAGTTGCTCTCAAGGATCTAGAAATTCGAGGCGCTGGAAATATGTTAGGCGGAGAGCAATCCGGTCATATTGCAGAAGTGGGATTTGATCTGTATATGCGCATGGTGGGTGAAGCTGTTGAAGATTTTAAGACTGGGTATGTGGATGTCAATCCCAGAATCAAAGATTGCAAAGTTGAACTTCCGATTACAGCTCATCTACCTGTCGAGTATGTTCCCTCTGAACGGTTACGTCTGGATCTCTATCGCCGCATGGCCGATTGCTCGAATGAGGTGGCTTTGACCGCCATAGTCGAGGAGCTCATAGATCGTTTTGGAGATTTACCAGAGGCTGCAATGAGTTTGATTGCAGTTGCTAAGGTGCGTGCTTTGGCTAAGTCTAAAAATCTGACAGAAGTGGTCTGGCAAGGAAAATTCCTCAAAATCGCACCAGTGACCCTTCTGGAGTCTGCCCAATTGCGTTTAACTCGGATTTATCCTGGAACTTTAGTGAAACCAGCCACTTCGAGTGTTCTCGTGGCCCATAGCGCAGCTCCAAATTGGCTAGAGAATGGGTCGGTAGGCGATACTTCGGTCCTGACTTGGACCATGGACGTCCTTCATAACCTTTAATTTTTAGGAGTCGCGTGTGAAGAAGTTAATCGCTGGCGTAGTTGGTGTCGTGGTCGTACTCGGAGCGGGTGTGGGGCTCTGGCTAGGGCTTGACTCTGTTAAAGCGGCTGCCACTGTCGGGAAAACTAAAGTTAGTGCCAGTCAGGTTCAAGCCTCTGTAAAGCAGGTCTTAGCAGATCGCAAGACGGTATCAACGACGGGAATGACCTTAGCGTCAGGTGTAAATCTCACTACTGAGCAATTAAATAATTACGTCATTGCAATATTGCTAGCTGATACTGCCGCCGCGAATAAAGTTGTCGTGACCGATGCGCAAGTAGCAGCGCGCGAAGCTAAGTACCTCACTCAAGCCGGATCAGCTTCCAAGTTAAAAGCTGAAGAGGTTTCTGGCGACATTGCAACCACTGATTTCCCGAGCTTAGTCCGCCGCTTTATGTATGTTGAAGCGTTAACCGCCCTTGTGGAGAAGCAAGGTTCGTCGGTGGCTAACTCCGGATCCGCAGTCGTTGCCCTAGTCCATGCTCAGGCTGTTAAAGAAGGGGTAACCATTGATCCTAAGTATGGAACATGGAACGCCGCACAGGTGAGCGTTACTCCTCCAACTGCCACTAAGTAAGCGATTCAAGACGCGATGACCTCTGAACTGGTGCGACTCAAAGAGGTAATGCATCGACTGCGCTCTCCCGGTGGTTGTCCTTGGGATGCCGAGCAAACCCATGAGTCACTCTTAAAATATTTGCTCGAAGAATCCTATGAGTTCTCTGAAGCCGTCGATGAAAGAGATCGAGCGTCTATGCGAGAAGAGTTAGGCGACGTTCTGCTCCAAGTTTATTTTCACTCCGCTATCGCTGAAGAAGACGCCGCAGATCCTTTCTCTATTGAGGAAGTTGCTGGTGGAATTGCAGATAAATTGGTGAGACGTCATCCTCATGTATTTACAGATTCGGAAGTAACTTTTGATGATGTGCTAGAAAATTGGGAGAAACAGAAACGTGAAGAGAAAGGTCGTAGTTCGGCGACAGATGGCGTTCCTACCGCCCAGCCAGCGATGGCACTAGCGGCAAAGATGATCTACCGAGCTGATAAATACGGATATTCACTTCCTGTTTCTCATCCAGTAACGATTGCACGTGATACTGATCAAGGTGCGCTCGGGGATGTTCTTCTTGGAATTTTAGATCAAGCCCAGAAATTAGGTTTGGATGCTGAAATTGCCCTTCGTGCGGCAACTAAATCGTATATTGCTCGAATTCATGAATATGAAGCGGAGAACAAGCCGTGGGATTCAACTCGCTAGAATTACCCAATAACAACTAAAAGGAGATAGCTGTGCCACTCATTGATGATGTTCATGCTCGCGAAATTCTTGACTCACGCGGAAACCCAACTGTTGAAGTAGAGGTTCTACTTGAGGATGGGACTACCGCACGGGCTGCGGTTCCAAGCGGAGCGTCCACAGGGGCATTTGAAGCGGCCGAACTTCGTGATGGCGGCAAGCGCTATGGTGGAAAGGGAGTTGAGAAGGCGGTCAACTTCGTGAATGATGAAATTGCTCCTGCAGTAACCGGCTATGACGCGCAAGATCAACGATTAATTGATGCAGAGATGTTGGCCCTTGACGGTACGAAGAATAAATCCCGTATGGGTGCCAACGCAATCCTTGGTGTTTCCCTTGCAGTCGCTCGTTCCGCCGCTGAGAGCGCAGATCTCTCATTTTTCCGCTACATCGGAGGTCCAACTGCGCACACACTCCCGGTTCCAATGATGAACATTCTTAATGGCGGAGCTCATGCTGATACTAATGTAGATGTGCAAGAGTTTATGGTGGCGCCGATTGGCGCAGAGTCTTTTAAAGAGTCACTTCGGTGGGGAGCGGAGATATATCACGCTCTTAAGACAGTCCTTAAGAAGCGTGGGTTAGTAACGAGCGTAGGAGATGAAGGCGGATTTGCACCTAATCTAGATAGCAATCGTGCCGCACTTGATTTAATCCTGGAGGCGATTGAAGCGGCGGGATTCAAGCCAGGTACAGAAATCGCACTCGCCATGGATGTGGCAGCGACTGAATTCTATCAAGAAGGAACGTATGCTTTTGAAGGTAAGCAAAAGAGTAGTGAAGAGATGATTTCTTATTACGCAGATCTCGTTGCTTCCTATCCAATTGTCTCGATCGAAGATCCTCTCGACGAGGATGATTGGGTGGGATGGTCCAAAATGACTTCTGAACTAGGTCGCAAAATTCAGATCGTCGGAGATGATCTCTTCGTCACCAATCCAGAGCGATTAACTCGTGGAATCAAAGAGCAGGCGGCCAATGCCCTGCTGGTGAAAGTCAATCAAATTGGAACTCTCACTGAAACTTTAGATGCTGTTTCACTTGCACACCGTAATTCCTACCGCACAATGATGTCTCATCGTTCTGGTGAAACTGAAGATACAACGATTGCTGATCTGGCAGTTGCACTTGAATGTGGCCAGATCAAAACCGGAGCCCCTGCTCGTACTGAACGAGTAGCAAAGTACAACCAATTATTGCGCATCGAAGAGGAACTTGCTGAGTCAGCGCTTTATGCCGGACGTGGGGCATTCCCACGTTTTAATGGTTAATACGTAATATCCATTAGTGATCAAAAGCGTGTCAGGGCGGAGCTTAGCTTTCGCCACAGTGCTCTTGATTCTTGCAATCACCTTAGCGCCACCGCTCCACAGTTATTTCGCGCAAAGAGCTCAAATAAATGCGTATAGCGCTCAACTTTCTGCCTCTCAGTCAACTTTGGAAGAAGCAGAAAGGGAATTAACAAAATGGGCCGACCCCACGTACGTAGCCTCCCAAGCCAGAATTCGATTGCATTATGTTTTTCCTGGAGAGCGCGAGTACATAGTTTTATCAAATCAGGCACCGAACACTTCCGCCACTGTGCCTGTTGCGCCGATTGAAGGAGTCGTGCCTGGGGGCACTCCCTGGTATTCTCGTTTAATCTCAACAATTAGAACCACGAATTAACCGGTGCATTAAGGATGAGCGAGAAGCCCACACATAGTGATCTAGACACAATTGCCATTCAGTTGGGGCGTACACCTCGTGATGTGCACGCCGTCGCACACCGCTGCTCATGTGGCAAGCCTGATGTTGTTGAAACCCCACCGCGGTTAACTGATGGAACTCCTTTCCCAACCTTTTACTATGCGACGTGCCCCAGGCTAACGGGTGCAATTTCGACACTAGAGAGTTCTGGAATGATGGCAGAAATGCAAAGTCGTTTGGAGGATGATGTGGTGCTGATGGGTGAGTACTACGCTGCACATCATGATTACTTGGCCGCGCGCGCAGCACTTGGAATGAACGTCACGGAGGTAGAGGGAATTTCAGCGGGTGGCATGCCAGATCGAGTGAAATGTTTGCATTCATTAGTTGCTCATTCATTAGGAGCAGGTAGCGGTGTAAATCCATTGGGTGATGAGGCGCTTGCTGCTCTACCCGATTGGTGGATGGCAAATCCATGCGAGTAGCAGCAATAGATTGCGGTACCAATTCTCTGCGCTTACTTATTGCAGATATTGAAGGACATAATTTTAGAGAAGTTCACCGCGAGATGCAGGTTGTTCGTCTGGGACAAGGTGTAGATAAAAATCATGCCTTTGCTCCGGAAGCGATTGATCGAACTCTCGTAGCCACCCAACGCTATGCAAATTTTGCTCGCTCCAAAGGAGTCGAACGAATTCGTTTCGTTGCGACAAGTGCGACTAGAGATGCTTCAAATCGAGATATTTTTATTGGAGGTGTTACCGAAATTTTAGGTATCGCCCCTGATGTAATTTCAGGCCAGGAAGAAGCATCCCTTTCCTTCCTTGGCGCTACCAAAGAACTAGGTCAAGAGCTCGCACCTTTTCTCGTGGTGGATATCGGCGGAGGTTCAACCGAATTTGTGCTGGGGAGAGAGGGCGTTATTTCGGCGCAATCGGTAAATATTGGTTGTGTTCGCATGTCAGAGCGTCACCTAGTCTCTCAACCCCCTTCTCAGGCAGAGTGTGAATCGGCAATTGTTGATATCGATGCCGCGATTGCAGAGGCAGCTCAAAGAGTTGATTTTTCGCAAGCACAAACGCTTATTGCAGTGGCGGGTACAGCAACTACAGTTGCTGCAGCCGCGCTAGGTCTTTCGGAGTATGACCGTTATTCGATCCATCTCTCACGAATCTCCGCCCAAAGCGTTCATGAGGTAGCGGCAAATTTTGCATCTATGGATCGCGATGCGATTGCATCTCTTGGATTTATGCACCCAGGAAGGGTAGATGTAATAACTGCTGGATCTTTGGTCCTCTCTCGCGTAATGGCGCTTACTGGTGCCTCAGAATTTGTTGCATCTGAGTCGGACATACTCGATGGCATTGCGTGGAACCTTGCCACGCTATAGAACAATTGCGGCGCTGGATCGAGCCATCACTGCATGCACACTCTGCCCGAGACTAGTCGCCTGGCGTGAAGAAGTTGCGTTCACAAAACGCAAGTCATATTCAGACCATGTTTATTGGGGAAGACCAGTTATTGGGTTTGGAGATAGTAAAGCCGAGATAGTGATCGTTGGACTTGCTCCAGGAGCGCACGGAGCAAATCGGACAGGTCGGATATTTACAGGTGATAGTTCAGGGGACTTTTTATTTTCATCTCTTTATAGAACTGGGTTAGCGAAGTTGCCCAGTAGCGAATCTCGTGATGATGGACAAGAACTTTATAAAACCCGCATTCTCTGCGCGGTACGTTGCGCCCCACCTGATAACAAGCCGAGCCCGGCAGAAAAGGCAACATGCGCTGCATTTATGGCAAATGAAATTGAGCTGTTACTACCCACCGTAAAGGTTTTCGTCGCGCTCGGTAATTTTGCTTGGACCGGACTCATCGCACAATTGTTAACGATGGGATTTAAGTTACCCACGCCTAGACCAAAATTTGGCCACGGAGCAACATTTTTGGTCACATCTGTTCAAGGCGCAGTAATAAAAGTGATTGGGAGTTATCACCCTAGCCAACAGAACACATTTACCAGAAAGTTAACTCCGTCGATGTTGGATGGCATTTTCCAGATGGCGAACAATTCCGAGCCAGATAGCAACTGAATTTCCGATAAAGAGCGCGAAGCAAAGAGTTCCAATTCCAACTCTTCCACCTATCGCCCAACCGATGGAAAGAACGAGAATTTCTAAGACAAGACGTACCCGTCCTACCCGCACTCCAGACCTTTTGTGAATTCCAGTCATGAGTCCATCGCGTGGGCCAGTGCCTAACCCGCAGGTAATGTATAAAGATGAGCCGCAACCGATGAGAGCGATCCCGCCAAATACATATACAAATCTAACCAAAAAATTGTGGTGAACAATCGGAAATATGTCGGTTCCGATTTGTAGAGCGAGTGAGATGAGAACGATATTAGCCAGTGTCCCAAATCCAGGTCGCTGTCTCAAAGGAATCCACCCGAGTAAAACTAAGACGCCAATAAAAAATGTAGACCAACCCAAAGAAAAGGGTGTGTGCTTACTTAAGCCCTGAGAAAGAACTGCCCATGGGGAATTTCCAAGTGTTGACTGAATGAGCAGGGCCTCTCCAAAGCCAAAAATTATGAGCCCAAAAGCCAAAATTAGTAGGCGTTGCGGAGTGAGTGACCACTGTGAAGAAGCTGTCCAGGAGGTACGAGGAATCGTATGATGAGGTCTTAAAATGCTCTTTACATTCACTGCGTATTGACCAATTGTGCGCACATCTCTTTAAATACTTTGGTGTGAGATTCAATATCAGCGCGTGTGGTGACAGGTGAAATAAGCGCCATGTTATGAAAAGGAGTGATAAGGAAGCCTTCGTTGAGGAGGCGCAGATGAACGTACTGCTCTAGCTCGAAGTCCCCTGCATCAGATGCTTCGCGCCCTGTTCGTGGAGCGGTCGCTTGAAAAAGATATTCACCACGTGCGCCTAGGCGGGAGCAATGCCAAGGAAGTTCAAATTCTCTTATTGCAGCGTCAACACCATCACACCAAAGGGCACCCAAGGTGACCATACGCACAAACGCTTCTTCTGTGAGTACCTCAGTCAAAGTTGCGCGCATTGCCGCCATACTCAACGCATTGCCAGCTAGGGTGCTTCCGATTCCACTGGTATCGATGAGTTCTCTCTCGACCTTCGCCGCAATGCGTGCAGCAATTTCTGAGCGCATTCCGAATGTTCCGGTAGGAATTCCACCAGCGATAGCTTTTCCTATTGTTAAAAAGTCAGGTTCTAGTCCAAGTTGTGCAGTCATACCCCCAGGGCCAACGGAAATTGTGTGGGTCTCATCGATAATCCACATTGCTCCATATTTTTTAGCGAGTTCACTGACCCCCTGTAAGTAACCTTCTTGCGGGAGAACAATTCCAATATTGGTCATAGCGGGTTCCATCAAAATTGCGGCTACATCACCCAGTGACAAGGCGCTTTCCATGGCCTCTAAATTATTAAATTCAACGACTCGTGTTGTCTGCGCTAAATCAATAGGCGCACCCAAATTGCCCTGGCGCTTTACCGTATTTCCTGCATCATCCAAGGTGGCAAATGTTTCATCAACTGATCCGTGATAGCACTTATCAATCACGATTATTTTCGATCTCTCTGTTATTAATCTGGAATATCGAATTACATGGCGATTTGCATCCGTGGCAGTTACTGTAAATTGCCACAGGGGTAAACCAAAGCGACGCGATAGTTCAGTAGCAACAATGACTGCGTCCTGCGTAGGCAGCATCGCCGTCAGTCCACGGGAGAGTTGAGACTTTATTGCCACAACCGTGGCGACTGGTGAGTGCCCCGTCATGGAGCCGGTATCCCCAAGACAGAGGTCTATATATTCGTTTCCATCTACATCTGTGAAGTGGGCGCCTTGCGCTGAGTCAACGAATATCGGGTAAGCCCCTGGCCACTTTGACATCCAGGACATCGGAACTCCGCTTGGCATTACCACTTTTGCTTGCTCAAAGAGTTCTCCACTTTTTGGATGAAGAGCTAGGAATCGCGATTTCTCTAGAGATATCAGTTTGCGTAAGTGCCCTCTATTGATCGTATTCATAGGGATGATTCTATTAGCCTTGCGACATGAGCATTCAACTATTGGGAGCGCTGGTAGTTGCGGGATTGGTGGGACCAATTCTGCGAGTACCAAAAAAATGGGGTGTACCGGTAGCGGTTGGTGAACTTGCAATTGGCACGCTCTTTGGTGTCAGTGGATTTAATAAGATTCCATACCAAGATCACACGTTGACTTTACTTGCAACAGTTGGATTTGCTCTACTCATGTTTACTGCAGGAAGCCACATCGACTACCGGACCTTAAGCAAAAATTCTATCGAAAAAGCCGGGTGGATATTACTATTAAATTTTATTTTAGCAGTGTTTATTGGAGTGATAATTGATCACTTAGTCAATTTCTCAAATTGGAAATTGCTTGCAGTCATATCTTTTTCGAGTTCGGCTGCACTTGTAATTCCCTTGATAGAGAATATTTCTCCCTCTGATTCAAAAAGTATTTTGATTACCCAAGTCACGCTTGCCGATGCCCTTGCCTTTATTGCTCTACCTTTTGTCACTCAGAAAAATGGTCACTTAAATGCATTAGAGGGTGCAATTTTAGTAGTAATCGCCGCTGCGATCATTTTTTTTCTTCTCAAGTTCGCCAAGTCCCGTGGCTGGTTGGCTAGTACTCACGAAATCTCAAAGCAAGATCATCTCGGATTGGAACTACGCATCAGCCTGGCTCTGCTCTTGTTAGTTTGCGCTTTAGCGCTGCACTTCCATGCCTCCGTGATGATCGCTGGATTTACCCTCGGAGTAGTCCTTGCAAGCGTAGGAGTACCGCACCGTCTGGCTCGACAATTATTTGGTGTTAGCGAAGGGTTTTTCGCTCCCCTTTATTTTGTGTGGCTAGGAGCTTCTATCAATGTCAAACTCACCTTTCACTCTTCGCAAACGATTTTATTGGCTCTTCTTCTTTGCCTCGGTGCCTTAATGGCGCACATACCATCAATTTTATATGGACAGCCCAGAGGGAATGTTCTGCTCTCGGCAGCCCAGTTGGGGATACCGGCCGCTGCGGTAACTCTGGGGGCTGCGAATGGAGTTTTAAATTCTGCGCAGGCGGGAGCAATCATGTTGAGTGCCTTGGTGACGATCGTATTTACCGTGGGAGTTCGAACTAACTAATGATATAAATATCTCCATTGACTTCCGCCACTTTAAAGGCATTCAAAGAAGATTGGGCTGGACCATTTATTACCGCCCCAGATTCCCCATTAAAGAGTGAACCATGGCAGGGGCACGCAAGGTTCTTTCCCATTTCGGCAACGATGCAGCCTTGATGAGTACAGATAACAGAGTGAGCAGTAACGACCCCTCCTGAAAGAAATAACGCAATCCCGACAGAATTTCCGTTGAGATCTTTGGCCGTGACAACTTTCGCCTGGCCATCCACCAAATTGGAAAGCTTAGTAACTAGAAATCCAGAGGGCTTAGTAGTTGTCTCGGACGGATGCGCCGACGCTGTTGCGGGGGAGGGATGGACTTTTACAACAGGTTTTAGTGGTGTGAGGGGCTGCCACCTCAATTTTCCGTTAATTTTCTTACAGAGATAATGTTTGCCGGAGAAGATGATCTTTTGACCTGCATGCGAACAGACCGCGGTAGGTCCCTGAGCCTGCGCAATCAATGGAAATCGAGCCAAGAAAATCGAGGAGGTTGCCCCGATAAGAAGAGTTCGACGTACAGGATTGAATTTGCTCATACCTTTAATTTATCTGCAAATACGAGTTAGCGCAGATTATGTCTCATCAGACGTATCTGCTCCTATACGATTTTAGTAGGATTCTTAAATGACAAAGATCTATCGGAGTTCGGATGCTCTTGTGGTTGAAAGAGAGCGTCGATATTTTGAAATGAAACATACAATCTCAGAGCTCCTATCGATGAACCTTGAAGAGGCGCAATCGATAGTTCAAGCAGCTAACCACGAAATAATTCCTCTTAGTTCACATTGGTTAACACCGGTCGATCCCACGCAAGAAATTTGGGCTTGCGGAGTCACTTATTTACGGAGCAAGGTCGGACGTATGGAAGAGTCTGAGATCCCTGATCTGTACAGCAAAGTCTATGAAGCGGAACGCCCCGAAATCTTTTACAAGACAGCGGGTTGGAGAGTCGTACCTAACGGGGGAGCAGTTGGGATTCGCAACGACTCAGGTTGGGATGTTCCCGAAGCTGAGATCGTTCTAGTAGTGAACTCAAGTGCCGAAATATTTGGGTACACAATTGGCAACGATATGAGTTCACGTTCCATTGAGGGGGAAAATACTCTCTACCTACCTCAAGCTAAATCTTATGAAAAGTCTTGCACACTTGGGAGTTTCATCGTGCCCGCCTGGGAGATACCGGATCCAACTTTTCCAATTTCACTGCAAGTAGAGCGGAGTAACGAAATTGTCTTTTTTGGAGAATCTTCAAGTTCTCAGATGAAACGGACCTTTCCAGACTTGGTTTCTTGGCTTTACCGTTTACTCTCCATGCCATATGGAGTATTTATTCTTACCGGCACGGGAATTGTCCCAGATTCGAATTTCACACTGCATGAAGGCGACCTAGTAACGATTAACGCCGGAGTGCTTGGTCAATTACAAAATCTGGTAGAGGTGCTTCCATAATAGATAGGGCTTAGAAAAAAGATAATCTCAGGAAGTGCTAGCGGCCCGTAACTGCGGAATGTGATTGCCGATGTGATTGCCGCAAAGCGTTACCAGCTCTGTCAAACTGATCAAACCGCGAGCTGGATGAAGTGTGACTCGATTCCAGCCATCAGGTGAGACGTTACGCAGAATCTCGCAATTCATGTTGTTTGTAGCTTCAAAGGCGGCTAGTGAATGTGTGACGCTCCGCAGGCCATAATTCAAGCCATCTGGAAACTTTGCCTCATCAAAAGGAACGATATCTGGGATGTCTTCTGACAAAAGATTTGCATACCTAACTCCGAATTGCAGTTCTGCATCAGCCATATGATGAATTACGTAAGCGGCTGACCACTCCCCCGCGTTTGGCGCATGACTAAGTGAACCAGCGGAGATCTCGCGGGCCGCAATCAGAAAAGCTTGAGCATTTTCAGCGTAGGTACGAAACAGGTCTTGACTATTCATCGTCTAATTGTAGGAGTCTTCTCCCTGTTTTGTGTAGTCGCATTAAATGAATAAAAGAATGAAAATACCAGACCCATGGGCAGAGAGTAGAAAGAGGGCAGTCACTTTGAAATCAATTTATCTTTACGCCAGCGTAGATCCTTCAATATTTTGTCAATAATCAGAACGGTTCCAACCCCGATTATTAAACCAACAAGTACATCTGTTGGGTAGTGAACCCCGGCAGCCACCCTGGCTACTCCACAGAGAATCGTGAATGCAGCAAGGGTCAGGCCCAGTAACTTATTGCGAAGGTAGATTGCGGTCGCTATGGCAATCATAAATACAGTGTGGTGTGATGGCATCCCTCCATCTGCCGAATGGGGGGTCAATAGGTGGATATTGGTGAGAGCGGAGAATGGGCGGGGCCGGGAGTAAATTTGGGATATTGATTCAGAGATTAATGTCGCGATACCAACAGGGATAGCGAGTATAAATATCCCATCCAGTACACCTCGTTTGAGGAACGAGATGGGTGAAAATGGGGTTACCGCGTGATAAGTGCGTACGGTCAACCAGATCATCCCAGCGGCTATTACCAAATAAACAAATTCTTTTGCAGCGAATATTGCAATAGTTTTATGAGCAGTTCCCCAATTATTGAGGTGTAGTGCAAGTGAGGTATCAATTCCAACAGAGGCCATGCCTAAGGGTGCCACATACTTAAGTACCGGTGGGGACTAGTAGACTCTGCTCCCGCGCTTCAATCACGCCTCCGGTGGCTGATTAAGTACTGCCGCCCCGGTAGTCCAATGGCAGAGACAGAGGACTTAAAATCCTTCCAGTGTCGGTTCGAGTCCGACCCGGGGCACGTACTTCTTTTATTAGGTTAGTATTACCTTAATTTTTTCTAAGGACTTTTACAGTCTCTTTTGCGCGTTCGAATTCGGAGAATGCTAGCGGGCTCGCGGAGACACCGGCCTCCTGCAGGGCTTCTCGATATGCATTAATCGCATCTTCGAGATAATCAAGACTAGAGTAAATATCACCTAATTCACGCCACGCTAAAGCGTTCTGCCTAGATGGCTCCATCTCCAAGAGACTACTTCTCGCAGCAAGTAAGTTCATGGTTGACTCTGCTTCATTACCTAAACTGATGTGAGAGCGGGCAGAAAGCAAATATGCATCAGCTCGTTGTAAACGTTCCTTCATGGGATCGGTATCTGCAATAGCAAGCTGGCTTAATGCGAGTGCCTCTTCATAGTTGCCACTTAGCCACTCAACTCTTGCCAATTCAATGTGATAATAAGTTACATCAACTGATGTCCCATTAGCTTCGAGAAGAATATGTGCACGATCTAATTGTGATCTAGCACCATTGACATCGGGTGGAGTCTGACGAGTCAGCAACCATGCAATAGCAACACGTAGATTTCCTTCCGCTTGGCGATCTTCAGATTCAGAAAAAAGACCAGCAGCTCTTTGTGCCAGTAAAAGTGCTTGGCTGGAGTTTTGCATCGCATCAGCTGCCAGACTGGCATTCCAGTAAATAGATGCTCGAGCAACTGGATCCGTTTGATCATCGAATATTGCCATGGCATTTTGGGAGATTTGAGTTGCGCGAATGTAATCTCCACGTAGGTAATGAATCGAAATCTTGCTGGAAAGTAATCGCGCAAAGGGAGCACTCTTTTGTAATTGCGCTGGAACTGCTTTTTCAGCATTCTCAATTATTTCGAGTGCGGTGACAAAATCACCTGATTCTTTGAAAAAGTACGATTGAGCAATTTTCATTTCAATCACCTGAAGCGGAAGCCCAGCAATTTCAGCTAATGAGATAGCCTCCTGCAGTTCTGCCGAGGCTCGCTCAAAGTCGCCGAATTTAGCGAATGTTTGAGCAAATAGAGATCGCACATTTACTTCGAACTGCAAATCCGTAGGGTACGAACTCTGTTTAATGACTTTTTCTAATAAGCCTTGGGCAAATTTAGCATCACCATTTTTGAAGGAAATTTCCGCGAAGAGATATTCTTTGCGTCGATTTAGATTAGATTCCGATTCAGGCCCTTCGCGCAGAAAATCGACCGGCACACCTAGACGAGTGGCAAGGTTAGAAACAATCTCTGAAGAAGGCTGTCGCTTATTAGACTCGATCAGTGAGATGTGGCTTACGCTAGTTATCCCCGTAGCAAGTTCAGGTTGAGTTAATCCTGCATTCACTCGAATTTGACGAAGACGTTCGCCAAATGTTTGATTTCCCATATCTTGACAGTATCACATGACAGTGCTTTACTTCGAGTGTTACACATATTGACATCAGCAAAAAAATACGGAGTTTCATAAAGCCGATCATGAGACCGGTTTCACGCTTTAATCGAGGGGAATGAATCACATGGTCAAAAAGGTAATTGCAATATCCGTTGCACTCTCGATGGGAATCGTTCTCAGTGCAACACCTTCTTTCGCTTCCACGCTTAAGAAGTCATCCACTTCAACTGCTTCGAGTCAAACCGTCACCATGGCTGGCCCGCCAACGTGCTGCCAATTCTCCTAAGCTAATACGTTTTCTTCAAAAAGAGAGCACCCCAAGGGCATTTCGCCCATGGGGTGCTCTCTTTTTGTTCCACACTCCCACTAAACAGAAATTCTAAATTAAATCTAAAAATTCTTTACATTCCTTGGCAAAGCGAGTAAATTGTCAATTTATTGGGGCAATTTTGTAATTTAATGTGACAAAATTTTGTAAAGTTTTGGGTTACAGACCAGATGGAATGGAGGGGTAGAGATGTCAATCCTGGAAGTAGCGCCGCTTTTTGATTCAGGCGAGAACGAGGGTGCTGGCGCCGACGTACTTCCATTCCCAACCCTCGCTTCACTCCAAGCTCAGCCAGAACCCCAAGAATCGAATAGTTCAGATGATTTCTCCCTAATTCCGACAAATCTCAATATTCAAGATCCGATAGTCGCAGCCCTCACGACTGAGTCCTTCCTCTCTGCAAATGCCGCTTTACCTGATTCTTTAATGAGCGAGTTCGATTGCCTAGGACTTCGTTGGGACGGGGACACGCTCGTCATCGGAGCTCCCAAAGAATCCTGGCAGTCGATTCGAGATTATGCGGCCAGTGTTGATCTTAAAATCAAATTGAAGCCAGCTACTCCCAATGAGATACGCGAAGCCATTTCCTTAACTGCAAGTATTGCCAAATCAAAAGGACATCTTTTTGACATTCTCATCTCGGAAGTTGGAGAAGCACCAATCTCCAATTTGGTACAACAAGTAATCGAACGTGCCGTCCTGGAACGTGCTAGCGATGTGCATTTCGAACCTTATAAAGATGAACTGGTAGTGAGAATTCGTGTGGATGGTCGTCTGCGTCTACTTGTGGTGTTGCCCGCACGGTTGGGTCCAGCCGTTAATAGTCGAGTAAAAGTACTTTCTCAAATGAATATCGTGGAGCGCAGGCGCCCCCAAGACGGTCAATTTTCCGCCACTGTTGGTGATCGTCATATTGATATACGCGTTTCGTCAGTTACAACAATGCATGGTGAGAAGTTAGTTTTGCGTCTGCATGATGCACGCAAACAATCGGTCTCGCTGGAAACGCTCGGCATGAGCGGCAAACAACTAGACATTTTTTCCACCATGATTCGATCAACTAGTGGGTTGGTTATGGTGGCTGGGCCAACTGGTAGTGGAAAGACAACAACGCTTCATAGTGGAATCAAAGCAGTGACAGTTGAATGGAAAAATATCGTAACAATTGAAGATCCTGTTGAATATGTAGTACCTCGAATCACTCAGATTCCCATTATCGATCCGGTCAATGCAGGTTTTGCGGTTCAACTGCGCGCGGTACTGCGCCAAGATCCTGACATCATTTTGGTTGGCGAAACTCGAGATGCTGAAACAGCGAGAATATCAGTGCAAGCTGCCCTCACAGGACATTTAGTTTTCAGTTCGATCCACGCGACAGATTCAGTGGGGGCCATCTATCGATTGCTCCAAATGGATATTGAACCTCACCTCGTCGCTTCATCCCTAAGGGGAGTCATCTCCCAAAGATTGGTAAGGAGAAATTGTCGTTTTTGTACTGTCGTATACGCAGCCAATGTTGATGAGTTAAGAACTTTAAAGTCATATGGATTTACCACAACAAAATTAGCACGTGGAGTTGGCTGCACTCTTTGTGGGGGCTCTGGGTTCCGCGACCGCATCGCGACGTATCAAGTACTAGAGATGACAGAGGCGCTAAGTGACCTCATTGTCTCTCGACCTGAACCAAATGAATTTCGCAAATATGCTTCTGAATCTGGAATGACTGGAATGGATTATGAAGCCGTTCGCTTAGCGACTGAAGGAATTACAACTCTCGCCGAAGCCCTTACGTTAATGGTGTCAGATGACTGATCTAGCGAACCCAATAGAGGTTATAAATTCAACAGAGTCAGTAAAAAAGCAGAAGCAGGCAAAGTTACCAAAGGCGAAAAAGGGGCTTAAAGCGAATGCCAAGAAGCAGAAGAAAATTATTAACATGTACAAGTATTCTGGAGTTTTGGAAACAGGAGAAAAAAAGAAAGGAACTGTCAAGGCGGCCACTTGGGGTGAAGCACAGTACGGATTACAGCGTGATGGAATCCAAAGTCTCGAGCTCAAGGTTCACAAATCTTTACTTGCTATGGAGTTTGGAAAATCAGTTCCACTGGAAGTTCTCTTGCAAACGACTCGACAACTCTCCTCCTTTTCGCAAGCTGGTATTTCTGCAGCTCGCGGGCTGGCAATTTTAGCCAAGACAACTGACCACAAGAAAATGCAGTTAATTTTGGGGGAGTTGGTGCAAGATATCGAAGGAGGAGCAACTCTTAGTGAGTCCGTCTCACGGCATCCACATGTTTTTCCTACTTACTATGCCACCATTTTAGGAGCAGCTGAACGAAGCGGGGACCTAGTAGAAGCGCTACAAACCCTCAATATTTATTTGGAACGAGACCTTCGATCTCGCCGTGCTGTGCGTTCGGCGATGATTTATCCTGCAGTCCTTCTCACACTCACTCTTGTCGCTGTTACCGTCATGTCGCTAGTGGTGTTACCACGGTTCCAAGACTTCTTCGCTTCTCTGAATGTTCGGCTACCACTCACTACTCGGATGCTTCTTAACGGCACACATTTCATTACGAAGTGGTGGTGGGCTATTGGTTCGGTCATATTGCTATTTATTATTGCCTTCGTACTAGCGTTACGTAATCGTAGGAGTCGTTTGATTCTCGATCGTTTAGTTCTATCTGTCCCAGTGTTTGGTGGTTTAGCACGACTGGTATCTCTGGAACGTTTCTGTCGCGTGTTGGCAACCCTAGTGAAATCAAAGGTACCGCTTCCTGACGCGCTGGAACTGTCTGGGAAAGCAACTGGAAACATGGTCTTTCAACAGGCTGTGAGTGCGACTCGAGTGAGAGTTTTAAATGGTGAGGGCCTAGCTGAGCCATTATCCGAGTACAAAATTTTCCCAATTGCTGCTATTCAAATTCTTCGCATTGGGGAAGAGTCCGGTCAACTTCAATCTCAGTTGCAACAAGCAGCCAGCTTCTACTCTGATGAACTAGATCACCGCATGAAGAATTTCACTTCTCTCCTAGAGCCGATTACTCTCCTATTGATTGGTGGCGGAGTTGGGTTCGTAGCTGTTGCCCTGGTATCGGCGATGTATGGAATATATAACGGGGTAAAAGTATGAGTATGAGAGAAAATTTCGAAAAATATAACTATAAAAAACGCCGTTACGACCGTGGTGAATCTTTGGTAGAAGTAATCGTTTCAGCCGTGATCATGGGCTTGCTCGGGTTGACAATTGTAGGAACGATTGCACTATCTCAACCTCTCTCGGACAGGGTTAATCTCACGGGCACCGCGATGGCTAACTTGAACTCGGCTTCGCAACAAATTCAACTACAGATTTTTCAACCTTGCTCACCTGTAAATCCTGAGCCATACCAGCTATCAACCGCGGCTATTGCGCCACCGTCCGTAACCTCAGGATCCCTTGCAATTTCCACTTCGGCACTGCCGATTGCGCAGTCTCCATCTGGAGGAATCTTTCACCCTTACTCAACGGCTCTTTCGGCTGTGAATGGTCTGTCAACCTACACATGGGGTGTCTCTCCTGTTTTACCTACCGGGCTCTCACTCTCTGCGAATGGTGTTATTTCCGGAACCCCGATAGCCGAAAGTTCTGCGATTTATAAGTTCACAGTTACTAGTCAAGGCGTTTCCGTCTCCAAAAATCTTCCGCTTACAATCGTTTCAGTTTTGGTGCAAGTGAACAATTCTTCAATCAATTGGACTCCTTGTCAGAGTGTTCCTAAGGCAAATATCACGGGAATATCTGCCAATGGCTCTGCTATTACCTACACTTATGTGTCGCCAACTCCTTTTGCGGTGGGAGACAACGTATCTATTTCTGGCGTTAGCCCCTCAGTCTTTAATCTAGCCTCTGCGACGGTTGTCAGTGCTACGAGTACCCAATTTGTGGTGGCCAACTCTGCTACCGGTACTTTTGCATCAGGCGGTTTTGTTGGTCTGACCAAGTGCGTGAGTATTCAGCAAATTACAGTGAGTACGACAGTACATGGAAAACAATTGTCAAGAACCATAGTGGCGGCGATCTAATTGAATACTTCCGATCAGGGAGTCACTCTTCTCGAGGTAATTTTAACAGTTTTTCTTTCATCCATTCTGACATTGGGAATAGCAAAAACTTTTGATGCCAGCGTGGCGTCCATTAGCCACAGTCAAAGTACATCACTTGTCAGTTCAGGAGTGTCTATATTGGATGCCACATTCACTAAAGATGTAGAGCAATCCAATGGTTTTATCATACCGACAGCCGCGGGAGCTAGTTCGATCACAGGTGTTTCCGGTGATGGAGTAACCGTTACCTACACACACTCCGGGACTAACACACTAACTGTGGGTCAAAATATTTCTATTTCAGGCTTAGTACCGAGTGGATATGATGTTTCAAATGCAACGATTACCTCCGTTCCATCGGCAACCACATTTACAATTCTCAATTCCACCACTGGAATTGCTAGTGGAGTGGGGAGCTTTCTTACTCAATGTAGTACCTGGCTTCCCAGCGATTCGACTTATTCATTTGTACGCCCGATAGTCACTTTTAGTCAGCAATCGGGAGCAACGATCACCTCCGCGATCGGAACAGGTGTGATTGCAACCTATACGTATTCAGGTCAGATTGCCTTTGCACCTGGACAGAGCATTACTGTTTCAGGAATGGTTCCGACGACTTATAACTCTATTGGTGCCATAGTTATTGCTACCAACCCAGGAAATAAAACTTTCACATTAAATAATTTTGGGACAGGTGTTACTACCAGCCCCGGAATCCTTGTCTATAACAAATTCGTGGGCTATGAGGTGCGCTCAGTTGGTAGTTCGTATGGTCAGTTGTGGAGAATCCAATGTGCGGCTCCACAGATCGCAATTACCAGCGCTACTTCACAAATGTTGCGGAACAATCTTGCTCTATCAAATTCAAACGTGGACTGGTCAACGGCACTCAAATGTGCAACCTTTGTTGCTTCAGTGGTTTCAAGTGGAACTTGCCCAACGAATACATTTCTCAATGTTGCTGCGACAAATCCTGGACTTACATTTACCGTTCCTGCAACGATCGGTTCCAGTGCCAACCAATATCCTACGCAAGTCATATTGGCCGCAAGGAGCATCTCATGATGAACGGTCGAGATTCTGAGGTTGGTTCTGTTCTAGCTGTTGTTTTAATCTTCGTAACGATTCTCGGTGGTTGGCTCGGAGTTTCACTCTTGCTCACGCAGGCATCAGGGTCAGGAGGTCAGCGACTCGCAGCACAAACAATGAGTGCGAGCCAAGTGGCTGTTGCTACTTCAACAGTCCTGGAGCAATTGACTATTAATCCGACTCTCGGTTCAGCCGCGTTTGACTCCATTACCCAACCAAATTGTGGACTTCCAACAGTTGTTTCTGGTGTAACTGTTTCTTGTGTACCTGTTACCGGCAGTAATCAACCTTTAGCCACCTCATCGGTGACGACTACTTCTCCAAACGGAACCTCCACCGGCGTGGATAATGGGGTTTCTATTATCGGGTCTTATGCATTTAATAGTTCTATTGAATCGCAAAGCGATAACGTCAGCGTGACTTCCGGAAGCGTTACTGCAACTCAAATTCTTACTCCTTCAGGAGGAGCTATATCTGGAGTTTCAGCTTCTGCGGGAGTTATTTCAACAAATGCGTCTAATCTTCCAACAAGCTCTGTCATCCCGGTTTTACCTGTCTTTGATCCAGGGACCGGAAATACGGGGTCAATAAATTCTTATCTGCCCAAGAGTTGTTCCGCACTCAATACTCCAATCTTGATCCCAAGTGGAAATTACAATGATGAGGCGATTGACCAATTAAATGTTCTATTCTCACAAGAGAGAATCCGCACCTATAAATCAAATGGTACATACACTGATAGAGATTGCTCTGATTCTGAAAGTTGGTCTCACGGGATCGATATCGAGTTAGGGCGAGGCGTGCTTTACTTTAAAGGGACGAAAGTTCTTGATGTAAGGCGGGACACAAACGATCTTTCAGAGAGCATTCTGGTTCACAATGATCCTTCTGATGCAAATGTTAAGTATGACATTTCAGGATTAGCCACAGGGTGTTCTTACAATCACGGTGTTACGCCTGCTGATCCGCAAACAAGTACGGAGGTATCTGGAACCCAGTTGGTATTTGGTGACTCGGCAACTCTTTCAAACCGTGATGGAGATTTTAGAATTTGTGGACCTCGTCAAGCAATAGGACAGAGTTTTGCCATCATCTCTGCCGACAGTAGTCACGCAATAGTGTGTGCCGTTAAACGAGGAAATAGTTCAAATTGTCCAGCAGTTCATACTGGTAATACTCCTCTTTTTTACGCGTACGCAACGGCAACTGCAAAGACATTTATCTACGGAACGGTATTAGCTTCGGGATCGAATGTAAGAGTTGACGAAGGCCAGAGAGATCAACATGAAATTGACGGAGGGGTGGTGTCAAACGGTGCGAAGTTCACCTGCATGACTGGGGGTGGCTCCTGTGCCTTTCCAGTTTTAGTCGGACCTGCAGTCACTGGCCGTCATCTGAAAATTTCCTTTACAACTCCAAGTGGCAGGGTCATTCAACATGTAATTGTTATTGACGATAAATCTGGACTAAATCCGTCCAGCAACTTCTCGATTACGAGTACTGGATCATGAAAATTGCGCCACCTCATCGGCAGGAAAGTGGACTCACATTGATTGAATTAATCGTTGTTCTTTGCGTCTTAGGCATTCTTTCGGGAATAACCTATGTTGCTTTAGGTTCTAGTCGTGTTACTTCCATGCAGAATGCTTGTAAAACGGCCTATCAAGCTGTTTCCTTAGGTGTATCTTCATATCAAAGTGATAACAATGGGGTTCTACCTCCATCACTCTTATCTTTACAACCAACATATATCAATGCTGGATTGATTAGTTCTTTTTCGAACAATTTTACTATGCAATTAGGTTCCTACTCGATTACCAACTATGCACTGGCTTCGCAGGTGGCTACTTTGTCATTCGCCTCTTCGTATTTTCCACCAATAACCGTAGGGGAGACGATCCAAGTTTTCGGAATAGATTCCGTGAATATAGATGGAACCTGGACGGTTGCTTCTTTCGCTGGTACTGGCCCTACATACACAGTGACATTCAGTGTCACATCGGTACTGACTATTCCACCTACACCTATCAACTCGTCCGGTGGAATTCTCAACGCCTTGACAAATAATGCAAGTTCATACGATGTCTATCTTTACAACGCCAAAGGGGACCGTCTTGGAAATACGGCTCCCTCGGCTTGCACTCTGCTGAACTAACCCCACATAGAAGGAGAACAATCATGCACGAAGTACTACGAAGGGCAAAAGCCCGCAAGGATGCTGGTCAAGACGGGTTCACGCTTATCGAACTCTTGATTGTTATCCTGATCATCGGAATTTTGGCAGCCATTGTCGTGGTTGCTCTTTCTGGCACTAGTGCCGATGCCAAGGCAAAGGCCTGTTCACAAGATACCTCAAATGTTCACTCTGCATTCTCGAACTACGCTGTGAATGCAACCCTTCCTGCGGCAACTGGAACTGCTGTCACTGGCGGGGTAATACCTAATATCGGAAGCACTGTGTTATACGACTTCACTCCATATCAAGCAGCTGATCTTGCTGCACTCACGCCCTCATTCATTTCAAAAATACCAACGGATGTCACTGCCTATCTCGTAACTGCAAAAGCCGGTGTCGCGTTAGCAGCACCTGTGATTATTGTTGGTCCTGCGGTGGGTAGTAGTCCCGCAGGTTGCGCCGCGGCCGGAATATAACCCCTAAAGTGGGAGCGGTGGTAGGAGTGAATATGCCACCGCTCTTGCTTTATCTTCTTGTTCTTATTTTGGGACTCACTTTTGGATCATTTAATACGGTTTTAGTGGCTCGGGTACCTCACGGAGAGAGTCTGTTGGGTCGATCTAAATGCACGCTCTGCGGAATACAAATCCAAAATAAGGACAATATTCCTCTTCTAGGATATCTACGATTGAGAGGTAAATGTAGAAATTGCAGTGAAAGTTTCTCCAGAAGTTATCTCTACTTAGAACTGATCACAGCAGCAGCGACCTTCATACCTTTCATCGTTTTTCATCACCTTACACTGATCGCAGCCTGGGCAGTCTTTGTGATTTTGGGTGTGGCACTCTCAGCAATTGATTTTCAATGGCATCGACTTCCTAATGGTCTCAATGCTGCACTTTATTTATGTGGGTTAGTGCTATTAACTCTGGATGCCTTCATGAATCATCACTTTGAGCATCTTCGCAGTGCACTTATTGCATCTATTTTGTATAGCGCCTTCTTTTGGTTGGTAAATTTATTATCTAAAGGTGGAATGGGGATGGGAGATGTCAAACTCGCTGCCTCCATTGGCCTCTATGTGGGTTATATCAGCGCAATTTCGGTTTACATCGCTGCAATGGTGAGTTTCGCGATGGGTAGTGTCGTAGGAATAGCAATCATAATTTCGCAAAAAGGTACACGTAAAACAGCTCTCCCCTTTGGTCCATTTATGATCTTAGGCGCGTTAATTTCTGTCTGTTTAACAACGTCATTACTCGGTAGTGGCGCGTGAGTAGGTTAGACTTCAATATGACTTCAAAGATGCGTTTTATCATCCCCGTGATATCCATTGTCGTATTGATATCAACTTTTGCCCCTGATTCATTTGCTGCAAAGTCTAAGTTGAATTGTGGCGCGACGGCAGGTAACTATATTGTCTCTTTTAATAATGGAGTTTCAGAAAACAATGAACTCCAAAACGTAGATGGAAATCATGTCATTCCCCAGGAGAGTTATTCCGCGATTCTAAATGGTTTCGCTGGATCGCTCACTTCAGGGGAAGTGTGCGATCTTCAACAGAGAGCCAGCGTTGAATTTATAGAACCAGACCAGGTGGTTAAAGCTGATGCCCTACAAATTGAGAATCCGGCTACGTGGGGAATTTCTCGTATTGACTCACCAAATGTGGTTGACTCCACGTATACATATTCATTCACTGGAAAAGGTGTCACGGTATATGTTTTAGATACGGGGATTAATACGACCAATAGTGAATTTACTGGACGGATAAATCCTGGATTCGCGGGCGTTAATGATGGACACGGAATTGAAGATTGTCAGGGTCATGGGACGCACGTCTCCGGAACAATCGCAGGTACGGTTTATGGGGTTGCCAAACAAGCAACGATTACTCCAGTTCGAGTACTCGATTGCTTTGGCAGCGGAACTGTAAGTGGAGTGATTGCGGGACTTGATTGGGTAGTTCAACACCAACAAGGCGGGAAAGCAGTAGTTAATATGAGTTTGAGTACTGGGGTTTCGCGGGCACTTGATAAGGCGGTAAACAAAGTTGTTAACGATGGAATTTCGGTGGTGGTTGCAGCCGGAAATAGTGCAGCCGATGCCTGTAATTATTCTCCAGCTCGAGATTCTAAGGCGATCACAGTAGCTGCCAGTGATAGCTCAAACAATTATGCCTACTACTCAAATTATGGCAAGTGTGTAGACATCATTGCCCCAGGCTCAGAGATTACCTCTGCATGGATTGGCGGTAGTGATGCGATCAAGACGATAAGTGGAACTTCGATGGCAACCCCTCATGTTACCGGAACAGTTGCACTCTTGTTGGAGAGTGGGGCCATGCGTCCTGGAGCTTCTCGTATTCCTGAGGCTAATCAAGTTGAGGGAGTGATCAACATTCCGAAGAGCGAGTCTCAAAACACGGTCAATTCTTTTATTTATACCAATCCAACTCCATAGTGAAGAGGTAAGAGCGAAGAACGCTGCAGTGAATTACGAAGTCTTACAGTTCTAGCAAAGGAATTTAGGTATTAATTCCCCTTCGAACTAGATGCGCCAATGCTCCTTGAGAACAGGAGTTTACTTAAGGAACGCTTTTAAATACTTCGTACTGATCTCCATAAATTTTTAACAGATCTTCTATCTCAATATATTTGTCAATGTGAACCTCTCGGCCTTCGTTTAGCCCGATTAGATACTTGAAGGCTTGGGTAAAAGGTTGACAATCTTCGCATGGTTCGGCAACTAATACTCCGAATTATGCTTTGCATCAAAAATGCTGGCGATAGTATGGCTATGCTCGGCCACATGTCTCCTTCGGACTATCAACAGGTATGTCGCGCTTTAGATCATTGCTTAGGTTCGGACTCTCCTGGATTTAATGCGACTCGAAATTCACCTCCCAAACTCGGTGAAGAGTTTAGGCGTTTGGTAGCATCCAAAAATGGCGAGAATTAAAGTGGAGCGTTATCGAATCTCAAAATCGCTAAAGGTATCGCGAGCAATTACTGGCCTTTGGCAGATTGCTGATATGGAAAAAGGCGGAAACACTTTGGATCCTGCACTTACTTCGGCGCAAATGGAGGATTATGTTGCGGCTGGTTTTACAACTTTTGACATGGCAGATCATTATGGAAGTGCGGAGTTAATCGCGGGATACTTCTCGAAGAATAATCCTTTAGGTGCCCTGGCGACCATGCTTACCAAATGGGTGCCTCAACCTGGAAACCTTACTAAGCACGATGTTCGTTTAGCGGTTCAAGAGCGTTTAGTTAGATTACAAGCAGAAAGAGTCGACCTACTGCAATTTCATGCATGGAAGTTCGCAGATTTGCACTGGTTGGACATTATGTTTTGGTTGCAGGAACTTAAAGAAGAGGGATTGATCGGGAATCTTGGGGTTACGAATTTCGACACAGCTCACTTACGCCTGGCTAGAGCCAGCGGAATAGAAATTGTTTCAAACCAGGTTTCGTATTCATTGATAGATCAACGGGCCGGTGGAAGACTCGCTGACTATTGCGACAAAGAAGGAATCGGCATTTTCGCCTATGGAACCCTTTTGGGAGGCTTTCTCTCGGAGAAATGGCTGGGTCAACCAGAGCCCGCCACTACCGAACTCAAGACCATGTCTCTTATGAAATACAAGCGGTTTATCGATGCTGCTGGGGGATGGAGTCTATTTCAAGAGGTTTTACGAGAAGTTAAAGAGGTGGCGGCTGAGGTGGATAGGAGCATCTCTAGCGTAGCGAGCAAATACATTCTAAGTCAGAAGGCGGTAGCTGCAATTATTATTGGAGCCAGACTCGGCGAAAATAATCACGTGGATGATTCCCAAACACTTTTCACATTTGAACTATCTAAAGAGCAACGCAAGAGAATCAAGCGAGCGATTGCTAAGTTAACTAAGATTGCTGGTGACTGTGGGGACGAATATCGCAAGCCTCCATTTTTAACGGCTAGCGGTGATCTGACTGATCATTTCGATCACTTTACACCGATCTATGAACCAAAATTAGTATCTCCTCAGAGGCAGAACATAGATTCTGGAACCGTGTGGGAAGGATTGGCAGGCTATAGCCGCGCTGTCCGAGTCGGAAACCGCGTAATTACATCTGGAACTACGGCGACCCATGGAGATCGAATTATTGGTGGAGACGATCCGATTGCTCAATCGCACTTTATTTTTGACAAAATTGAAGCCTCTCTTGAGTCATTGGGTGCGCAACTAAGTGATGTCGTGAGAACTCGGATTTATGTAAGTGATGTCAAACATGCGCTCGCAGTTTCCAAGGTACACGGAGAGCGCTTTGGAGACATTCGTCCTGCCAATACTTTGGTTCAATCTGCATTGATTGGTGATGAATACTTGGTTGAGATCGAGGCCGAAGCAATTTTGGCCGACTAATATCAACCGATGGAAAAAATTGAGTTGGTTCGAGGATACGAAATATCCCCAGTCATAAAAGGTGGTTGGCAGCTCAGCGACGGGCACTCGCTCACCACCAAGATTCAGAATCATGAGGCAGTTGCTGGCACTGTCTCGTATATCGAAAATGGAATAAGCACCCTAGATTTTGGGGATATCTACACAGGAGTTGAAGAGTTGATCGGCACGGCCATTCTCGATTTAAAGCGGGAATACGGCAAAGACGCTCGGAACCTGGTTCAACTTCATACTAAATATGTACCTAATATGGCTGCGCTGCAGAGTTTTGATAACCGCGACGTTGAAAAGATTGTTGACCGTTCTCTCACCCGTCTTGGGGTTGAACGTGTAGACCTGGTGCAATTTCATTGGTGGAATTATGAATCCACCCGATATATGGATGCCATGGCAGAGCTCTTCCGTTTAAAAGAGGTCGGAAAGATTCGACATGTTGGAGTCACGAACTTTGACGTGAATCGACTTCGTGAGTTTGTTACTGCCGGATTTACTCCAGCAAGTATCCAGCTTCAATATTCGGTTCTCGATCATCGCCCAGAAGGAGAGATGGCAGAATTTTGTCAGGAACATGGGATTGGGATGCTTGCTTACGGAACGGTTGCTGGCGGATTTTTATCGAACAAATTCTTAGGTGCACCAGCGCCAGTTGAAGACGAAACTCGCTCTTGGACTAAATATGGATTGATTATTGAAGAGTTTGGTGGATGGAATGCTTTTCAAGAGCTCTTGCGTACTCTTTATGAAATTGCCCTAAAGCAGGAGACAGATATCAGTACGGTCGCATCGGCTTATATCCTTCAAAGACCGGGAGTGAAAGGAGTGATTATTGGTGCTCGTAATCTCTCTTACCTTGAAGCGCACAAAGAGATTCCCACTATTGAATTTACTCCTGAAGATGTCGAAATATTAGAAAAGGTATTCGCTAAAAGTTCAGGACCTGCTGGTCCGGTCTATGACTTGGAGCGTTATTCGAAGAAGCACAGCCAAATCATGCACACAAACAATAATTAAGTCAGATCGGCAGCCGTCAAGGTGATCTTTCGAATTCGCTCTATCTTCATCACCAATCTCTCTTCGGGATCTGGGCAAGCGACTAAAGAATCTTGTTCGAGCCAATCATCTGCGGCTAGTTGGCGCTGCTTGGCAGGTAGCAAGGGCATCACCGATTGCAGGGCATACATGCAGAAGTGCTTTCCATCAGGAATGCGGATTTCATTGCTGTTGGTAACCTCGAAATAATCGCCTGGAATTAATCCACAAACGGAGCGACCTGCTATCGATTCCACCGTTACTCGTACATCGAAGAGATCCATTATGCGACTGTATCTTTAAAGTTGATTTGCTTGGCTGATCCAGCAGAATGGGGTTATGAATTCACGTGAGCAAGTCGAATCTGCCCTAGAAAGAATAAAAATTATTGACCAGTCGGGCTATTTCCTTAATTCCGTCTTGGCCTTGAGAGAAGAAGCCCTTGCCGAAGCAGATGCCTATGACAGGGCGGGGGTTGAGCTTCCTCTAGGAGGAGCCCCAATTCTAGTTAAGGACAACGTTGAGGCGCTCGGACTTCCTGGAACGGCTGGCTCTTTCGCCCTTAAAAATACTCCTCCCATAAAAGATGCCACAATCATTGCGAACCTCAAGGCGGCCGGTGCTATCGTGATCGGAGCTACCAATCTTTCGGAGTGGGCGAATATTCGATCCACGAATTCCACGTCTGGGTGGTCGGCAATTGGTGGACTCACCGCAAATCCCTGGATCCATAAACACTCTGCCGGTGGCTCTTCATCGGGCTCCGGTGCTGCGGTAGGGGCTGGACTTGTTGATTTCGCTGTGGGCTCAGAGACTGATGGATCAATTACCTGTCCCGCCTCCCTCAATGGCTGTGTTGGGCTCAAGCCAACGGTGGGTCTGACTTCGCGAGAGGGGGTTATCCCGATTAGTGGAAGTCAGGACTCTCCTGGAGTTCTCACTAAGACGGTGGCTCAAGCGGCGATCATGCTTGAAGCCATGACAGGCCGCTCTGACTATCTCAGCGGGCTTAGCCGGGCGCGTGGGCTTCGCATTGGCTTTGTAAAAAATTGGCTCACTACTGACGAGGAGACCAACTCCCGGATGGGTGAGGCACTGGCCGCGATTGCTAAATTATCTCAACCTTACGGAGGCGGGATAGAACTAGTAGATGTGGACTTACCGACCCCCGACGAATCGGTGGGGGAAGACGAGTACGGGGTATTGAGACACGAATTAGTGAGCGATCTCGGCACATACCTAAAGAACCGTGCTGGAGCTCGTGTGCGCTCTTTGGAAGAAGTTCAGGCATTTAACATTGAACACCGGGATGTTGAGATGCAATATTTTGAGCAAGAGATATTTGATGAAGCGCTACGTGGTGGAGGGCGAGGACCCGAGTACCTCATTAAGCGTGAACGCAACCTTGCTTGGGCGAACTACACCTTAGCGATTGGTTTACACGATGTAGACCTTCTCATTGGTTGTACTTATGGACCTGCCTGGATTTCTACTTTGGGTGAAGGAGATGATTACACAGGTTCCTCGTGGATTACAATGACACCCTCTATCGCTGGCGCTCCTATCGGAACTATCCCAATGGGATTAGTTCGGGGGCTGCCTGTCGGTCTCGGAGTTGTCGGTGCGCGAAATACGGAAGGGACCATCTTGCATTTCATGCAACTGTTGGAAAATATTTTGGGGCAGAAAGATTTGACTCCAACTTTTATTCGTTAACCACTACCATCACCTGATGAGTACTCGGCGGATTGTTGTGACAGGTGCAAGTCATGGAATTGGTGCAGAGATTGCACAGGGTTTCTCAGCACTTGGTCATACAGTTCATGGCTTAGATTTGCCGCAATACGACCTCTCTGATTCCGAAATCGTCACCGAACTCTTTGCCTATCTGGGTGATATCGACATTCTTGTGAACAACGCGGGTGGGGTAGCGGGTCAAGTTCATCATCCGATTAACGAAGTAACTGATCAGAGTTGGAAAGCGATTTTTGACGCCAACGTTCAGACGATGTTCAACTGCACTCGTGCAGTTGCGGCTGGCATGAAGCGCAATAAGTGGGGGAGAATCATTAATATTTCATCTGGCGCTGGGCGAAGCGTCACTCTTACTGGAATTCAGGCTTATGCTTCAGCGAAGGCTGCTCAAATTGCATTTACTCGTCAAATGGCTCACGAATTGGGAGAATTTGGGATAACGGTAAATTGCATCGCACCAGGATTCATTCTCTCTAACCCCTCCTCTATTGCGCAGTGGGAGAGCTACGGTGAAGCGGGGCAAGCGAAGATTTTGAGTGGAATCGCGACGCGCCGTTTGGGTGCGCCGAACGATATTGCTCACGCCGTCCGATTCTTTGCCGATGAAGAATCCACCTGGATAACCGGTCAATGTTTATCTGTTGATGGCGGCCACTCACTTTTTTAAATTTTGTTGGCTGCATGGAGAAGTCACCCCATCTTAACAATATGGTCAATTTTCAAGGCTCTCGCGCAACCATACTTACCTTAATTTGCGTAATCTCCTAACTGCGAGTTGAATGCTGTTACGCAAAATTGGGCTGCTTCAACGAAGATTATGCAGCCTTCGCTTCTCCCTCAGAGCTGTAGAGCTTTCGGATATATTCCAGAAAAGGAGCACCACATAGTGAAAACTAAAAAAATCCTGGGTCTGACAATGGCACTGGCTGTCGTCATGTCCTCAGCCATGGCCGTTTCGGCGCGCGCGGATAATGCCTCACCTAAAGGGGACTTGATCCTCGAGAGAAACCAAGATTTTGCAACATTTAATCCTGATCTTGCTCAGAATGACTCCATCTTTATTCAGCAGCAAATCTTCGAACCTCTCTTCATGATTAACCAGGACGGCAAGTCAGTTCGGCCATGGTTGGCAAAGAGTGGAACAGTTGGGTCGGATAAACTCACTTGGACGATCAAATTGCGTACAGATGTAAAATTCAGTGATGGCACACCAATGACTTCTGCTGATGTCAAATTCTCCCTGGATACAGCTGAGAAGGGCAGTGGTTGGGGATTCCTTCTTACTCAAGTCGCCTCTGTCACGGCACCAACACCTGACACAGTTATCATCAAAACCAAAACCCCTTGGGCCCCAATGCTCTCGGATCTTGCCTGCTTTTCTAACGCAATCCTCCCAAATAACTACGGCGGAATGACTGCAGATGCATTCTTCAAGGCACCAGTTGGAACAGGTCCGTTCATGCTTCAATCATGGACTCCAGGAACCGACATCAAGTTTGTAGCTAACAAGAGCTACTGGCAGCCAGGCAAGCCATATCTAAACTCTGTTGATTGGCGTTATGTTGCAGATGACAATACACGTGCACTCGATCTCCAATCAGGACAGTCAGATATCAACGAATTTCCCCCTTCAACCTCATTCGCTCAAGCTCTAAAGACTCCTGGTATCACGGGTAAAGCTTTCCCGGCTGCGCAATCTGAATACTTGGCTATGAACGAAAAAGTTCCAGCACTCGCAGATGTACATGTACGCCGTGCACTCTCTTATGCCTTGGATCGCAAATCAATCATTAAAGTTGTCTTAGCCGGCTTGGGAACTGCATCGAACTCGATCATGGCTCCAAACGTCGGTTACTACGATCCCAAGACTCCAGGAATCCAATACAACTTGAAGAAGGCCGCTGCAGAGTTGGCTCTCTCCAAGAAATATGCGAAGGGCCTGAAGCTCACCTATCTATCTACAGCCGGTAGCGTTCAAGATTCAGCTATTAGCTCAATCTTCCAGGCTGCGCTGAAGAAGATCGGCGTGACACTCTTGATCAAGACTCAGGAACCATCGGTCAAGCGTGCAACTCAGAAAGCCCAGAACTATGACATTACCAGCACTGGTTGGACGATGGATATTTCAGATCCTGATGAGCTTATGACATTCGCGCTCAATCCAGTTGAGGGTGGAACCAACGACTTCTATACCAGTTACAACAATCCAAAGGTTGTAGCAGCGGTCAAGTTGGGTCAGACCACTGTAAACCCAATTGCGCGCCAAAAGGCTTATTCTTTGGCTCAGACAATTACGGCTAATGAAGCAACGATGATGTATGTGTACAACGCACCATATGTGTACACGTGGAGTAGCAAAATCACTGGCTTCCAAGTTACACCTACACTCCAGTACCACATGGAGGATGTAAAGAAGAACTAAAGCTCCACAGAGAAGTGAAGTTCGTGAGTTCAACTCTTGCTTAGCCTGTTATAAAAACATTGCTGAGTGAGAGTTGAACTTCTTCAGTCGGAGCAAGTCAATCGCACCTTCTAGATCCCTTCTGAAAGTGTAGGTGGTAGTTTTATGAATTTCTTAACCTATACAGGTAAGAGATTGTTGCAAGTATTTCCCGTTCTCTTCGGTATCTCTATCGGAATATTTTCACTTATTCATCTGATACCTGGAGATCCCGCGGATACCATTTTGGGGAATCGAGCAACCCCCCAACGTTCGGCCGAAATTCATCATCTTTTAGGCATTGATAGACCTCTGCTCACTCAGTATCTGAACTTTTTAAACCACGCCATTCATGGAAATCTAGGTGCGAGTTTCTTTACTCAACAACCCGTCTCCACCGCCATTTACTCTCGACTTAACGTCACCGTTTTGCTTCTTGGCGGGGGAATTATTTTTTCGATTTTGATTAGCTTGCCTCTTGCCATATTGGCAGCTACTCGCGAAGGATCCGCCCGCGATCAAATTATTCGAGTTATTCCGATCGTAGGTCTTGGAATGCCGCAAGTGTGGACTGGCTTACAACTTATCTTGCTCTTTGGAATTAAACTCCATTGGTTTCCTGTGAGTGGATTTGGAAACACTTTTCTAGAGCACCTGCGAGCAATGATTCTCCCCAGCCTAACTATTGCGTTAACTCTCTCTCCCATTTTGATACGTAGTTTGCGATCTAGCATGCTCTCTATCCTTGAGGCCGATTATGTCCTCACTGCCCGTTCTAAAGGCTTGAAAAATTCTCGGATTTTATTAATTCACGTGGTGCGAAATGCTTTTATTGCCTCTGTGACAGTGCTCGGTGTAAACATTGCCTATTTGGTTGGAGCTACCGTCGTTATCGAGCGAGTTTTCTCACTGCCCGGGACGGGAAGTCTGATGATTAATGCAATTGGTCAACGTGATTTTCCCATAGTACAAGGAGTTACTTTATTTTTTGCGGTTGCGGTTGTTTTGGTGAACTTAGCCACAGATCTGATTCACGCTGCTCTTGATCCGAGGGTATCAATATGAAAATAAAAAATATCGGATTCTGGGTAGGGATCGCCATCTTTGGAACTCTTGTCATATTAGCAATATTTGCGCCATGGATTACTCATCAAGATCCCATCGCCCAAGACTTGGTCAACACATTACTCAAGCCAAATTCGCACCACCTGCTTGGGACAGATCAGTTGGGCAGAGATGTACTCACTCGCTTGATTTACGGAATTCGTACAGATCTAGTCATCGGAGTTCTCGCCGTTCTCTTTCCTTTTATCTTTGGAACTTTTCTTGGGTTGGTGACTGGCTGGTACGGAGGTTGGTTTGATGTGCTGATCATGCGTATCGTCGACATCACGATCGCCTTCCCATTCTATGTCCTCGCAATTGCGCTCTCATTGGTCTTCGGGGCTGGAGCCAAAGCAATAATCATCACAATCACTGTTGTGGGGTGGGTCGCATATTGCCGCATAGTTCGCGCTGGTGTGTTGGTAACGAAGGAACTCGACTACATACATGCCGCCAAGTTGAGTGGACTACCAACTTTCAGAATTTTACGTCGCCACGTATTTCCAAATGTTATTTCGCAGGCAATTGTCTTTTCAATGAGCGATATCGTCTTGAGTATCTTGGCGATTGTGACTCTCACATTTTTGGGTCTAGGAATCCCTTCTCCAACTCCTGAATGGGGGCTCATGATCCAAGAAGGTCAGGCCTATATTTTGCAAAGTTGGTGGATTCCATTTATTCCAGGATTCATGGTTGTTATCGTTGGATTCTCCCTCTCACTTATCGGTGATGGATTTGTGAGGAGGTTTGCAAAATGAGTAATCCATTATTGGTAGTAGATGATTTACACGTAGACATCCACACATCCCGAGGGCTGTTAAAGGCTATCCGCGGTGTCTCCTTTGAAGTAACTGCTGGTGAAGCGTTGGGCATTGTCGGTGAATCAGGTTCTGGAAAATCTATTACGCTTAAAGCGATTCTCGATCTCCTCCCAAACAATGCCACTATTACGCGCGGAGAAATTATTGTCGACGGTGTTAACGTTCTCTCATTGCCAGCATCGAAGCGTAGAACTGTGCTCGCCAAAAAATTCGGCATCGTCTTCCAAGACGCAATCTCAGCTCTCAATCCAGTCTTGTCTGTCGGAGATCAAATCATGGAAGTCCCTCGGTATCGATTGGGTTACTCCAAAGATAAAGCCAAGGCCAAAGCCTTGGAGTTAATGAATCTTGTGGGCATACCGGAGGCGGAGAAACGACTTAAGAGTTATCCGCACCAGTTATCTGGTGGTTTAAGGCAGCGAGTAGCCATTGCTCTTGCACTTGCCGGCGAGCCAAAGATGCTTTTTTGTGATGAACCAACAACGGCCTTGGATGTGACAATTCAAGCTCAAGTTCTTCGCCTATTAATTGACCTGCGTAGGCGAGAGCAGATGGGTCTGATCTTTGTCACCCACGATCTGGCTGTCATCAACGAAGTATGTGAATCCCTACAAGTTATGTATGGGGGACGCATTGTAGAAAAAGGTAGCGTCCAAGAGACTTATGCTGATCCTCAGCACCCATATACCTTCTCGCTCCTCAAATCGGTACCAGACCCTGATATTCCGGTTGAGCGACTCTTCTCGATTGCCGGTGAAGCTCCCGATCTAACCAAACCGGTTGCAGGATGCCCTTTCGCGCCTCGCTGTTTTGCGGCTACTTCTGAATGCCAGACCACTGAACCCAACCTTTCTCGGGCTGGAAATGGCGAGGCTGCTTGTCTGCGCATTGGTTCTTTTAAAGCTGGACTAACTGGAATTAAAGGAGCAGGTACATGAGTGTTCAAGAGGGTCGTCAGATAGCCCTAAATTCTAAGGATTTATCGAAACACTTTGTTGGTCGTCAAAGCGTTGCTAAAAAGATCCGCAAAGAAGCCCCTCTGACAATCCCCGCGGTTGATGGTGTAACAATTGATCTTTATCAAGGCGAGACGCTGGGACTAGTCGGTGAATCTGGTTGTGGTAAATCAACCCTAGGCAGAACTCTCGTGGGGCTTTATGGCGCAACGTCTGGAACTATCTACCTCAATGGGCAGGCCGTAACTGATCAGCGAACGCTGGAGCAACGCCGCATTGCGCAGATGATTTTCCAGGATCCATTCTCATCTCTGAACCCACAGATGACGATTCGTAGGATGCTTTCGGAAATTCTCATATTTCATAAATTGCGCACTAAAGAGAATGTGGATGCTCGTTGCGAAGAGTTGATGAAAGTCGTTGGTTTGCCTCTCGCAACACTTGACTCTCACCCACGGCAATTTTCTGGTGGCCAGCGACAGAGAATAGGGATTGCAAGGGCGCTTGCATTGGAACCAAAGATACTTATTGCAGATGAAGCAGTATCTGCACTTGATGTATCGGTTCAGGCCACGATCGTGAACTTACTTCTTGATTTAAGGCGCGACTTAGGGCTATCGATCCTCTTTATTAGCCACAATATCTCCGTAGTGCGTCAGATGTGTGACCGCATTGCCGTTATGTACTTAGGACGTATTGTTGAGATTGGTTCGACCGAGCAAGTTTTCACTGAACCGCGACATCCATATACAAAATTGTTACTTGGATCAGTACCGAAAATGCATGCTAACTCTCAGGTTGCAAACCTGGGCAGCGGAGAGTTGCCTACACTTCAAAGTCATTACGACGGTTGCCGCTTCATGAGTCGTTGTTCAATTGCAGATTCGAAGTGCGCAAGTACCGATCCACAACTGCTTAAAATCGGTACTAATGCGGCAAATTCCTCACCAGAGATTCAACACGAGGTCGCCTGCATTAAAGTTTTGCAATAGAGAAAAACAAATCAAAATAATCTAGGAGAGGTACATGTCGGAAATTCTGATTATCGGTAGCGAAAGAAGTGAGGCGGGAATCCCTGCGGCGATGGAGATATTGCGACGGGGAGGCAGCGCACTTGATGCGGTAGAACGTGGACTGATTTTATGCGAAGACAATCTTGCCGATCATTACATTGGTACCAGTGGCCTACCAAATGCACGTGGAATCGTTGAGCTCGACGCTTCATTAATGATTGGTTCATCACGAGCATTTGGAGCAGTGGCTGCAGTCAAAAATTATCCAAATCCAATCTCGATAGCTCGTGCTGTAATTGAAAAATTGCCACAACATTCATTATTGGTTGGAGCTGGGGCCGAAGAGTTTGCAGAATTTCTAGGATTTGCGAAAGCCGATTTGCTCACCCCAGAGTCAAAAGCACTTTGGGAGAAGCAACTTGAAAGTGCTTCTGAGGAATCTATCGAAGGTGAAAACACGGCGGCTACCACTGGTGATGAGCGGTATCGTCTCGCCTCTCTTGAACTTGTTCGGCGCATGGCGCCGCATGATGGACCATGGGGCACGATCAATATCATCGCGATGGATAAGTTTGGTGAGATCGTCTGTGGAGTAAGCACGAGTGGATACCCTTACAAGCATCCAGGTCGTGTCGGGGATTCTGCTGTGGCTGGCGCAGGTAACTATGCCGATATTCGCTATGGTGCAGCTGCATGTACCGGTAGAGGCGAACTAGCCCTACGCAGCGGCACGGCCCGTACAGTCGTTGAAAACATGCGGTACGGAGCCTCACCAGAGCTCGCTTGCTATGAAGCCCTCAAAGAGGCACGCGCCTTGCCTGATGATTTTCGAGCCGAACTTCGCTGCCTTGCAATCTCGGCGGATGGTAGTCACGGCGGAGCCTCTGGTATGGAAGGTTCGACATATACATATATGGGCGAAAACTCGACCCAACCTGAATTCTTACCACGAAAGGTTTTATTATGAAAATTTTTATTAGCACGGATATGGAAGGCACGGCTGGAGTTGTCGATTGGGATCAATGTATTCCAGGCAAGCCGGAGTATGAGTACTACCGCGGGTTGCTTCAAAATGAGACAAATGCCAGCATCGATGGCGCCATGGCAGCAGGAGCTACTGAGTTCTTAGTAAATGACTCTCACTCATCAATGCAAAATCTGCGACCTGCAACACTGGCCGGTAAAGCTCGTTACCTTTCGGGTAAATATAAGCCGATGTATATGATGCAAGGTCTCGACAGTTCTTATGATGCAATCTTTTTTGTCTCCTACCATGGATCAATGAGTAGTGATTCATCCGTCCTCTCACATACTTATAATCCGCGCGCGATTTCAGATATCTGGCTCAATGATGAATTTGTCTCTGAGGCTGGGCTCAACGCGCTAGTTGCGCAGTATTACCAGGTACCTATTGCCTTGGTTACTGGAGATAACATTACAAAGACAGAGACCGAGGTCTGGTCACCAGATGTGCAGGCAGCCGTGGTAAAGACAAGCATCACTCGTTTTGCTGCCGACAGCATGCATCCAACGGATGCCTGTGCACTCATTGCAGAAAAAGCTGAGTATGCAATCAAACATCTTGACTCGATTTCAACTCCAAAGATAGCGCTACCAGCCACTATCAAAATGCGCTTTCACAATAGTGACTTCACTGAGATTGCAACATGGGTACCTGGCGCGGTAAAGCTAAATTCCAAGGAAGTAACCATCACTGATTCAGATCCACTCAGCCTTTTCAAGCGCTTTATCACCACCGTCATGCTCACTCGCACCATTATGGAATGGAACTAATCAAATGAACGGTCTTAACGGCAAAGTTGGCGTGGTCACAGGATCTGGAAATGGAATTGGTCGTGCCACTGCTCTCTCGTTGGCAAAAGAGGGAGTAAGCGTGGTGGTTTCAGATGTATTGGTTGAGGATGGTGAAGAGACAGTTGCGCAAATTGTTGGCTTAGGTGGAAAAGCAATATTTGTACCTGCGGATATCAGCAATGAGGAACAAGTCGTTAATCTGATTGACACCGCCGTATCCACTTATGGAACTCTGGACATTCTCATAAACAACGCTGGAGTAGGTGGAGCGCAGGCTAAGACTCACGAAATCTCATTTGGAGACTTCATGAAGATCATCACCATTAATATCGGGGGCACCTTTCTCTGTACAAAATATGCCCTCCCACATTTCTTGAAGAAGAGCGATGGAAGAATCGTAAATATTGCCTCTACTTATGGGCTTATTGGTGCCCCCAAAGCTCCCGCGTACTGTGCTTCTAAAGCTGCCATTATTAACTACACCAGACAGCTGACTGTTGATTACGCTCCTTCGGGGATCAGAACCAACGCAATTTGCCCTGGATATATCGATACCAGTCTTGGTCGTCGTCGTACAACCCTCAGTGGTGATGAGTTGGGAGCAGCAATCGCTCGTCGCGAAAAGGCTGCCGGAATGCAACCTCTTGGCCGACAGGCGCAACCAATTGAAGTTGGCCGAGTCGCCACTTTCTTAGTTTCAGATGATGCCTCATTTATGACTGGTGCCATTGTTACTGTTGACGGTGGTTGCGTCACCACATTTAATTACGGTGAGGCCAGCAATTAAATTATTGGTAATTGGGGCCGGGTCCATAGGTGGAGTAGTTGGTTCCCACCTTATTGGACTCGGCCACGACCTTGTTTTTTCTGAGATCGATCAAGAGCATAGGGATGCTATCAACGAGCAGGGTCTCACCATTGAATACCAGGGAGAACAGCGGACTCTGAGCGCAAATGCCTTTTCGCCAGAAGAACTCTCCGGAGAATTCGACATTATTTTCCTTGCGGTAAAAGGGCACCATTCGGTTAATGCGATTGAACAAATCTCTTCACATTTGAGTCCAAGTGGATACATAGTTACTTTGCAAAATGGGTTGGTAAATGAACAACTTATAGAAAAATTTGGTGTGGATCGAGTTCTCCCCGCCTTGATCAATTTTGGCGCAGATTATATTCGTCCTGGACTGATTGTACAGGGCAACAAAGCGGCAGTTCGTATTGGTGAGATAAGTGGTGTGCTCTCAACGCGTGCGGAGTTTCTCGCGGAAGTAATTCCCTATGCGCAAGCGACTGAAAATATTCTCGGGTTTTTGTGGAGTAAAGAGGTCTACGGCGCAATGCTCTTTGCAGGGGCGGTCTCTGACTTGCCGATCGTAGAATCCTTAGGGCGATTGGAATACCGGGAGCTAATGCTCGCTTTAGCTCGAGAAGTGATCGCCCAAGCACCGGTGAAACTCGAGCCCTTTGACGGATTTGATCCTGATGATTTAGAAAGTTCGATTGATCAACTTGTTGAACTCAACAGGAATAGTGCAAAGACCCATTCTGGCGTTTATCGTGATCTTGCTATTCGTAAGCGCAAGACTGAAGTTTCCATGTTAAGAGAGGCTCTCAGCGGTCCTCTCATCAACCTTGTGATTGAAATGATCGAATCAATCGAACGCGGGGAGAGGCTCTGCCAAGTTGCAAATTTAGATTTACTCGCAACTTACGAGCGAGCTATTCGACTCGGAGGACCACTGCACGCTTACGTTGAACTACTTTCTTCACCGCTGCGAAATATGGATGGACCCTTACTTGGTCATGCGGTAGCAGTGAAAGATATTGTAGATATTGCGGGAACGCCTCGCGGAAATGGGAACCCCGTCGATATGGCTGGAGTTGTCGCAATAAGTGATTCACCTATTGTGCGAGATTTGCGTACTTTAGGGGCAGATATTTTTGCCACTACGACCCTTCTTGAATATGCGGCGGGTGCGCTCCATCCAGATGTTCCCGAAGCCATGAATTCAGCGAATCCACTCTTTACGGCTGGCGGATCTAGTGGAGGGTCAGCAGCAATGGTGGGGGCGGGAGTCTGCAAAGTTGCTATTGGAACCGATACTGGTGGCTCCATCCGCATTCCGGCACATTATTGCGGTGTTGCAGGATTTAAGCCCACATACAATACTTTTGATTTATTAGGTGTAACGGCCCTGGCGCCAACCTTGGATCACGTCGGACTCATTGGGGATACGCCCGCATCCATCCTTGAGGTCTTCACCGCTTTGACTCATACTGCAGCCCCTAACCTACCGGCACATTTCACTTTTGGAATAATTGCCAGTAGAAATAACTCCAGTGTTTTAGAGCCAGAAGTTAAAGCAGCGATTGATCGAGCCGTGGCGGCGTTGGTTGCCGCCGGTCATACGGTCGTCGATGTAGATGGTTCGACCCTAGATCTGCTTGATGGGACATTCGCTCCGATTGTCATGTACGAACTATTCCAAGTACATGGAGAGCGTGCCCGTTTACACCCGGAGCATTATGGTCCTCCTACACTGCGCTTGATCCAAGCCTGTGCCATTGTGAGTGAAGTTGAATATCGCGAAGCGATGAAGTTACGAAGTGATAACTTGGAGCAGGCAGCAAAGGTTTATCAGGGAATCGATGTGTTGCTATCTCCCTGTACTCCATTTAATGCGCCTATCACGACTCCACCTATAGATACTCCAGAAGGTGAGGCAGAGGCGCTATTTACCGGCACCTTTAATGTGACTGGGGATCCAGCAATCAGCCTTCCAATAGGGCGGGGAGAGGGTAACCTACCATTCGCGTTGCAACTGAGTGCAGTTCGCGGAGATGACCTCTCGTTGCTGGTCATCGCCGATGTAATTTATTCGACTCTCTTTAAATATTTATAAACCATTTTATAGCTGTTGCTAAGCGGTTCCTCCACCATCAACTATCAAAGCATGCCCCTGCACATAAGAAGCGTTCTCTGAAATCAGGAATTCAACAGCTCCAGCGATGTCCTGCGGAGTTCCAATTCGTTGGGAAGGCACTGTCTTCTCCCATTCGTTCAACCGCTCTGCATCGAGCCTAATCCAGTCGGCCATAGGCGTATCAATGAGGCCTGGACAGATGACATTCGCGCGCAAGCCCTTAGGTCCATGATCTCTCGCGATCGATTTAGTGAGCATGATGACCGCAGCTTTCGAGGCTGAATAAACAGCACGATTGGTGCTACCTCGCAGGCCAGCAGTTGAAGAAATATTGATGAGGTGCGAGACCTTGTTCTTTTCGAGCTCGGGTATGAAATGCTTTGAGATCAAGAAGGTGCCTTTTACATTTACATCCATTACCAGGTCGTAATCTGATTCACTGAGTGAGGTGACATCATGCTCAAAGAAGACTCCTGCCGCATTGACAACAATCTCCAAATCAGCGTTTAGCCCCTTCACAAAACTAACTAGACCTACGATTGAGTCTTCGGTTTTGATATCGCATGAGTAACTCACCGATTCCGGAATTGAGCTTTTGGCTTTTTGAAGATGCTCCTCTCGGTTATCCACAAGTATGAGGGAGTACCCCAAATCCTGCAATTTTGCTGAGATGGCGTATCCAATTCCTCCACCAGCTCCTGTCACTAAAGCATATTTTTTTGAATTCATAATCTAAAAATAGCAGAACAATCCTGTGTCAGTTCTCCTTACGGAGATTGCATTAGTTCATTTACGGAAAGTGAAAATGAGAAAGAACTACTTGAGTGATTGGATATCAAAGCGAGCTGTTGTGGCCATGTGTGGAACGGTTAGCGCCCAAATAACAACAAGCAGCGACCAGAGTAACGATGATGAGAATCCATTTTTACTTAAGATCGCTAGTCCTGCTGCAACAATCGCGGTTCCAATAAGTGCTGGAAGACCAGCTTTGAAAGCTGTCCATAGCGGGGTGGAACTTGGCTTCAGTAACAGAGTCAGTCGTGCAGTGTGTCGTGCCGCGTGCCAACATCCAAAATAGACCGCGAAGGCCACGAGCGGTGGAGCAACAATCGCTAAGAGTGCCAGGGCGATCAGATCGATGAGATCTCTCCAACGACGTTGAGTAACAAGTAGTAGTGATGCAATCGCGGCAAGAGTCCAGAGCAAAATCTCCAAGCCTTGAGTAAAGCCATGTTGCCAATTGATGAGTTGATGATGCACATGTTCCAGCGCTGAAGTGCTTTTGCTGTTAACCAAGGGAAGAACAACTGGCAAACTTCCAGCGGCGAGTGAGTAAGCAACCTCTGTCGCTCGATTCATCTTCTGCCCACCCGATTCGGCGAGAAAAGCAGCATCACCAAATCCAAAGTGAAGCGCACTCATCAAAACCACTAATTGAAAACCAACTACGTTCCAGCGCAGGATGGCGAAGGCCGCTAGTAACGCCACTAATATGTAAATCACAATGAATCGATAAAAAGCTCCTTTGGACCTACGTGGAATAGTGATGAGGTGATCAACTGCCCCATGTGGAATTCCGATTGCCAAGGCGATGAGAGCCATCACGATTTGCCATCCAATGTGGTCCGAACCGAGTGAGGCTCGAAAAATGAGCGCAAGCCCAATGGCGGCGTAAACGGCTATCGTTGAGAATCGGCGCACTAATGCAAAGGTCGCGTTCATGATGTGATTGTAGGAGGATTAATCCCATGAAGCAGTGGAGTTATATGTCGATGCTAGCATTCACTGTTCTAGGTTCATTTTGGTTGGAAATCGTCTTGAAGGTTCGCGTCCTGGTCCGCATTAAGCGGGTGGCCCTGAGTATCACTCCTGTTGCATTTTTCTTCTTGCTGTGGGATGCATATGCTATTAGACGGCACCATTGGTTTTTTGACCGAAAACAGATTCTTGGGATCTATGGTCCCGGCCATATCCCTCTCGAAGAGTTTTTATTTTTCCTCATTGTCCCGATAGCCGCGATCATGACCATTGAAGGAGTGCGTGCGGTGAAGAAGCACTGGCCGGTGGGCGATGAAAAGATCGGGGGCAATGTTCGGTGATTTACTCTGATATGGCACTTTTTAGCGTGCTCTTCGCCCTAGTTTTTGATCTTTACATCGCGCGTACCCAATTGCTCACCAAGGCAATATTCTGGACGAGCTATGCGATCATTTTTCCATTCCAATTAATTACTAACTACTGGCTAACTCATCGCAATATAGTCATGTACAACCCTGCTGCAATTATCGGACGTCGGCTGGCCGGTGCACCGATTGAAGATTTGCTCTTCGGATTTTCCCTGATCTTAAGCGTTCTCTCGATGTGGGTATGGACAGGACGTCGTGAAAATGAACGGACCAAGAATAATAAATAAAAACTATTTATTGATAGCAGCCCAGATCACTGCTGAGAGAACAACCAAAGTTACAAATATAACCCCAGCTTTAGAACGCAGAAAGGGTTTTGCTTTGGATGTAAACGTAGAACTTAGAATCAATAAACCTGGAATGGCTATAAGCACTATGGAGTGCTGAAAATTGTGGGGATGGCCAGTGTGATATCGAAAATTTAGTAATCCCAGAGCCACTAGTAAGTAGCCAGCGTATCTATAGTTCGTCACGCCTTAACTTTATAGGATAAAAATAGGCGCCCCAACCGGGGCGCCTATTTTAAATTGAGGAGAGACTAATGAACTTCTTCCTTCATGCCTTCTGCTGCAGATTTCATCTTTGCGATCTTGTAGATGGTCAGACCGAAAACGCACTTCGCAAGTACGTCTGCGATTGTATAACCAAGTTGACGACCAACGAAGAGGCCGGCTGCTTGAGAAGCCGATGGATTCTTAATCAAAATTGGAAGCAGATATGAAATTGGATAGACGCCCCATGTTGCGACCAAGAGCAGACGCAGACGCGAAACCGTTGCCGCGACGCCTTCTGGTTGACGATCCAACGATTTTGTGAGTTCTACGAAGAGAACGTAGAGGATGTAGATAAATGGAATCGTGGAGAGAATACCGAAGAGAACCTTAGTTCCGTTGTGCGTTGAGATTTCACCTGGATAGCCGAGAATAATCATGGCTGCAGATGCAGGGACAAGGCGACCAATCAGTGATGAAGATGCTGCCTTGGCAAGACCAAGTACAGCTACAACCTCTGCAAGAAGCAGTGGTACAGTCAAAATCCAGTCAACGTAACGGTAAGCCTCGTTGAAAGAACCTTGAGCTGTTCCTATTTTCACTCCATTGGCCATTGAGGCCTCATTGAATGAGTTGAAAATACGGAAGTAGTGATATCCAGCAATGAAAGTGACCATTGAAGACATTACAAGGGCGCTGCGGTATTTTGGTAGCACCCGGGCTTGTGAGACCAATGTAAAGATGGTGCAGGCAAGCATCGAAACTAGACCAAAGGAGAACACGTTAAATAACGAGCTCCACTGACCATTTGATAGTTGTAGCAACTTAGACCTCCATGGGCTAATTTGGTGCCGGTCTTATAGGGGCCCGGTCGAACCCTTACTTTGTAAAGGCTCGTAGCCTTAAGGGTCGGGCTACGGGCAAGGAGAATAATTCACCCACTTGGTAATGCCTGCCACTTGAAATCAGCGAAGATTCATCTCGCTCTCAATGAACTCCAAGTAGTTGGCAAAAGCACTACCAGTTTTTAGGAACTTTTGAAAATATCTAGTAATTCATTAACTTGGTAGGTGGCCTCTGCCGGGTGGCGAAAATTCATCTCAGCGTTAATCCGATATTCATTGCGTCGGCCAATCTTCCTTATTGTTAAGTAGCCGCCAACCTGGAGATCCATGATGATGGCTCGGACCGACCTCTCGGTAATACCAACTAACTCCACCAAGTCTCGAATTCGCAAAGTTGGATCTTTACTGAGGGCGACCAATACATGGCCGTGGTTGGAGAGAAGAGTCCATTTTCCGCCAGCCACACCCTTATTATACGGCTATATGGAATTTTTTGACAGGTAATTAAATACAGGCAATAATTTACCTATGATTACCTACCGCCTCAACCAATCTATTGCCCTGCTGGTAAGCCTCTTGGCGCTTTATGCGCTGGTTTCCACTCACGGTGATCCAGAATTACATCTGCGACTAGCTCTTTTGATCTATAGCTCTCTTTTGATTGCCACGATCACCACCTTCGCAATGAAGAACCTCGTTGGTCAATTGAGGTATCAACGGTTTGGCTGGCTTTTATTGGTCACTTCTCTTGGAATTTACCTGCTCTTTTCTTCTTCCAATTCACTTCTCATGGGGGTGGGCTGGTCCGCAAGTGGTCTAGGAGCCATATTCTTGGTTAATCACGCAAACAACCGCAGGTCGCGCCGGGCGGTCCTTGAAATTGGAACCTGGTTTCTTATTTCAGATAGCGCCTTTTGGGGTGCGCTATTTTTGGCTCATTTCCATCACATAAAATTATTTGCAGCCATCAACAGTTCGGCAGAAGGTAAGTCAACTCTGTACAACGCAATAGCTATTTTGATTACGATTTCGGGGCTGATAAGAAGTGGAGCATTTCCAGCAATGCGTTGGCTTATTCTTACGAGCGAAGCGCCTAGCCCCCTCTCTGCTTTTTTGCATGCGGGCATTGTCAATGGATTTGGGTACCTTATTATCGTCCTGCCGATAGTTCATCGCGCGTGGGTTGGCATAATCGTTGTTTCTTTGCTTACGATTACGATCTCCCTTTCGATCATGCGCCATCGTCATGATGAAAAAGGAAAACTTGCCAACGGCACAAGTATGCAGATGGCCTTCATGGCGCTGGAAGGTATCTTGGGGATACCAGGAATAGTTCTCCTTCATATCGTCGGACACGGTAGTTACAAAAGCTGGAGTTTTCTACGAGCGGGTGGTGCACCACTTCGAAAGAAGAATGCAATGCCCTTGCCAGTGGGCAAGGAGAACCGCGCGGCGATTACAATCCTTGCCTTTATCTACCCAATTTCAATTGGTATTTCTGTAGCCTTCCTTGGCAGTGAGTATCTTCTCAATATATCCATCTTCGCAATCGCACTCGCTAGTTCGTTAATCTTTATCAGTAAATTGCCCAAGAGACTCTTAGTACAATCCGCCTCCTTGAGTGCCGTCCTCTTCTTTATTTATATCTGCTTGGAATGGTTTGTATCTCAACTTTTCCCTAAAATTTCACATCCGGGTATTTCTCTAGTTGTTTTGGTGTCAGCTCTGCTTCTCTTCATAACCAACGCATTGCGATTTACTCCTAGAGAGTGGACGCTACGGATAGCGTCACGGGCGAACAGGTACCTACCTTCGCGAAAGAAATTATCCGTGGCTCTGAGAAATCTTCAGCAAGTATCGATCAGTGATTTACAGGTAGAGAGTATGCACCAGGTCGTAGAGGTTGCATCGGCTCCATTTGTCGAAGGTATGGCTCTGTCTAAAATTGTTGCGCAGGATTCCCTAGTTGGGTTACACCATATGGATTTTCATGAAGCAGCAGAAATTGCGAGGGGTTACGGGATATCGCTCTACGCATCCGCTTCGCAGTATCTCTCGTGGCTGGAACAGGGTTTGATTCGCCCTGAAGTTATTATTCAATGCTTACGGGAATCTGATCTAAACCTTGAGTTTGATTCCTTGGTTAGCATTGCAAAGGCGCATCACGTTTTAGAAGATTTAGAGCGCGAGCCGAGTGATACACCTTTTCCAACTCCAGAGGAATCTCTAGCGGCAAACGCCAATTGGTGGAGTTCTCAAAGTTGGTATGACGGAGATTCAGGAGACAGTTCTGGTGCTTACCAAATGTGGCATAAGGCTTTGCCTCATAAATATCGAGAATTACTGGAACCTCAACCGATCGATGCTTTGTGCCAAATCCTCCCTTTTTTGATCAAGAAGCATCAGGGTGAGATTACAGATTCACAAATCCTTGGATGCCTACAGCAGCTCATTTCTATTGATATCTCGTGGTTTACATATGCCAAGGGTTTAGGAATTAAAGCGCAAACTTCGCTCTTAGCCCTACGGGCGGCACTACTTCTTCTCAGCGATAGCGAGTTGGAGCGTAGCGATTCTCTAACGACTCCTCATGCCAAGGTATGGCAATTGGCCTTGGAGAGAAGCTATGCCGAAAATTTAAGGGCAGGAATTCTCAAAAGCAGCACGTCGTCTGCGAATGATTTTCAGCATGAAGTCTCGATTGTGACCTGTATCGATGTCCGCAGTGATCTCCTTAGAGTACAAGCGGAACAAATTCCGGGAGTCCGCACTGTGGGAATGGCAGGATTCTTTGGGGTGGATCTCTGCCTTACACATCTGGAGAAGAGCGGCACCGTCCGTGATACACATGCTCCAATAATTCTTACGCCCTCGTTAGAGGTCACGGATAATCGAAAGTCTCGCTTTCTATGGGATTTTCCTTCCTTATGGAAATATGCCGCGCGCGGAAGTGGCGCGCTGGCAATAGCCGAAGGATTTGGTCTTGTGAACGGAGTCTTGAGCGCGCTCAACACCTTTGCACCAGGACTATCTAAGAAATTAAATAGATATTTTGAACCAACCAGGTGGCTTGACTCAACGGGTATGGATCTTTCATTTTTATCCGACTCCCAAAAACTTCAGTACGCAACAAATATTCTGGCGGTTATCACCGCACATAGTGCGATGCTCACCAAGGAAGTGATCTTTGTCGGTCACGGCGCAGATGCCTCCAATACGCCTTTTCGCAGCATGTATGAGTGCGGGGCGTGTGGAGGAAATAATGGTGGGCTCAATGCACGATTCGCCGCGAATCTCATGAATGATGTAGTGGTTCAATCGCTGCTTACAAGTAAATATCCAGGAGAGACATTTCGCTTTTTTGCAGCTGAACACAACACTACTGCTGGCACCTTCGAAATTGATCCTTTGCAAGAGCAGGAAGTGAAATCAGATTCATCTTCTAAGTTCAAAGAATTAGTCGGGGCTGTATCCACTCTTCCGCGAAGAAAATTTCCAACATCATCAGAATTGATCGCAATGGATGCCAAGTTTGCCACCGCTTGGTGGCAGGTATTTCCAGAGTGGGGGTTGAGCGGCAATGCTGCTTGCATTATTGGACCACGAGAACTAACACGAAATGTTGAACTTAGCTCGCGCGTTTTCTTACACGAATATGCGTGGGAGGAAGATCTAGATGGACAGATCCTAGAGACAATTCTTTCGGGACCGGGAGTTGTTATGCAGATGATCAACTCCGCTTACAACGTGGCAATAACAAGTCCACAAAACTTTAGCAGTGGGGATAAAACTCGCCACAACGTCGTGGGCGAAGCTGGAGTGCTATTAGGGGCAGAGGGTCCGCTTATGAGAGGGATGCCTTGGCAAGCCATATCGCCACATGCAGATTTGAGTAAGGGTGTATCCGAGGGACACATCCCTATTCGCCTTCAGATATTTGTAGCCGCACCTGAATCAATACTCATTCGAGCAATAAATCAATCTGCACTGGCCCCTCTGGTTGCTGGAGATTGGCTCTCTATCCATTCGTTGCTTCTAGAAATCTCATCGCCAGCGAGTGCCAGTGTCTAAAGCGCGACACCTATATTTTGATCAGGTGAGCGTGCTAACTAGTAAGCATCAAAAACTGCATCAGATCGCTCCAGCCTTCGAGTCAATCGTTGGGTTGCATATGCTCGAAGCTGATCTGGATACCGATCAACTTGGGACTTTTACCGGAGAGATAGAGAGAAAATTCCCCCCATTGGAGACCGCAATTAGGAAGGCACGCATGGGAATGCGCCATCTTGGAATACCCATAGGCATGGCCTCAGAGGGATCAATTGGAGCCGATCTTGTTGTGCCCTTTGTTACTTCGGATGTTGAACATCTTGTTCTTGTTGATGATGAGAGACACCTCATTATCTCTGAGGTATATCGCTCATTTGAGATTACCGCAGTCAGCACTGTCACTTTCCCAGACGAAGATCTCACCGAATTTTTAGCTAGGGCTAAGTTCCCTAATCATAAATTGATTGTAAAGCCGAATAGCACCGCAGAAATTTCTTCCATTAAAGGAATTTCAACTTTTCAAGAACTAAGAAGGGCAATTGCCGAGTGTTCCAAACATTCTCAAAATGGCTCCGTCCTGATTGAATCAGATTTGAGAGCTCATAGTTCTCCCTCAAGGCAGAGAAATATCGCACGGGTAGCTCGATTATTGGCAGCGAAAGTGAACCGACTCTGTCCCGTATGTTCGGTGCCAGGCTGGGGAAGAGTTCGTTTCGAAATGGGTTTGCAATGCAGCATGTGTAAAGGCTTTGTGGCTGAGGCAATTCGTCAGGAGGTGAACGGATGCGTGCTGTGTTCTTACACGGAGCTCGGCAAAGTCGTTACGGAATCGGCTGATCCAGCTACCTGCCCTCGCTGCAATCCGTAGAAACTTAAAGATTAAAACCTTACCCCTGAGGCTTAAACGCTTTGATAATTGAAGCGGCGGCTCCCGATAGTTCGGCTGGGATTATCCAAAGTTTGCTTGCAGTCCCATTTGCAATAATTGGAAGTTGTTCAAGGTACTTGTAAGCAAGCACCTTTTCATCAGGGTTGGCTTGATGTATTGCATCAAAAACTTTGGCAATGGCCGCGGCTTCACCCTCCGCATTGATCACACGAGCTTTGGCTTCACCCTCCGCACGTAAAATGTCGGCTTGACGATTTCCTTCGGCACGAAGAATTTGGCTCTGCTTCTCACCTTCGGCAGTTAAAATCGCTGCGCGCTTATCTCGATCGGCGCGCATCTGCTTCTCCATAGACTCCTGCACGCTTGGAGGTGGTTCGATCGCTTTGATCTCTACCCGATTAACTCGCACTCCCCATTTACTCGTGGCCTCATCGAGTACTCCACGCAGAATCGCATTAATGTGATCACGAGAAGTCAAGGCTTTCTCGAGGTCTAATCCGCCGACAGAGTTACGCAAAGTGGTTACAACAAGCTGTTCGATTCCTGTGATGTAATTTTCGATTTCATAAGTCGCTGACTTTGGATTAGTGACCTGAAAATAAATAACGGTATCGATATTCACAACCAAGTTATCTTCTGTAATTACGGGTTGCGGTGGAAATGAAACAACTTTTTCCCGAAGATCAACGAGGGGACGTAGGCGATCAATTCCTGGCACAATTAAATTCAGCCCAGGTTCCAGAGTTTTGTGATACTTGCCTAACCTTTCGACGATACCCGCGCTAGCCTGCGGAATAATCCTGATGGATCCGACGGTTACCAGGATCGCCAATAAAACGACGACACCTAAACCGATAAGTAGGGCCATTTCTTCTCCTTATTCGAGGTGAGACTCTGTACGCGGAACAACAATTGCTATAGCGCCTTCGATTCGCTGGACTGTGACAGTTGAACCGTTTTCTATCTCTCCGTGCTCGCTTCGAGCGGTCCAAGTTTCATTTTTGAGCGTGATAGTGCCTGAAATATCGGTGATGGTAGAGGTGGCAACTGCTTTCACACCCATGAGTGCATTTATCCCAGTATCTAATGGAGGTGTTTTGCGGAAGATATAGCGACTGATCAAAGGTTTAAGGCGCAAACTCAAGACCGTGGCAACGGCAAAAGATATCCATTGAACAGCGAGATTTTCGGTGAGGAGAAAGCTAAACCCAGCAATGAAAGCGCCTACGGCAAATGAGGCAAAAAACAAACTGAAGTTGAGGATTTCTAGGACCGCACATACACCAGCTATGGCAAACCAAGTCCAGGCGTGCATGTAGTGTTCCTCCCGTTCATTATAAGGTATCACTTATTGGGGAGTAGTGGGGATTGGATCATGGGTGTTAAGGAGAAGGATCTACTTCAGGTTTGGAATAGCCAGAAGTCTCAACGGATCAGCTCGCAGCTCGCCCCAACAATCTTGCTGGCAATGGTTCTCATTCTTGCTTCAACTGGAAAGTTGAGTTACAACTCTCCCTTAGATGTCAAAGCCTTTGCTCTCGGTTTAGTCGTCGCCGGTGGGGTGTTCTCGGTGACCGGCATCTTGTCCTCTATTCGTGACAGTCGAGCCTTGACCCGTGCCATGATGGAAGTTGATGATGTTTCTCAAATGGGTTTAAGCATTGCCAAGAATTCTGGCAATCTAGATTTTACTGGCTTCTTATTTGTGGCCCTGAGTCTGTTTAATCTCACGGTCCTCTGCCTTTATCTTTTTAAGAAGTAGTAATTTGTAATAAAAAAATACCCCTTGCGATTTCACTATTTCACAAGGGGTATTTTTTCTTGAGAGCTTAGCCGAGGGCTTCTCCGGCAGCTTCCTTCATTGCTTGTGCATGTTCTGCTCCGGACTTGAGTGGCTTCTCTTCGAGCGCGAGAGCCACAAAAAAGCCGATTACCGTTACAGGTACAGCCGATAGAAAGACCATATGAAATGCCTGGACGTAACTGTGGAGAATGGTTGCTTGTAGTTGCGGCGTGAATTTCATCATTACCGCGGGATTGTTCCGTAGTTGAGCAAAGGATTGTGGAGATGCTCCCGCCAAGGCCGCTGGATTTTTGGCAGTGAGCGTGGCGACACCATGAGCGATATAACTACCCAACTTACTAGCGTAAATCGATCCAAATATTGCCACACCTAGTGTTCCTCCGATTGAGCGCCAGAAAGTGTTGAGGCTGGTACCGACTCCCATGTCTCTTACTTCGAGTGAGTTTTGGAGAGCGATGACAACATTCTGCATCGTTGCTCCGAGCCCTGCACCAAGTAAGATCTCAAAGATCGCGATCTTCCAGAACGCAGTATTTTCAACGATGGTGACCATCCCAAGCAGTGCCACGGTCAAGAGCACCATTCCCACAATAGGAAACATCTTGTACTTACCGTGCTTGGAGATCCATTTTCCTGTGGTGATTGAGGTTGAGATAATTCCCACCATCAATGGAAGCAATTTCAATCCAGAGAGAGTTGCAGAGTTGTGCTTTACCAACTGGAAGTAGAGCGGCAACATCACTATTGCACCGAACATCGCGGCTCCGACCAAAAATGCCAAAAGGGAGGTGATGTTAAAGGTGTGGTTCTTGAATAGTCGCAGTGGAAGGATTGGCTCTGAAGCTTTTGCTTGGTTGAAGAGGAAGAGTGCAAATAACAGTATTCCTGCTCCAATCCAAAGTAACGTCTTTGCAGTGAGCCAACCATTTTCTGGCGCGTAGACAGAGATTCCCAAAAGGAGTGCTGAGACGCCGGCTACCAGAATAAAGGCGCCAAAGTAATCAACCTTGTGGTCTCGATGGATTTTGGGGATATGGAGAACGGCTGAAGTAATAATTAAAGCGATAATTCCAAGGGGAAGATTGATGTAGAAAATCCAACGCCAACCAGTAATCCCAAGTACTTTCGCGTGATCTGAGAAGAAACCACCAAGAAGTGGACCAGCAACTGTGGCGATACCCCAAACTGCTCCAAAGTAACCCTGGTAGCGACCGCGTTCGCGGGGAGAAACCACATCACCGATAATCACGAAGGTGAGGGACATGAGACCACCTGCGCCAAGACCTTGCAATGCGCGGAAAGCAATAAGTTGGGTCATATTGTGTGCTGCCCCGGAAGCAAAGGAACCAATCAAAAAGGTCACGATCGCAAACTGGAAGACCTGGCGACGACCGTAGAGATCAGAGATCTTCCCGTAGAGCGGAGTGGATGCTGTTGAAGTCAACAGGTAAGCGGTGACTACCCATGTGTAATGGTTTAGCCCGCCAAGATCCACAGTAATTGTTTTGAGAGCTGTTGAAACGATGGATTGGTCGAGCGCTGCTAGGAGCAGACCGGTCATTAATCCAAACATCACAGTTAATATTTGTTTGTGCGTCATTGGTGCATGTTCATTAGTTTTTGTTGACATGTATTCCCTCGTCAATTCAGATTTATTGTGCTCATAAGTTACTAGCGTCAAATTTATTGAACTTTCAACCAAATCGTAGCATTGTCACGCCTCTTCAGCCGACTACGCTAGCCGAATGAAGAGCGTAATCGCCGAAAATCTAGTCAAAACCTATCGGAAAGGGGCGGTTCACGCTCTCGATGGCTTGAGTCTGGATGTTGAGGAAGGGACCGTTTTGGGAGTCTTGGGCCCTAACGGAGCAGGTAAAACCACGGTAGTTCGCATTCTCTCTACACTTTTAGAACCAGACTCTGGTCATGCCACAGTTGCTGGAATTGATGTCGTTAAAAACCCCAAAGCGGTACGCCAAATAATTGGACTCTCGGGCCAGTATGCAGCGGTCGATGAGACGCTCACCGGATGGGATAACTTGGTGATGTTCGGCCAGCTTTACCACCTCAGCGCATCACAGGCCAAAGTCAGAGCAACGGAGCTTCTCGCTCAATTCTCTCTGGAGCAGGCTGCTCGTCGCCCCATTAAAACTTTCTCCGGAGGGATGCGCCGCCGATTGGACTTAGCGGCCTCACTTATTATCCGCCCCAAAGTTCTCTTCCTCGATGAACCGACTACTGGATTAGACCCTCGTGGTCGGATGGAGATGTGGGCGGTGATCGAGGATCTGGTTCGAGATGGCGTAACCCTCTTGCTCACCACTCAATATTTGGAGGAAGCAGATCAACTGGCTGATGACATAGTGGTGATAGATCACGGACGAGTCATCGCGCGCGGTACCTCAGATCATTTAAAGGACCAGGTAGGGGGAGAGCGAATTGAGATAGTTGTCTCCGAAGAGAATTTAGTAAGTGCGAAAGAGATCATTGAGCGCACCACCCAGGGCCAGGTGAGCGTAGATCAAGGCCTTCGTAAGATTTCGGTCCCTGTTCAAGATGGAACACAATCGCTGGTCTCCGTGATTAGAGAATTTGATGGAGCGGGGATTCATGCTTTGGACTTGGCGCTGAAACGGCCATCTCTCGATGATGTCTTTCTCTCCCTCACCGGTCATGTGGCTGAGGTAGAGACAGAGATTGAGCCGAGCAAGAAAAAGAGAGGAGCGAAGAAATGAACGGTATAAGCGACGCTCTTGTCATCACTAAGCGACAACTTCTTCAATTGACTCGTGTTCCTGAGGTCCTCATGTTTAACACGATTCAACCTGTGATGTTTGTTCTGCTCTTCCGCTATGTCTTTGGAGGGCTAGGCGTTGGCATCAAAGGCGGGTATGTACAACTTCTGATGCCCGGAATCTTTGTGCAGACCGTAACTTTCACTCTTGCTGCAACAGCCCAAGGCCTAGCCCAAGATATGGAGAAAGGTTTGATCGATCGATTTAGATCACTTCCCATTGCTCGCTCCGCCTTAGTCGTTGGTAGAACGTTGGGGGATGGACTTCTCAATATTGTTGTTTTGGTCGTAATGGGCATTGCAGGATATATCGTCGGATGGCGTCCCACATCTGGACCATTACATATTTTTCTCGGGTTTCTGATGCTTCTCTTCTTTGGATACGCGCTCTCTTGGGCGGGGATTTTTGCCGGGTTAATGTCCAAAGATGCTCGAGTCGTTGCCAATGTCTCCTTCCTATTTACCTTCCCACTTACCTTTTTATCAAACGCCTTTGC
>JAYTQV010000047.1:0-2072 GCA_043746515.1 Actinomycetes bacterium | reverse complement strand
TTTTTTGCTCCAGAATATTGAAAAAATGCGGCGCGACTAATTGGCGGACGAGCGTCATAGCGACTACCAGTGTCGTAGGAGCCACCAACGGTTACTGCTACTTTGATGCGTGAATCATGTGCTGCACTTCGGGCAGCGTAGTAACCACCCATACTGACGCCAACAATACCTAAACGTTGTGCATCGATATCGCTCCTTGTTAATAAGGTATCGATAGCTACTTTGATTGCACTTTCATAATTTGGTCGGAGCGAGAAATAAAAGCCGGACTCCCCCTGACCCGGACCGTCAAGTGAGAAAGTGGCAAGGCCACGGGTTAGAAAGACGTTCTCCCAATTGAAGAACTCTTCTTTAGTTGAATCCAATCCAGGCAGCAAAATTACAACTGGCGGATTGTTTATCCCTGCTGGTTTGCGCAAGTTACCAACCAATTGATGACCTTCGAATGGAATCTCTACTCGCTCGGCAGACGGATCTAAATTTTTATATACACGGAGTAAGGCGGCGATAGATTTCTCAGTTGCCATTTTGTGTTTTGTCATGTCCAGAACCCAAACGAATTTTGCAAAGTGATAACTCAGAGCGGCTCGATTCCAAGCGTTTCCAGCACTTATTTTGTGGCCTGCTCTTTCTGCAACAGCCGCCAACTCAGCATGCATATCACCATTGGCGACCCAAGCATCAAGCCATTCTGACCAACTTTCAAGTGATGAAGTTATTCGATTAAAATCATTTCCATCAACTCCTTGGGTGGTGAATCGCGGTGCCCAATGATCTATCGCAGATTGAATATCAGAATCTCTCATGGGAATAGATTACTGTCGATATCAGAGATAATTCTATTTTTTTGGAACTGGTCCAGTCGATCCTCGTATGATCAAAGTGACCGGCAGAGTGACCTTACGAGGGCCTGTCTCTTTTCCTTCGATCTGGCTAAGTAATAAGCGGGCCGCTTCAACACCCATTTCATAAAGTGGAGCATTCACCGTTGTCATAGCAGGTTGAAAATCTTCTGAAAACGGCATGTTATTGAACCCGATAACTGAAATATCTTGGGGGATCCTTAATCCATGTTGGCGTATTGCATGGTATGCACCAAGTGCTAAAAGATCGTTGCCGGCAACTATTGCTGTTATATCTTTAGGGTGCGCATCAAGAAATTTGTTCATAGTGGATTGACCAGAATCAACGGAAAGTGCTGCCGCTTTTATAACTTTTGTATTAAGTCCTAACTTCCTTGCGGTATCAGTAAATGCACTAGCTCGTAATCTAAAGGTAGAAAGCATTGAAGGCCCTGACAGATGCAATATTTTTTTGTGCCCGAGTGCTACTAGATGTTCAAGTGATGCCGCAACTCCAGCCGCATCATCACCAATTACAGAAGGATAAGGAACACCAGATGCTTCACGGTTAACCATCACGGCTCGCACACCTTGATCGTGATATTTGGCCATCATGCTTCGTTCCGTGTGACCAGTGGCAATGATTAGACCGTCAACTTGCCGTTCCATGAGAGAATCAAAGAGAGCATCTTCGATCACAGCATTGTTGTCAGTATTGACAACCAGTGCCGAATATCCTCGTGAGAAGAGAACGCTATCTACACCGCGCACCATTGGTGGGAAGATTGGATTTGTCAGATCAGGGACGATGACACCGATGGTCATAGATTTGCGGGTACGCAAACCTCTAGCAACAGTGTTAGGGGTGTAGCCAAGGCTCTGTGCAATTTTGCGGACCCTTTTTACGGTTGCGGCGCTTACCTGGCTTTCAGTTTCGCGATTGAGCGACCGGGAAACCGTACTTGTATTTACTCCAGCTGCCTTGGCTACATCTGCCAAAGTCACTCGATTACGCACAGATTAACCTTAGTCTCGTAGGTACATCTTGACGAGTGGCTCAGTTGGATCAATAATAGTTCACTGCAATCGATTGCATTATTTATTTCAATGAGGAGCATTAATGAGCATTAGCCCTAAGCCGACAATTGGATGGGTCGGCGCCGGCCGGATGGGATTCCAATTAGCGACACGTCTTCTTGAGGGCGGACATGACGTTACGGTGTACAACCG
>JAYTQV010000046.1:0-2352 GCA_043746515.1 Actinomycetes bacterium | reverse complement strand
GGTTATTGTTGCCGGGTGGCGCTCCCGCAGCATATGACCAGATGAAGATTTTCATTTGGCAATACTTCGAATTGGGTATTGCATCCTTTGTTGTTGTTGGTGTTTTGACTCCAATTGTTCGTCGCTTTGCAATTAATAAAGCAATCTATGACTTACCTAACGCGGAGCACAAGTCTCATGCACACCCCATCCCATACTTGGGGGGAGTCGCGATTATAATTGGCACTATTAGTGTCTCTTATTTTGCCTTGTTCCTTAAAGAATTTACCAAAAAGAATCTGGCCCTAGAAACCTCGGTGCTTGCTCCTGCTTTAGTACTTGGACTTGTTGGCCTTTGGGATGATTTTAAAAATCTTCGACCTGGACCCCGCCTACTAGTGCAGACCATCGCCGGAGTTTTTACTGCAATTTTCTTGATCGAGACACATACAGTGGGAGTTCCTACTGAACATGTATGGCTAGATGGATTGATTACATTGCTTTGGATTGTCGGTGTTTGCAACTCTATCAATTTTTTTGACAATGTCGATGGCGGTGCTGCTGGAACCGTTGCAATTTCTAGTATTGCACTTGCTTATCTAGGTTATAAAGGAAATCAATATTTTATTGCCGCACTCGCAACTGTTGTGGTGGGGTCAATGATTGGTTTTCTACTTTGGAATCGGAGTCCTGCGCGTATTTATATGGGTGATGCTGGTGCACTCTTCCTTGGAGTTTTAATCGCATCTCTTACTATTCGCTTTCATCCGCAAGCAGATATGAAGTGGATATCCTTTTCAACAAAGATTTTGCTTCTTGCAGTTCCGATTCTTGATACTTCCGTAGCAGTGATTTCTCGAGTAAGTCGAAACATTTCTCCGTTCCAGGGTGGCAAGGATCACCTATCGCATCGATTAATGCGTCTTGGGTTGAGTCGGCCTACTGCAGTTATTGTTTTGTGGGCAATGACCACTTTTTATGCGCTTTGCGCAGTTATGATTCCTTTTGTTTCAAAATTGACCGAAGAACTTATCGTCATTGGGGCGCTAGCCATTTGGCTCTTGCTATTTTTCAGTTTTATAAGAACTTCGGACGCATGAATTGGAGCAATGTCTGTTGACTGCTAATCTCAGCGCACAATAAGTGCGTCTTAAGCGCTTTGGGGCCTCTAGCTCAGTCGGTAGAGCAACGGACTTTTAATCCGTGGGTCGTCGGTTCGATCCCGACGGGGCCCACCCGCTAGTAGTAACGAAAATTCAATGAACGATAGAAAACCAGTGATTGGATAAAGATGGCACTTCAATTGGTTCGGTTTGTAAGTTCTGAAGGGCAAGTTGCTATCGGAGCACACGATAGTGAAAAAAATTTGATTCATCCAATACAGGTTGATTCGATCGGAAAACTTTTGACTTTATCTGTTTCCAATATCCGTGAGTTAATCGAAGCCTCTCTCATTAGTACTGAAACAATTGAATGTGAGCGACTACTCCCACCCGTAGATGATTTAACAGAAGTGTGGGCTGCTGGAGTGACATATAAAAGATCACGAGCTGCCCGTGAGGAAGAGAGCGATCACGCCGATGTGTACTCGCGCGTGTACGACGCCGATCGGCCAGAACTATTTTTCAAGAGCGTGGCTTGGCGAGTCACCGGAACTGCCGAACCAATTGGAGTCCGAACTGATTCCACAATAAATACGCCTGAACCAGAATTAGCGTTAGTTTGTAATAGTGCAGGTGAAATCGTGGGATTAACAATTTGTGATGATGTCTCATCCAGGTCAATTGAGGGCGAGAATCCGTTGTATCTACCTCAAGCAAAGATTTATTCAGGCGCATGTGCGGTTGGACCAGGAATTGTGCCGATTTGGACGATCTCTGATCTCTACACGCTAAATATTTCTGTGACCGTAGAGCGCTCAGGAAAGGTCGCTTGGCAGGGGACTACCTCCACTTCTGAGATGCACCGCCGATTTGAAGACCTGGTTCAGTATCTCTTTCTTCAGATGAAATTCCCTGAGGGGGTAATCCTTTCTACCGGCACAGGCCTAGTTCCAAATATGGATTTTAATTTGGCACCGCATGACACTGTGACTGTGGAGATCACAGAGATAGGCAAACTAGTAAATCCTGTGATTTCTGCCGATAGTGAATCTTTTGCTTGGCTTACACCTAAACCGACGAGGGCTTATTTATAGACGGTTGTGTCAGGATTTAGGCGTTGGGGAAAGAACAAGAGTCGCTCTAAACTTCCAGCATGCTTAATTTTTCAAAGGAAGTTAGTGCTGCGAAGTCAGCAGGCAAGCCGATAGTGGCACTGGAGTCAACCATTATCAGCCATGGTCTGCCACGGCCTCGCAATTTGGAAGTTGCT
>JAYTQV010000045.1:0-10547 GCA_043746515.1 Actinomycetes bacterium | reverse complement strand
TGCGAGATGTTAGCCAGATTCTTAAGATTGGCTTTAGCGCATTTGGTGTTGGTTCGCTGCCTTACGATTACAAAGGCAGAATGAAAGTTGCAAGCGTTCGCAACTCCGTAATATGTGGAGGCGTACCGGTGGCTCCGGGAGACTTCATTATCGCCGACCTAGATGGAGTGGTGGTAGTGCCTCAGGCTGTAATTGTGGAAGTTTTCTTAGCAGCAAATAAGCGAGCCTTGGGAGAGAATCAAGTATTGATTGATCTTAAAGACGGAAGCACAGTTCGTGAAGCCTGGAATAAGCACCACATTCTCTAAATACACCAAAGGAAAGAGAGATCATGAGCAACCATGAAGTTATAGATTCACATCAACATCTATGGGTGATGAGTGAGCGTGCATATGACTGGATTGAACCTGCCTATGGGGTTATCTACGATGATTTTACTCCCGAGAGATTGCAACCGGAGTTAAAGCCGTCGGGTGTCACTGGAACCGTCTTAGTACAAGCGGCGGATACTTATGAAGACACCTTCTACATGCTCGATATTGCACACAAGTATGAATTTGTTCGAGGGGTAGTGGGATATATCCCGTTAGACCGAACAGCTGAAGCCTCACGAGCGCTTCAAATCTTCTCTAAAGATAAGTATTTCAAAGGTGTACGCAATCTCACTCATAACTATGCCGATAAGAAATATGAGTCAGATGATAAGTGGATCCTAAGATCTAGTGTTTTAGATACTTTAGCTATCGTTGAAGAGAGCGGATTAGCCCTTGACTACGTCGCGGTGAATGAAGCGCATTTAGCAAATGTCGCAATGCTGGCGGAGAAATTTCCAAAGTTGAAAATAGTGATCGATCACTTTGGAAAGCCAAATATCGCTGGAAAAGTCATGGAACCATGGGCAAGCCAAATGAGCCAGCTCTCCTCATTCGAAAATGTATATGGAAAGTTCTCTGGTCTAAATACTGCCTCGAGCGCTGATTGGAGTGTTGCTGACTGGCAACCATATGTTGATCACATGGTTGGAGCTTTCGGCGCTAAGAGAATTATGTTGGGTGGAGATTGGCCAGTCATCTTATTGATGAACAATTATGTAGATGTATGGAAAGCCCAACTAGCGTCGCTCGAAAAATATTCAGATAAAGAGCAAGAATGGATGAGAAGTAAAACAGCCACCGAAGTTTATGGATTGAAGGGATAAGTCATGGCACGTTATGCATCTGTTATTGGAATGAAACCTGAGCACCGCGAGGAATACGAACGGTTGCATGCAGCGGTATGGCCAGAGGTTCTTAAGCAGATTCACGATAGCAATATTCGAAACTACTCCATATATCGTTATGGCGAAATTCTTTTCTCGTATTTTGAATATATCGGAGATGACTTTCAGGTGGATATGGCGAAAATGGCTGAGGATCCAACAACTCAACGCTGGTGGGATCTTTGCAAACCTCTCCAAACACCTGTCGCAGGTAGAGCGCCTGATGAGTGGTGGTCTGATATTCCAGAGATTTTCCACGTCGACTAAGAGAAATTTTTTAAGGAGCATATGTGAAAACCCGCCAGGCTAGGCCCGAATTACCACTCGATGGAATACTGGTACTCGACTTCTCGCAATTTTTAGCGGGACCAGTTGCAGCTATGCGTTTGGCAGATCTTGGGGCTCGAGTCATCAAGATTGAGCGTCCAGGAACTGGTGATATCGGAAGAACTTTGGCATTTGCAGGGCTGGAAAGCGATGGAGATACCCTCTCATTCCATATCATGAATCGAAATAAGGAGAGTTTTGCCGCTGATCTAAAGAGTCCAGACGATAAGGCAGAAGTCTGGGAACTTATCAAACAAGCAGATGTCATAGTTCAGAACTTCCGTCCCGGTGTTATTGAAAGGTTGGGTTTTGGCTACGAAGATGTAAAGAAGGTAAACCCTGGGATTATTTATGCTAGCGCCTCAGGATATGGCTCTACGGGGCCATGGAAAGATAGACCTGGTCAAGATTTGTTAGCCCAGTCAATCTCAGGATTTCCTTGGCTCAACGGTTCAAAAGAGATGCCACCTATCCCTGTAGGAATTGCAGTTGCTGACATTTTTACTTCGGTGCATATTGCGCATGGTGTTACCGCCTTACTTCTACGTAGAGAGAGAACAGGAGTGGGCGGTCTGGTTGAAACAAGTCTGATCGAGTCGATGTTGGACTTACAATTTGAATTGCTGAGTGCTCACAAGTTCGATACTTCTGTAGAGGTAAAACGAGGTGCAAGTAACTCCGCTCATGCATTCCTTCCCGCTCCTTACGGACTCTATTCAACGAGTAATGGATACATTGCTGTTGCCATGAATCCAATCCCCAAGTTAGGTGAGTTATTAAATATAGATTTTAGTATGTACGCAGATCCGCAGAGTTGGTGGTCGAGTCAAGAGAAAATTATGGAAAATCTCACCGTGCAATTTCAAACGAACACAACAGAATATTGGTTAGGAATCTTGGATCAGGCAGATGTGTGGTGTGCTCCAGTGCTGACTCTTCCAGAATTAGTCTCGCACGAGGGATTTTTAGAGCTCGACATGTTGCAGAAAACCACTCGAAATTCTCAGAGCGGTCAGAATGAGGTCTCCATAACAGCAACCCGATCCCCCCTGCGATTTGATGGACGAGCACTTAAAAGTACCAAAGGCGCTCCGCATGTGGGCGAAGATACCGAAAAGATACGCCAGGAACTTCTTAAGGGGGAGTAATGCAAAATCATAATTCAAAAAATCTAAACTCAGATCCTGCATCACGATATCGAGTGCCTGTGTGGAATCAAGATACGAAACTATATGAGGATTACCAGATCGGTGAAGTTGATCGCTCCATACGACGCACAATTTCTGAAGGTGAGGTAATGCTATTTAGTTCGCTGCTTGTAGATCTTCATCCTTATGTCGCCGATGATAAGTGGGCGCGTGAGGAGGGTCTATTTGGAAAGCGGATTGTTCCAGGCGCCTTGGTATTCGGTTATGGAATGGGGCTATTTGCCCACAACAATGTAAATACATTTTCATATGGTTATGATCGATTGAGATTCATAAAGCCGGTCTTTATTGGGGACACTATTTATGCGATGCGAACTTTGCTAGAGAAAACCCCTAAATATGAAAATATGGGCCTTTTCCGTGTGAGTTACGAGGTATTTCGCGCTGATAATGAAGAGTTGGTTTTATACACGGAACATTTGCAAACCATTTTGTATCGTACCTCGCAGGCGGAGAATCAGGTAAAGCCATGATCGAAATTTTTAAAAATATCTCAGAGTTCTGTAATTTAGAAATTGAGGAATCTCATAAAGTACCGATTGCCATCGTTGGAGCTGGAGGCATAGTTGACGGTGCGCATCTACCCGCATACAAGATCGCGGGAGTTGACGTTGTAGGTATTTTCGATGTCAATCAGGCTAAAGCCACAGATGTTGCAGAGAGACATTTCATTCCAAAGGTTTATGCCTCCTTAGAAGAACTTTTAGTAGATCCGAAGGTATTTATCGTAGATATTGCTGTTCCAGCGGCGCTTCAACCAGAAATTTTTTACAAAGTTGCAGGCGCTAAAAAACATATTTTGGCTCAAAAGCCTATGGCCACCAGTGTTGGCGATGGCTTAAAGATGGCGCAAGCTGTTACCGGAAATGGAATTATTGCTGCTGTAAATCATCAACTTCGTTTCGACGAGGGCATAGCGGCGGCCTATCGCATGGTGCAACTTGGATGGATCGGCAAAGTTACCAATGTTTCTTTTGAGGTAAATCTTGTTACACCGTGGGAGATGTGGCCGTGGGCGAAGGATTTGGACCGCTTGGAAGTGATGCTCCATTCCATTCACTATCACGATGCTATTCGCTGGTTTTTGGGAGAACCCAATACCGTCTTTTGCGTGGCTGGAAGAACTCACGGGCAATATCCGAAAGGCGAGACCAGGACGATAAGTACTTACTCATATGACGAGGGTGTGACTGCGCTCGTTCACGCCAATCACATCAATCGCGGCGGAGATAATAGAGCTGAATTTCGAATTGATGGTGATCAAGGCTCCATAAGAGGAACTCTTGGATTGCTCTATGACTATCCAGTAGGACGAGTTGATACCTTAGAGGTCAATTCGCAAGTTCTTCCAACTGATGGATGGACACCATATCCGGTAACTACCCGATGGTTCCCAGATGCGTTTAGAGGCACAATCGGGTCGGTGATGCGTGGAATTGCAACGGGAGCTCCACTTAGAAGTAGTGTCGCCGACACCGTAGGAACTCTTCGCTTAGTAGATGCGCTCTATAAATCAATGGATTCGGGGGAGAGCATCAAGCTTGGTAATCAATAACCTTTGACGTAATCTCGCCAATTCCAGCGATACCGGTATTGATTACTTGTCCAGCACGTAGGTATTTAGTTGGGTTGAATCCCATTCCGACCCCTGCCGGAGTTCCCGTGTTAATCACATCGCCAGGAAACAACTCCATGAATTGTGAGATGTACCAAACGATGTGATCAACCCCGAAGAGAAGGTCTGAGGTGGAGGAGTCTTGCCGTGTTTCTCCATCTACCTTGCACCAGATATGTAAGTTTGAGGCGTTGATAGAGTCACTTGTCACAATGTGCGGACCCATGGGGTTGAAGTGGGGGAAAGATTTGCCTTTTACCCATTGCCCAGAACGTTCAATTTGCCAATGGCGCTCGCTAATGTCTTGAGAGATGCTGTAACCTAAAATGTGTTTCGCAGAGTCCCTTGGGCTCTTGAGATAAAGGGCGCGCTTCCCAATGACTACTGCGAGCTCAACTTCGTAATCGGTAGAGGTACTTCCTGGCGGAATAATTACATCATCGTTAGGACCTATAAAGGAATCCGGCGCTTTCATGAAGATTATGGGCTCTACTGGAGTCGCGGCATTGGTTTCTGCAATGTGCTTTACATAGTTAAGTCCCACGCAGATTAACTTTGTGGGACGAGTAAGTGGCGCTCCAATTCTTTCTGACCCCAGTACAGCGCTTTCAAGTTTTGATAGGTCAGCCAGACTCACCTTTGCCGCGGCACCATTTTCGAGTGATTCCCGACTCCAATCACCAATCAACGAATCAACATAGTAGACACGATCATGCTCTACGACAACTGGGCGCTCTTTACCTACGGCACCAACTCGAGCTATTTTCATATTCCCCCGCCTAGTGATTCATTATTTTGGAAGATATCCCAAACCTTGATTTGTTTGAAGAATTTTTACGTGGCGAGGTTCAAGTTCATTCAGTGTTGCCACTCCCAGTAACTTCATATTTCTTATCATCTGTCCTTTGAGAATTTCAAGAGTTCGCTCAACACCCAACTGTCCACCAGCCATCAAGCCATAGAGATAAGCACGTCCAATATATGTGAAGTCTGCACCGAGTGCGATGGCAGCCAAGATGTCAGCACCATGCATAATTCCTGTATCAAGGTGTATCTCTGCATAACCCTTAAGTTCGCGTTTTACATCGACTAAGAGGTGGAGAGGGACAGGCGCACGATCAAGTTGGCGGCCCCCATGATTAGAAAGCAAAATGGCATCTGCCCCAGCTTCTACCGCCTTTTTGGCATCGTCAACGGTTTGAATTCCTTTGACCGTCAATTTGCCTTTCCATTGAGTTCTAATCCACTTGAGATCTTCAAAAGTCATAGAGGGGTCAAACATAAAATCAAGAAGTTCGGCCACGGTACCTTTCCAATTAGACATCGACGCGAAACTGATCCCTGGGGTGGTGAGGAAATTGATCCACCACTCTGGTTTTGGAATCGCGTCTGCTACAGTTTTTAAGGTCAAACTGGGAGGCACAGTGAGTCCGTTGTAAGCATCGCGCAATCTGGCACCCGCGACGGGTACGTCAACTGTAAGCATTAGGTGATCGACCCCGGCGGCTTCCGCCCGGCGAACTAGGTCCATACTTTTATCGCGGTCTTTCCACATATATAACTGGAACCAATTCGCGCCTTCGGGAGCAGCCGCGACAACATCTTCGATACTTGTTGTGCCCAGCGTGGAGAGGGTAAAAGGAATCCCATATTTTGCGGCGGCCCGAGCACCTGCTCGTTCGCCCTCGGTATGCATCATTCGGGTAAAGCCAGTGGGGGAAATTCCGACTGGCATTTGGAACTTTTGACCAAAAACCTGACATTCCAGAGAGGCGTTAGAAATATCCTTGAGAATATTTGGCGCAAATTCCAAGTCCAAAAAGGCCCGGCGTGCCCGCTCGAGGGTGATCTCAGATTCTGCGGAGCCATCGGTGTAATCAAAAGGTCCTTTAGGGGTACGCGCCTTCGCAATCTCGCGTAGATCCCAGATGGTCAAAGCTCGGGCCAACCGATCTTCTTTGCGATGAAAGGTAGGTCCCTTAAATCGTAAGAGAGGAGCTAGTTCAGAGACCTTTGGAAACTGCCGTTTCACATTCGGTATTTCCACCCAGAGCCCCCTTAGACATTTCCAAAATCATATAGGATTTGGAGTAGTTCTTCAACCAATCCCACCCCTTATCTCGTTTAAAAATATCCATATGGGACTCATTAAGATGGAGCAATTAGTCATAAGAGAGAGAATTTTGAATGGGAGTGATCGTGGAGAATATTGAAAATATCGAGGCATTTAATAATCACCTACCCGTTAAGGTCCGATTTGGTGCAGGTAAGGCTTTCACACTTCCTGATGTGATTGCTGAACTTGGCGCCTCGAAGGTGTTTTTGATGGTTGACGAAGGCATTGAGAAATTTAATCCAGCAGCCAAGGCAGTCCTAGATCTTTTAGCTGCGACCTCTTCACTTACTCTTACTACTTTTGAAAAACCAGCTGGCGAACCCACGATTGACATGGTGGATGATGCAACAAAGGCTCTGGTCTCTTCAGGCGCGCAAGCTGTCGTCGCTCTTGGTGGCGGATCCATTATTGATACCGCTAAAGCAGCCCGTCTTTGCGGCCAACTCGGTATTAACTTTCGTGAATTTCAAGCGAGCGCTCCAACTTATCCCGTTCCAACGATCCCATTGATTGCGCTACCTACTTCTGCTGGAACCGGATCCGAAGTATCCGGTGGCTCCGTGATCTCAGATCCTGGGGCAGGTCGCAAAGCAGGAATTGCTAATGGCAATCTGCGCGCACAAGTAGCTATTGTCGATCCAGTTCTTACCTACAGCATGCCTCCCTCGATGACTGCGAACACGGGGATTGATGCTCTTGCACAAGCCATCGCTGGGATCATCGCAAAGTGCAGCACCCCGATTGGCGATGCAATTGGTTATGAAGCGATTCGCATGATGACACCTGCTCTTGTAGCCGCTTATAAAGATGGAACAAACAAAGATGCTAGAGCTGGAATGTCGGCAGGCAGCATGATGGCAGGGCTAACGATGAATATCTCCGATTGCACTGCAGAGCACTCACTTGGTCAAGCGATTGGTGGATTGAAACATGTCCCGCATGGACTAACTATTGGTTTAGTTCTGGCCGAAACGCTAACGCGCGAGGCCAAAGTCGTTCCAGAAAAAATGGAACGTGTGGCGGATGCTATGGGTGAGCCCGATGATGGAAGTGGAGATGGATCACGGGCTGTGCGCGCTGTAAGCCGCATCTTGGCTGAACTTAACTTTCCGGTTCTTTCGAGTTTAGGATTTGTTGAATCCGATATCGATAACCTAGCTGATATTGCACTGGAAGACTTCTTCATTACTCAAGCACCAACGGCTTGGAGTAAAGAAGAAGTCGTCACAGCATTTAAGTCTGCTCTTGCTTTAGAAAAACGGTTTGCTTAGAAAAACATTTGTTCAAATCAACAGAAGAGGATTCCTTGCCACATTACAAGATTGCCATCGTAGGAGCGGGTCCAGCCGGTTATTTTACGGCACAAGCCCTCCAGAACGCGCAAACCGAAGAACTCTCCTTCTCTATCGACATGTTTGAGCGCCTGCCCACCATGTGGGGTCTAGTCCGTTCGGGAGTCGCTCCAGATCATCCCAAGATCAAAACGGTAGCTAAAGTGTTTGAGAAAGTTGCTGCCGAGCCAAATTTTCGACTCTTTGGAAATGTTGAGGTGGGTTCTGACCTCGATATTGAGGAAATTTGTCCGCGTTATGACGCGGTTGTTATGTGCACCGGATCTAGCGTCGGAAAAACCCTCGGAATCCCTGGCGAAGATCTTCCAGGTTCGCTTTCGGCAGCTGATTTCGTACCTTGGTACAACGGCCACCCGGACTATGTGCACACCAATGTCCCATTAGACGGTGAAACGGCCGTAATTATTGGTGCCGGAAACGTGGCGATGGATTGTGCTCGAATGCTGGCGATCAATCCCCTGGAATTAGACCCGACTGATACCGCTGCGCATGCGCTCGCTGCGCTACATGAAAGCAATATTCGCAAGGTATTTATTGCAGGTCGCCGCGGACCCGAGCATGCTGCCTTCACCGCGCCGGAGTTGCGTGAGTTACCAAAACTGGAACATACCGATGTATTTATTGATGCGGAGGCTGTACATGCCGCACATGAACGAGCCGAAGTCGCGGGAGATATTGAAAAACACCTTGCCTCCAATTTAGAAGCCTGGCGTTTAATTGCAGAGCATCCGCGCTCAGGCCACGAGCGCAGCATGGAGTTTCGCTTTCTTTCAACTCCAAAAGAAATTAAAGGTGATGGCAGAGTTGAGGAAGTCATATTTGGGATCAATGAAATAAAAGATGGCAAGGTAATTGATACCGGTGAAACTTATTCGATCAAAACCAATTTGGTGATATCAGCGATTGGCTACTACGCACCACATATCAAAGGCATCTCCATCCGAGACGGCAAGGTCGAAAACGATAATGGTCGAGTTCTTGGTACCAATATTTATACGGTTGGTTGGGCTAAGCGTGGTCCCTCAGGCGTTATTGGTACCAATAAGAGCGATGCCTCTGATGTCGTAAAACTCTTGATCGACGATCTCGACCCTGAGCCAAAAAATGGTGGAGATATCTCAGTTGTAATTCCTCAAGCAATAAGAATTATCGATCAGAAAGGTTGGACCAAGATCAATGCCGCCGAAGTTGCAGCAGGAGAACCGTTAGGTAAACCTCGCATTAAAGAGGTCTCCATCTCAAATCTTATTGCTCTTGCCGAATAACGTAGCGGGACCCTGCCGCTAAAGCTAAGCCCAAAGTGGCTGGTACCAGCATTGCCCAACGCAAGGTGATTGCCTCCGATATATAGCCCATTATCGGAGGCCCGACCACAAATCCAAAGTATGAAATTCCAGAAACTGTGGCAACTGCTTCAGAAGGAGCGATAGTTCCCGCAAATTTATGAATTGCAATCGTTCCAGCTTCACTATAAATCATAGGAATTACGATGCACATTCCAGCACCAAGAAGAGTCCAACCAAAGATCTCCCCACCGACACCGCCAATAAATAATCCAGAACTCAACCCGAGTCCAGCGATCAACCCGCCAAAGAAGAGTAATTGTCCAGGACCAAATTTATGTGCGAGTCGATCGCCTAAGAATCGACCCGTAAGCATAGTTATGGAAAAAGAGATGAAGGGGAGCGTTCCCACAAAGGGCGATGTGTGAAAGGTTGTTCGGGCTAACACCCCACCCCAGTCACCTGCTGAGCCTTCACCGATTGAAGCTGACATACCAAGAAATCCCATAACCCAGAAAATTGTCGGACGTTTTGGTCGTTTATGTTTTCGTGGTTCTTGTTGGTCACTCGCGGCAGGTAGGAACCCGGACTTCATATAAAGCAAAACGAATAGAAAAAGAATTGCGACTGAACACTCTTGCACGATCTCTCGAACATGAAATTGCGACATGAGACCGCCACAAGCACTACCTGCGAGGGCTCCAACTGAATACATGGCATGAAAAGTGCTCATTACCCGGCGCTTGAAGCGCTGTTCGAGAGTGACTGCGTGAGTATTCATTGCCACATCTTGGAGTGCTATAGCAAAACCAAATAGATATAAGGTCAAGCAAAATGATATGTAATTGAATGTAAGTCCAACTAGTGGCATTGAAAGAATAATCGCAACCGATCCAAGAATCGTTATCTTGGCACTGCCATGTTTCGCCGCCCAACGTCCCCCTGGGCCGAGAGCCGAAAGAACTCCAGCAGCGAGTAAGAAAAGGGCAGATCCTAAGGCTCCATTGCTGATTTTGAGATGAAACTTATAGTCGGGCAGTTGCGAAACGATTACCCCTACAGAGAATCCATTCATCATAAATGCGAGAGTTGTGGACACACGTGCTTTGGTTAACTCGCTCTGTCCCACCGACAAATCTTAGGGAATATGCCTGATTTCTCCATGATTTTGTGAGTTTTGGGCTCATGCGCGTAAGCAGGTAGGATTCAACTTCTTAACTGGCGCTTGTAGCTCAACGGATAGAGCATCTGACTACGGATCAGAAGGTTAGGGGTTCGAATCCCTTCAAGCGCACAAATTTTTTCCGTGATTTAATCATTCCTAAACAGGTTTCCAGAGCGCTCCTATACGTTCACTAGTCAGAATCGACCTGTGTCATAATTCGTGC
>JAYTQV010000044.1:0-9666 GCA_043746515.1 Actinomycetes bacterium | reverse complement strand
CTGTACTTCATCACTACCTGTACTTCATCACTACCTGTACTTCATCACTACCTGTACTTCATCACTACCTGTACTTCATCACTACCTGTACTTCTTCACTACCTGTACTTCTTCACTACCTGTACTTCACCACTAGCAAGAACCTTAAGGCAGTTAACCCGTATATCCATAGACTCCACGGACTTGGTCACGAATGACATGGCCACTTTCTAGTTCTATAACTCTCTTGCGCATTTGATCAACAATTCCAGCGTCGTGAGTCGCCATGAGTACGGTTGTACCATCGCGATTAATACGATCGAGCAATTTCATAATTCCAACGCTCGTTGCGGGATCTAGGTTTCCGGTTGGTTCATCGGCAATCAAAATCATTGGACGACTAACATAGGCACGCGCAATCGCAACGCGCTGTTGCTCTCCGCCAGAGAGTTCACTCGGTTTACGATCCCCTTTCTCCTCCAAGCCAACCATCTCAAGAACCTCAGGGACGTAACGGTTAATTTCTTTTTGCGAATACCCGAGAACGTGAAGTGTGAACGCAACATTTTCCACAACTGTTTTATTCGGAAGTAGACGGAAATCTTGAAAAACTGTTCCAACTTGCCTTCTCAGTTCGGGCACCTTGTGAGCGGTGAGTGAGCCAAGTTCTTTGCCAGCCACGATGATATTCCCGGCACTCGGTTGCTCCTCGCGTAATACCAAACGGAGAAAGGTTGATTTTCCCGATCCAGAAAGTCCAACTAAAAATACAAATTCTCCCTTTTGAATTTCAATAGTGACCCGATCTAGCGCCGCTTTCTCCTGCTTAGGGTAGAGCTTGGTGACATTTTCAAATTTGATCACTACGGGCTCCTAATATCTTTTTAAAAGGGGAGGTATCGCCGTAGTTTAGTTAGATTTATGGGAACACTTGGGGAGATTGCCCTCTGAATGGGTGTGAATAACTCCATAACCGCGCTCAGGCGAGTTGTTCGCTCCTACTTGCCACTCATCCTCCACCTAATTCCCGCCTCAATAAATCCCTCCAAATCCCCATCCAGCACCGCTGCGGGATTTCCGACTTCATAGTCCGTTCGCAGATCCTTCACCATCTGATACGGAGCCAGCACGTAAGAACGCATCTGATTACCCCAGGACCCAGAATTATCGCCTTTAAGGGCATCTATTCGAGCGCGCTCCTCTTGGCGCCTGCGCTCCAACAATTTTGATTGCAGCACTGCCATAGCTGTCGCCTTGTTCTGGATTTGCGATCGCTCATTTTGGCAAGAGACCACAATTCCTGTAGCCAAATGAGTAATTCTGACGGCAGAATCTGTCGTATTAACGCCTTGCCCGCCAGGGCCAGAAGATCGATAAACGTCAACCCGGATCTCCTTCTCATCGATCACAACGTGATCAGATTGCGCCACGACAGGAACCACTTCAACGCCGGCGAATGATGTGTGTCTTCTACTCTGCGAATCGAAGGGAGAGATTCGCACCAAGCGATGAGTGCCTTGCTCCACAGAAAGCTTTCCGTATGCGTAGGGCGTGCTAATTCTGAATGTGGTGGATTTGATCCCAGCTTCTTCGGCATACGAAGTCTCAAGCACATCCACTTTAAAATTATTGCGTTCACAATATCGAAAATACATTCGACTCAGCATTTCAGCCCAGTCAGCAGCTTCAACACCTCCGGCCTCGGAACGAATGGTCATCAAGGCATCACGCTCATCATATTGCCCACTTAGAAGTGTTTGAACTTCAAGTTCCCCAATTGCTCTCGTCAAATTATCAAGTTCCACGCCAGTTTCTGCGAGCGCCGCTTGATCTTTATCATCCTCTGCGAGTTCAAGTAGGACTGGAATATCCTCAAGCCTTCGGCGAATAGTAGTAATTCTAGTTATGGTTGATTGAACCCTAGAAAGTTTGCTCGTTACCTCTTGTGCCTTGTCGGTGTCATCCCACAAATCAGGAGCACTTGCCTCAGCCTCTAATATAGTGAAATCGGACATCAACCTTGGAATATCCAAAACTTTTTCAATACTCACCAATGTGGCGTCGAGTTGTTTTACCTCGAATAAGTAATCGCGCGCAGCCATAACCCAATAGTATCCGTCACCATTTGCCACGTGCTACTTTCCTTTGTAACGAAAAGTTTTTCTCCTCTCTACATTCAGGAGTTTGGCCAATTAAGTTCGGAATCGTAGAACTATCCTCGTACTCCCCCAATAAGTGAAGTAGCTCCAACAATTGATGAAACGCTCACTTCAGACGAACCGATATTGAACGGTAATTTAAGTAATTGTGGGATCTCAACCGTTAAAGTCCCTCTCACTTCATCTCCCACACAATTCCAATCCGCAATGGAAATGGCAGATCCACGCAGTGAGCTCGTACCGATTTCATCACTAAATGAGTTATAGGCCCTTGGACAGTCGATTGGAATCCTAAAAGCTGCGCCATCAACTCCAGATGAATCCATCAATATATCGCCAGCGTAATAACGACTGAGGGATATTTGATGTGCCGCTCGAGTGATGGCAACTTCTCCGATTTCAATGAGTTGCCGCTTCGCTAAGAAATTATTGGAGACATTGATAACTGCCAACGAAGAAACCAACAAGAGTAGGAATAGTGAGAATACGAGTATCACCAGACTTCCTGACTCTTCCCTAAATTTCTTTAGAAATCGCAATTTATAAGATTTTAATAAGAGTTTCATTGCTAGGGATTTAATCTTCGTTTGATAGTTCATCGCCATGCATCCACCACCTGTGTGTTAGTTGCAGAGAAGTCGGAAGCTGGAGAAGGGATTAACCTTAGGAATCCAGTGAAATGTCTTTCATAGTGTGCAAGAGAAGCGGTGACTTCGACCTTCGCGTTTGGAGTCAAGCATGGCGTTGCGGAACACAGAACGCTGAGAGTTGGGATTTCAGCAATTCCATTTGGGCGGAATATTTTCTCTACGAACACATTTAAAACACTTTGCAATCTTGCCTCTTCATTTCCTTCAGATGGACTAGTGATAAATGCACGCGCACTCTGTCTAGCTAAATTATGCAAATCATTTGTAATGGTCGAGTTATCGTGGATGACCCCGAGGTACATAACTATCGGAATTAGTAGTGGAATTGCCAAGACTGTAAACTCAACTACTGCACTTCCATTGTCACTTCGAAAAATGGCAAGAGAATTTATTCTTAAAATCCACCTTCGCACCCTTTCTATATTTCCTTCCCATCTCTCGGTTGGTTTACCTGCTCTTCCTTCGGTTGGTTTACCTGCTCTTCCTTCGGTTTGCTGAAGCGCAGCCTGATTTTTATTGCTCACTCTTGAACCGCGATTCCCGTGGAAAGAAAATTATCCCCACCCGGGAGAAACGGCGTTATTGCGGGATTGTGAACTGCCCTTTGCCCAACCAAAATTGATCCACCTCCGGGAAGCGGAAGAGCAATCGGAGCAGTACTCCAATTTTGGGAATTGAGACCACCCGCAAGTTGACCCGGGCCCATAGCCGTGTACGCCACGGCACCTTGTGTTACTTGATCTTCTACATTTCGTGAATAAACAGAGATACAAAGTTGTGTGACGGTTAAAAAGAGGATCATCAAAGGGATCAAGGTAAGTGCACTTTCTACATTGCCCATATCACTTGCAAAATGAGTCCGCACCTCCTTGAGGAGGTCAGAAACACGAAAAATAATGATTCTGATTGACATACCGGGATTAACCTTGCCTCCATTTAAATTGCTCACGTGGTAAATACTTTCTTGTCGCCCGCTTTCATGTCGCACGCTTTCAAGTGAGCTATTAGCTCTCTCCACCTTTCTCACGCAATCACCGAACTGCGTTCATTGAATCCAATGAATTTCGCAAAATGGAATCTATCCTTGGCGCAGCTAATGTCCAGATACCCGTAACGAGACCGGTAGTCATCAGCACAACCAATACCCATCCAGGTACGTCTCCACGCTCACTGCAAAAAAGATCGTAAACTCGCACCGATTTCGATAAAAACGAGGATGAGATTCGTTTCGCAATACCACTCCTGAAATCTGCAACTAACGGTTCTTGACTCGGATTTAGATTAGTAGGCATTCTGATCTCCTTTTAACATTTCTGATCTCCTTTTAACATTTCTGATCTCCTTCTTGCTTCTAGTGGTTCTTCTTGCTTCTAGTGGTTCTTCTTAAGATAAAATTTTCTATGGCTACTTACCTTGCAATTAATTACTTATCTTTTTAATTTCTCACAATGTCCACTCGGATAAATAGAATGAAATGTTTTTATAACCCCACGCTTCTGCCTAATGCAAAGTAGGAGGGCCATAAAGCAAAGAGCACCGATACCGGAAGAATGAGAAAAACAACGGGAATCATGAGTGCTATTTCAGCTTTCCCAGCAGCCACCAAGAGCCTAGATTTCTCTTCATTACGAACCTCCTCAACTTGCCTATGCACAACGTCAATTAAAGGAGAACCACGCTCAACTGCAATCATGAGAGAGTCGCAAAATCTTCGAACCATAGGTGACTGAATCCTGGTACTCAAAAAATCCAGCGCTTCAGAGAAGCTAGCGCCACTTTGTATATGAAGAACTGCATCTCGTAAGAGCTGTGAAAACTCTCCATCGGTGCGTTGACTGATGTGATCAAGTGCTGTAGCAGGACTTAAATTGCCGGCTAGCAAAATTGCGAAGAGCTCAACCATCATTGGAAATTCAAGCTCTATCGTAGTTCGAGATTTTTTACTGGCAACTTTTCCGGAGATCTCGTTAACGCCAGTTAAGACCTCGTGGCGAAATTCGTCCCACAACATGTATGTAACAATTACAAAGATAGGAGCGAGTGCCACCAATGCCAAAATGATTCTCATCGAGGATTCACTCTAAATATTCTAGGAACGCTCGGAACTCTTCCAACTTTAGACATCCAGAAGTAAGCCAGGGCACTTAGCCCAACACCAATTAGAAGAATCAAAGTTCCAGTAGAGGTTGAAAACGCTTCCATGGTGCTGGGTTGCGAAGAGAGGATGAGTAGCAATATCCAAGGAGCTGCGGCGGCGACGATGGCAGAATTTTTTACCCAACCGAGTTTGGCCGATATTTCTCCGCGAACCGCAATATCACCTCGAATGAAGTCCCCCAAAGTTCGAAGAGTGATTGCTGTATCTCGGCTTCCAGTCCCTCGAGCAAAATCCAGGACTTCACACACTTGGTCGGCAATCGGATCATCAAATTCACGCTTGATGTAGAGAAAGACAACTCCAATATCTGAACCCGACTGCAGTAATTCTTGACATGTTTTAAAAATGGGGCGAGAAATCTCAGGACCCCTACTGGACAACCCCACGATCGTTTCAGCGATCGACAATCCCGATCGCAGCCCTGAAATCATATGATCGAGTAGTTCTGGCCATAATTTCGCGAGAACAACTTTTCGCTTCGCCTTTCTCCGCTTCATTAAAATCAAAGGAAGAGATCCAGCAAAAATCATGAAAGGAATGGTGATTATGCCGGAGCCAAGAAATAGGCGTGAGGCTGCAAACCCTAGAAGACAAGCGAAGAGAACGTGTCGCCACTTTACCTTGATACGTGGGAGGGTGCTCTCGCTCACTGTCGCATCACCCCTACTCACAACAGACTCATCGAATGTGCTGTACCGAATACCCTCATGGGATCTCCGAGTCCGACTTCATAATTACCATGTCGATATAAGTAAATTGGTTCTATCTCTGCGCGATCGTTTTCTATTCGTCCAGTTACATAGGCAATTTCAACGATCCGCCGTTCACCAGTTTCCTGCAGGAGTGTTGTGTGAACAATTAAGTCGATAGTCGCCGCCACAATCGGTGCAACGAATTGGTAAGAAATATTCTCCCCCGCGAGAAGTGGAAGCGTTTGGAGTTTTGCAATTGCATCTCTGGCAGAATTTGCATGAATCGTCGCCATTCCAGGCAACCCAGAATTCAGGGCAATTAATAGATCCAAGGCCTCCGCTTCACGAATTTCCCCGACCACTAAGTGAGATGGACGCATCCGCAGCGCCTCCTTAATGAGCTTTCGCAATGGGATTTCTCCCTCACCTTGGAGATTCGCAGCACGAGTTTGAAGGGCGACACAATCAGGCAACTGCGGTTTTAGTTCAAAAACCTCCTCAATCGTGATGACGCGACTGTGAGTAGGAGTGGCACTCACTAATGCATTAAGAAGAGTGGTCTTTCCGGCCTGCGTTGAACCACTCACTAAAATATTGAGTCCCTGTTGAACCGCACGAGTTAAATAATCTGCAATTACGGGTGACATGACCCCTAACTCCGCGAGCTCCCTTATAGATTTTCCGCGAATGAGATGCTTGCGAATATTGACAACCCAATGGGTCGCCGTAACATCAGGTATCGCAACATGAAGACGGCTTCCATCTGGTAGACGCGCATCAACAAAGGGATGCGAGAGATCTAATCGCCTTCCACCCCACATCAACAAACGTTCTACCAAGTCACGAATATCCTGTTGCTTGAGAACTATATTGGTCAATTGGCTGACTCCATCTCGTGCGATGAAAATCCGATGTGGTGAGTTAATCCAAATCTCTTCAATCGTAGGGTCAGCCATCAGAGAGGCAAGTGCACCGAATTCGCTAGGTGATTCATTCACCCGCTCAGATAACTCTAAGTCTGACAACGGGTGATGGAAAGATAAAACTATCTGGGGATAACTTGAATCTGTGGGAAGTTCGAGTACCAACAAGGATTACTATCGCGGTATGGTTCATAAAACCCGCATCATGGTTGGAATTGCTGCCGCTGCCCTAGCAGTACTACTTCTCACTGGATGCGGCCCGACCTCAGGGGATACAAGACCTGCAGATAGTAATTTGATCGCTGGAATCGACCTGCTCATCTCAAATTTTGATGCTAAACACCCCAACTTGGTAACGTGGAAAACGGATGCAGTGAAAAATCAATTAGCTCAAAAGATTCCATTTGGCATAAATACGGAAGCAGGCTGGCTCCTGAAGTGGCCTCACGCAAATGCTGGAGAACTTTCACAGGTTGTAGTCCCCTGGACCCTACTTGCTCAGTATCCCAACAATCCAACTCCGTATTTCAATCATTACACGGGTGGAAATTTAGTGCCACAGGCAACAAGTGGCGATTTAGTGCACATGATTGTTAAGGAAAAGATGCAAGGCGATCAATATTTTGGAGCGGTGATAAATATTCGCAGCTCCAAAATTGATCCACATTGGATTATCTTCACCACAGTGCCCTACCTTCCAATCACAGATACGGCGTATGGGTTTGCTACAGTCACGAACCATACATGGGTAGTTGTGGATTTTGGCACAGCGCTCGTTGGATGCGGAAAGGTTCCGTACACTGTAGAAAGCGAATTTGGTTATAAATGTCCAACCTCCACAACAAGTTCAACAAGTTCAACAAGTTCAACTCCACATCAATAAGTCAAGAAAGCCTCTGGGAGGCTTCTCTTTTTAAACGAACATCCAAAACAGCACTGCTTGTCGCTTCTAGTTTGATCGTATTATCTACTTTAGGATTGAGCGCCTGCGGGGCAGCGGTTTATTCTGAAAGTTCTGGTTTACCCAATTCTAAATTAACACCGGGGGCGATCAATCCAGTAGTAACCCAAACCACTATTAGAAGTACCATCTGCGTTTTAGGATGGACTGCGACGGTTCGTCCACCACTCTCATATACCAATCAATTAAAATATTTGCAGTTACATTCTGGATACAGCCTTAACGGTGATGTCAATATGAAACATTACGAGGAGGATCACATCGTTCCCCTTGAAGTGGGGGGAAATCCGTCTAGCACTCTCAATCTCTTCCCCGAACCTCGCAACATTAAATTCGGAGCGTACTTAAAAGACCAATTAGAGAATCAGATGCACCAGTTAGTTTGCACTGGGCGAATTACTCTAAAAAATGCGCAATTGGTCTTTCTTACAAATTGGGAGAAAGGTTATTCAAAATATGTAGGACAGCTGCCATAAGTTAATCGGTAGCCACTTGCGCGCGAGCCAAAGGAATAGATTTCAGTAGAAGAAGTCTTGTAATGAGCATGTCAAACTCGGAAGCCAAAGACTTCTGCCAGTGCCAAAATACTCTCTCTCCCATCATGCCATCGCTTTACATAATTGGCGCCGGCTATAGCCAGAGGGCGAGTCGCGGCTACCCGCCGAATCTCACTCTCTAAAGTATCTGGAGTGATATTGATGATCGGAACCTCTCCTGCCTCGGCAGGAAGATAACTCATTACCAATCGGCCTGCCGCAAGTGCCTCGAGCGGAAATACTCCAACTACTCCAAGGTATTGATCAATAACAAGATCAACCTTCGCCATTACTGCTGGCACCTCTGAATGTTTTAGAGATGCACCAGTAGACATATAGCTATGGTAAGAAATAACTCCTTCATCGCGAAGTTTAATCAATACCGGTTCAATTAAATCTGCAGATTTCAACCAAGGCCGACTGGGCAAAAATAGGACCCGCAACTTCTCATTTAGAGCTGAAAAAATTGGCGCAGTCATTGCAATGTGCTGAAAACGGTTGTAGTCGATGGTTACGGGAAGCCAATGCGCATCAGGTACATCTATCAATAAATCTTGAGTAGTAACAAAAATGGGGATCTTCTTCTCGCGCAAGAGCGGAAGCAGCGCCGCATTCTCACCCGTTCGAAGTCGCATCTTCACTAACTCTTCACTCTCATTACGAAAAGGTGAATAGGGGTTTCGAGCTGCGTGAGATTGCGTATCTCGAATGTCGCTCCCATGAAAAATTACTCCGACACGCTTGCCCATCGATTGTAAAAGTTCTAGATCCTCAATAACTTGATTTCGCCCATCTTTAGCATTGAGCAAGCGCAAGATTGGGCGTAATGATTCAACCAGGATTACATCCTTGGTCTTTGCGATCATATCTGCTAGTTCTTGTCGTTTAAAAATATCTAGCCAATCGCTCTTCGTTAGCGCAAAATCACTATTAAACCACTCCGAGGAGGGATCTCTGGAAATTCGCAAGGATTGAGAATGGAACTTGGCATCCGTTAGTGCATTTGCCCATAATGTGCCCTGATTTGCCGAATTTGTTGGGCCAATTAAAAAACTTGGTTTTTTTCGCAGAGGGTGACGGAGAAAATGTATAAGCGCACGCCGACGTGAAAAAAGCCGCAACCGAGATTCACGATCAAATCTCACCTTCCACACATCAAAAAGAATCTTTTTCCTGTTAAAGGAACTGCGGGGGTGAATCAAAAAATTAAAAGAGCCTTTCACAACATGATTATGTCATGCCATTAATCGGATTAACCCTTAACTTCCCGCAAAGAATCATGGTCTATCTCTTTGATCCGCTCATGGGCCTTTCGAAGTTGAAGCTCCATACTTTTTACTGCTAGATCAAAAGCGGCAAGATCATTGAATGCTTGACCTTGTGCGCGTATAAATGGACCGCTTCCATGAGAGGTAAGAGTTACAAAGTGAGAGGACTTCCCAAAATGGGGATTACTCTCATGGATAACCTCAACTTTTACCCCTTCAAGTACAACTCCAAAGCGGGTTAGTGTCTTGAGTTTATCCGAGGAAATTGAACGAAAATCTTCTGCGAGAGCTGCACTGCGGGTATGAAAGATAATTTCCATGCAAAAAAGTTACTCCCTCT
>JAYTQV010000043.1:0-4660 GCA_043746515.1 Actinomycetes bacterium | reverse complement strand
GGAATTTATGACGTTGATGCTGGGCAAATTCTTCATAACGGGGTTCCGATTGAAATAACGAGCCCGCTAGCCGCTCGAGCCGCTGGCATCGCCGTGATTTATCAAGAGCCAACTCTCTTCCCTGACCTATCAGTTGCCGAAAATATATTTATGGGTCGGCAGCCCTTGAGTCCAGGTCGAAGAATCAATAAGTCGGAGATGAATCGACGGACTAAAGAAGTTTTTGATCGACTTGGCGTCAATATCGCGGCTACCCGAAAAGCTCGCGGACTTTCCGTAGCCGATCAACAGATAGTCGAGATAGCAAAAGCTATTTCGTTTGAATCAAAGATCATCATTATGGATGAACCCACTGCGGCCTTAACGGATGTGGAAGTTGCACGATTGTTTGACGTTATAAAAACTTTAAGAGCCGAGGGTGCAGCGATTCTCTTTATTTCCCATCGGCTTGAGGAAGTATTTGCGATGTGTCAAAGAGTCACGATAATGCGCGATGGAAAGTTTGTGAAAACATCATCGGTAGATCAGATTACTTTAGATGAAATTATATTTTCGATGATTGGTAGAGACATAGTTTCAGTTTACTCTCGTCACAACTCTGAACCTGGTGAATTGCTGCTTGAAGTTAAAGGGTTGACTCGAGCCGGAGTATTTAAAGATATTAACTTCTCGGTCCGCGCAGGAGAGATAGTTGCTCTTGCTGGCTTGGTCGGAGCAGGGCGTACGGAAGTCGCTCGTGGTATTTTCGGAATTGACCCCGTCGATTCTGGAGTTGCAATATTTAAAGGTAAGAAGTTGCAGTCAGGCTCGCCCTTATCCGCAATGAACGCTGGAATTGGCTTTGTCCCAGAAGATCGGAGACAACAAGGTTTAGTAATGGATATGGCAATTGATAGAAATATAGCTCTAGCTTCTCTGAATACTCTTCGTCGAGGAGGCCTTATTAGAGGTGGCTCTGAGAGATCGTTAGCAAGCAAGTGGACCTCACAATTACAAGTCAAATTCGGTAGCTTTTCCAATTCAGTAAAAACTCTTTCGGGTGGAAATCAGCAAAAAGTAGTGCTTGCAAAGTGGTTAGCAAGAACTCCAAGTTTGCTGATTATTGATGAACCTACTCGCGGCATTGATATTGGGACAAAATCTGAAGTGCACAAGTTGTTGTCCGAATTGGTGTCGCAAGGAGTTGGAATTCTCATGATCTCGTCAGAAATGCCAGAGGTACTTGGAGTAGCTGATCGCATCCTTGTTATTCACGAAGGCCGTTTAGCTGCCGAATTTTCGCGAGATGAGGCAAGCGAGGCTCTCATTATGCGAGCAGCAACGGGACAAGAAAGTGTTGTCGCGTGATGGGAGCCTCTAAATCCAAGAAATCGAATACGAATAGTTATCTATTAAAAGCATTGCAGCTTCGAGAAATGGCGATCGTGATTGCAATCGTTATCGTCTTTGTCTTGGCCTTTATTAAGAATTCATCTTTCGCAAGTACCGCAAGTATTCAACAACTTCTCTCTGGACCATCGGTGGTTATCCTTCTTGCTGTCGGTGAAACTCTGGTAATTATCACTCGAAATGTAGATCTATCCATTGGTTCCATATTGGGTCTCTCGGCATATGTGGTGGGGGATTTATTTGTTCATCACCCACAAATGCCAATTCTTCTAGCGTTGCTTGCTGGTACTGGTGTGGGATTGGTCTGCGGTCTCATCAACGGGCTCATAGTCGCGTATGCCAAAGTTCCTGCTTTGGTTGTTACTTTAGGAATGCTTTACATTATTCGAGGTGTTGACGCATTGCTTGTCAATGGACGCCAGATTGTTCCAAGTAGCATTCCAAATTCTTTTATTAATTTAGGCGCTAATTCCATTATTGGAATTCCTATTCTTACTTGGATTGCCGGAATAGCGGTTCTGGTTTTTACCTACATTATGCGAACCTTTAGACCAGCCCGAGATTTTTACGCAATCGGATCCAACACTGAAGCTGCAGTACTTGCAGGAGTCCGAGTTCAACGCCGAATCTTCACAGCATTCTTGATCAGCGGTTCTTTGGCGGGATTGGGTGGCGCACTCTGGCTCGCCGAGTTCGCAACCGTCGGGTCTACTGCCGGTAGCGGCTATGAACTTAATGTGATCGCCGCTGTAGTTGTAGGAGGAGTAGCAATCTTTGGAGGTAGCGGCACAGTACTTGGCGCAGCGTTTGGAGCACTTCTACTTAACACCATCGACCAGGCGCTAGTTGCTTCACGAGTTTCATCCTTTTGGAATCAAGCTGTAGCCGGCGCCTTGCTGCTTGTTGCCATCGCTTTCGATCGTTATATATCGATAAGAACGGAACGTGCACTTCGTGTCGACAGACATTTGAGCTCGCAAGGAGAATTAAATGGATGACTTGAAGACTATTTTAAGTACCCGTGCTCGAGGTTTGGTGCGTTGGGAGTTCGGATTGGTTTTGCTACTCATTGCAACTTTGATTTTTGGTGCTAGCGAATCTAAGTATTTTTTTGGTTGGGAAACATTTTTCTTCGCAGGCCTTAATTTTGGAGAGATTGCCATTATGGCTCTCCCCATGACCCTCATTATTATCACTGGAGAGATTGATCTTTCTGTTGCGTCAATGTTAGGTCTCTCAGCAAGCCTCTTGGGTTATCTTTTTATCCACGGTTGGAACATTTGGTTGGCGATGGGAATATGTCTAATAGTTGGAATTTTGGGTGGCGCGCTTAACGGCGCGCTTATTACGATTCTTGGACTTCCTTCGATCGCTGTCACGATCGGCACATTGACTCTCTATAGAGGCATTGCGTTGATCGTTCTAGGAAGTAATACAGCACAAGGGTTTCCGGCGAGTTTTACCAAGTTGAGTCTTCCGATTGCCCACACCCACCTTGCTTGGGACTTTGCCATATTCATTGTGTTGGCCATTATCTTCGGAGTTGTGCTTCACATGACCCCACTAGGACGATCAATATTTGCGATCGGGTTACAACCTGAAACTGCATTCTTCTCCGGAATTAGAGTGAAGCGAATCAAATTTGGGCTCTACGTCTTATCTGGATTAATTTGCGCATTCGCAGGATTGCTTTATACCTTTCAACAGTCGAGTTCAGCGTCAGATACTGGATTAGGCCTCGAACTTAATGTTGTAGCAATCGCACTTTTCGGAGGAATTTCGATTTTCGGCGGTAGAGGAACGATATTTGGTGTGGTTCTGGCTGTCTGCGTATTTGGCAGTTTGCAAGCGTCTTTAACCGCCATCAATGTGTCGGCGCAGGCACAAAACATTGTCACTGGATGCCTTCTGCTTATAAGCGTTCTACTTCCTAACCTCACTCAAGGTTTTAGCGGCACTAAGAAACGCTTCCAACGTCGAAAGATTGCGAGCATCCAATGACACAGAGAATTTGTTTCAAGTTACAGATTAATCCGGAATTGGCAGATGAGTATAAAGAGCGCCACACCCAGGTGTGGCCAGAAATGCTGGCTGCTTTATCCGAAACTGGCTGGCACAACTACTCTCTTTTTCTCGATCCAAGTGGCATGCTCATTGGATACTTGGAGTGCGAGGACTTTGAAAATTCGGTTCAATTGATGAACAAGACAGAAATTAATGCGAAGTGGCAGTCTTCTATGGCTAAATTTTTCGTGGGTCTAGATGGCGGCGCTCCTGATGGGGCAATGTCGCCCCTAGAACACATTTTTTATCTCCCTTGAGGAAGGTGCATTGTGCCTAGCAATTTAGATCGTCAATTTCCAAATCCGAAGGATTTGGCGCCACTTCTTAAATTTCAATTTCCTACAATCCATCGACAACAAAGGCGTTTAGAGAAGGCGTTGACAATTTGGGATCTTCGAGAGATTGCTAAGAAACGTACACCACAAGGCCCATTTGATTATACGGATGGTGCGGCAGAGACCGAAGTAAGTCTAAGTCGCGCACGACAGGCGTTTTTAGATTTGTCCTTTGTGCCGAACATCTTGCAGGACGTTTCAAAAGTTGATTTGAAGAGAAAAACCCTTGGCAATGAGTTTGGAATGCCAGTCGGAATTGCACCCACGGGATTCACTCGAATGATGCAATCAGAAGGTGAAAGAGCTGGCGCAAATGCTGCAGCGAAATTCGATATCCCTTTCTCGTTGTCCACACTAGGCACTACCTCAGTGGAGAACCTGGTGTCAGCGGCACCTAATGCGGATATTTGGTTCCAGCTTTACATGTGGAAGGACCATGAGGCCAGTATGGCTCTGGTTGAACGAGCAAAGAAAGCTGGAGTAAAAAATTTGCTCTTAACAGTTGATGTACCCGTATCGGGTTCACGCTTAAGAGATAGTCGTAACGGCTTAACCGTCCCACCAAAATTGAACGCCAAAACAGTTATAAACGCCATTCCACGTCCAGGATGGGTTTGGAGCTTTTTGACGACAAAGCCCCTTGAATTCGCTTCAATGTCGAGTTGGAACGGAACAGTGGGAGAGTTGTTGGATTACATGTTTGACCCAACGATGACTTTCGAAGATTTAAAATGGATTCGAGAGCAATGGGATGGGACTTTAACGGTAAAGGGAATTCAAAATGTGGAAGATGCTGCTCGTTGTGCCAATTTCGGCGTTGATGCCATTGTCCTTTCCAATCATGGTGGGAGGCAATTAGATAGAGCAACCGC
>JAYTQV010000042.1:0-27917 GCA_043746515.1 Actinomycetes bacterium | reverse complement strand
TGGGCAATCAGTCGCATTAAGGCTGCTGGCGCAAACGGTGGATGGTTGAGTGCAAATAGTGGCGTTCCTGCTGCTACCTACACAAACCCATTGGATGCTTTGTCAGCTAAGTACCTCTCAGATCCTCATTCCACCTTCGTATTCGATGCCTCTGACGCAATGCCAGCTGCCATCGGTAACGGTGCTGAATGGACTGGCTTCACAGATTGGTTCGCTAATGGAACCCCTGTAAAGACGGTTGCTGCTCGTATCGATGCAGCGTGGCCATCAGGTAAATAATAAATAATGTAGTAAAAGTATGTAGTAGTACTAGCGGGGGCTGATTGGCTCCCGCTAGTACTATTTTGCGAGATTCCGAGTTAACCTTCATCCAAAAGTATTAGCCAGGCAATTCACTATATGAGAGGGAAACCATGTCTAGTTTCTGGAGCGATAATCTTCCCAAGCTAGGACAGATGGTTGCCGCTATTGCCATTTTTGCAGCGGTGTTAGGCGTCATATTTTTTGTTGCAGGACGCGCAAATGGCAAGAAACAACGTCCAATCGCCATAACTATATTTCTTGGACCAGCACTCCTCTTGCTGATCTTTGGACTACTTGGTCCAGCAATCAGAACTTTGATCTTAAGTTTTAAAGGGTCTCAATCGCAAAGTTGGGTTGGCCTTGCCAACTACCACTGGCTGTTTACTGATGAGAGCGAACGAATTGTTTTAAGAAATACTATATTTTGGATTTTATTCACACCAATTATCACAACAGGTCTTGGTTTAGTACTTGCGATACTCCTAGATCGTATGCGCCGTGAATCTCTACCAAAATCATTGATATTTATGCCAATGGCCGTTTCATTCGTTGGAGCATCGATTGTCTGGCAATTTGTTTATAAGTATGCAAATACAAATCAACCACAGGTGGGGTTGCTCTCGTCTATTGCTCGCCACTTAGGTTTTGAGCCCTCAAATTGGTTGCTGACTCAACCACTCAATACATTTTTATTAATGGTTGTGTTCGTGTGGTCCCAGACTGGCTTTGCAATGGTTATTTTATCGGCAGCAATCAAAGCAGTTCCAGCCGATGTGATGGAGGCATCTGCGCTAGATGGGGCGCGCGGCCTTGCACTCTTCCGTTGGGTAACATTCCCAATGGTTAAGTCAACTTTTATCGTTGTACTAGCCACCATGGTGGTTTCGACTCTCAAACTCTTTGACATTGTCCGAGCATCCACGGGTGGAAACTTTGGTACCTCTGTACTTTCAAATGAGATGTACTCCGAAGTATTTATTAGGTACGACGCTGGTCGAGGTTCAGCAATGGCGATTGTGCTCTTCCTCTTGGTAATTCCTGTTCTGGTATATAACATCCGTAATTTGCGTCGGGAGCGGACACACTAATGAGCCTTTTAACTCGCAATAAAGCACCCAAGCTAGCTGAGCAAAATGCTGGTCGCAAACTATTTGGAAGCCGTGGAGCCACCATATCGGTCTGGATTGTCGCGGTTTTATGGACTATCCCAACCCTGGGGCTCTTCGCCACATCATTCCGACCAAAGACCGAAATTTCAGAGACGGGTTGGTGGCAGATATTTCTTCATCCACATTTGACTCTCTCAAATTACACCGCAATTTTCAGCACCGGAACCGTTAGTGGAATTTCCAATGGAATTCTTCCTTACTTCGTCAACTCATTTGTGATCACAATTCCCGCTGTCATCTTTCCAATCACAATTGCAACGATGGCAGCCTACTGCTTAGCCTGGGTTAAATTTAAGGGAAGCGATTTCATTTTCTACGGAATATTTGCCTTACAGATCGTGCCAATTCAGGTAACTCTGGTTCCACTTCTCCTTCTCTTTGGAAATCGCGTTTCGAGCGGTATTCATATTGGAAGCGTTCAAGTATTTCCCGGGTTGCATATTGCAGGAAAATTTTTAGGCATATGGGTTCCCCACACAATGTTCGCACTCCCATTAGCGATTTATTTACTCCACAATTTTATTGCCTCGCTTCCTCGAGATTTAATGGAAGCAGCACATGTAGATGGTGCTAGCCACTTTATGGTCTTTCGTAGAATTGTTCTTCCTTTATCAATCCCGGCAATCGCCGCATTCTCGATCTTTCAATTTCTCTGGGTGTGGAATGACTTGCTGGTTGCGCTGACATTCACCGGGGGTACCGAAGGTATTAATCCACTCAACGCCAAACTCGCCGGACTTGCTGGAACGTGGGGTAGTCACTGGGAGTTATTAACCTCTAGCGCCTTCGTTACAATCCTGATTCCGCTCATTGTCTTCTTCTCGCTTCAACGTTACTTTGTTCGTGGACTATTATCAGGGTCAGTTAAATAACTTATCGTTGTAACCAGATAGTCGTGTTGGCGCAAATATCTAACTGACCGTCCTGGAGAGCGTTCCCGCTGATCGATTCCAGAAGTATCAATTTTCCATGAACCGAAACTTTGACGGTAGATGGATTGGTATTTACAACAACTTCTAGGCCGGGCTCACGGGTGAAATGTAAAATGCCTTCCGATGCATCAATCCAAGTAATTACTCCCTCGCCGCCAAGAGCGGGGTGTGAGCGACGCAGCGCCAGACTCTTTTTGTAAAGAGACCAACTACTTGCTGGGTCCTGCGCTTCCACATTCATTGCAAAACGAGCCCATTCACTTGGTTGGGGCAACCACGGGGCTCCAGTTCCATATCCAAAATTGGGTAACGTTGAGCTCCAAGGAATTGGTACCCGACATTCATCGCGTCCCTTATCTGTACCTCCGCTGCGTAAAAAGGCTGGATCTTCTCTAGCCTCATCCGGTAACTCCACGCTGGGCAGTCCTAGTTCTTCTCCTTGGTAGATATAGATTCCACCTGGCAAAGAGTGGGTCAGCATGGCAAGTGCCCGTGCAATCTCAGCTCCGCCGATTCGAGTTACCACTCGAGGGGTATCGTGATTATTAAGAACCCACGTCGCAGGAGCGTTGACACCGATCAGCTCACTTAAAGTTTGCTTGATGCTCGCCTTCATTGCAACAGCATCCCAACCCAACATCATAAAGTTGAAATTAAAAACTTGGTTCAATTCATCCTCGCGCACATATCGAGCAGCACGACTGGAAGGGTAGACAAAGGCTTCGGCAACGCTCATGCGATCGCCAGAATACTCACCCAGAATCTTGTGCCAGTGACGATAGATTTCATGAACTCCTTCACGATCAAAGAAGGGTACATCAGCTAGTAATGCGGCACGTTCGGTTTCGGAGATATCTTGGAAATCCAACCGAAGTGCATCAATCAAGCGCTCGGGGTCACGATGATCAATGAGAATATCTTCTTTTACAGCGCCGTGTGCGACATCAATTCGAAAGCCATCAACTCCTAGGTCTAACCAAAAACGGAGAGTCTTTTCAAAGTCCGCTGCGACATCTGGATTACTCCAATTCAAATCTGGCTGACTGGAATCAAAGAGATGGAGGTACCACTGGCCATCGGCAATGCGCGTCCACGCCGAACCACGAAAGATTGAGATCCAATTATTAGGCGGAGCCTCACCATTCTCTCCGCGTCCTTCGTAAAAATGGAATCGCGAGCGGGCGGGAGAACCTTTTGGGGCAGCGAGAGCTTCCTGAAACCAGATGTGATCAGAAGAGAAATGGTTAGGCACAATATCTGCAATGAATTTAATTCCATATTGATGGGCCGTATCGATTAATTCTTTAGCATCTGCCAAAGTTCCAAAGCGTGGATCCACATCACGAGGATCTGACACGTCATACCCGCCATCTTTGTTAGGCGACTTATAAAATGGACTCAACCAGATGGCATCAACGCCAAGATCAGCTAAATACGGAAGTCCTGCAATGACACCTTGAAGATCTCCTTCGCCATCACCGTTGCTATCACGAAAAGAGCGAGGATAAACTTGGTAAATAGCAGCATCGCGCCACCAAGCTTCAAAATTCATGGTTAAATCCTAGTCAATCGTTGCATGGAATAAGATCACTGCATGAGTTATGCCAAGCGCACCGAACTTGCGATGTTTGATGGACGCCAAATATTTTACTACGACCATGAGAGCGTTGATCGCCAAGCCGTTGATTTGCGCCCCTTTGAGCCGCGTCCCCTACCCGGAGAGATGAGAGAAGATCTCCTAACGGGAGAGTGGATTGCGATGGCGGCGCATCGTCAAGGAAGAGCATTCTTACCTCCAAAGGAGTTCTGCCCGCTCTGCCCGACCCAAACTAATTTCGGCACTGAAATTGCAGATAGTTCATTTGAAGTGGTTGTGTTCGAAAATCGATCTCCATCTTTCTCTGCCCCATCTCACCAATTTCCAGAAAACGCTATTCAATCTGCTGGACGTTGCGAAGTAGTCGTCTTCTCAGATAAACATGAGGGTAGTTTTGGAAGCCTTGATTTAGCGCAGATGCGAACAGTGCTTGAGGCTTGGCGAGATCGGACCCGTGAAATTTCAAAGCTCTCCTATGTTGAACAGGTCTTCGTCTTTGAGAATCGTGGCGAAGAGGTAGGTGTAACTCTCAACCATCCACATGGTCAGATTTACTCATACCCATTCATCACGCCGCGCACCTCAAAGATGTTGCAAGTGGCTACGGAATATTTTAAAGAAACACATCTTCCACTCCTTACTAGCATTGTTGAACGAGAGATAGCCGACCAAGTTCGTATCGTGGCAGAGAACGAACATTGGATCGCCTATGTGCCATTTGCTGCCCGCTATCCATATGAGATTCACGTTGCGCCAAAAGTTTTTGTAGCTGACTTGGCGCAGCTCGGCGACGCGGTGGCCGATGCCTTTCCCGAAGTGGCTAAGGAAGTTCTGCTTCGACTCGATGGTGTATTTGGAATTCCAATGGCCTACATAGCTGCTTGGCATCAAGCTCCAGTCCGTGTGGGTCGCGAAGTTTTAGGACTACATTGGCAGATCACAAGCATCAGACGCGCGCCGGGGAAACTTAAATACTTGGCGGGATCTGAGTCGGCAATGGGAGCATTTATTATGGATGTTGAACCGGAACAATCAGCCAAACAGTTACGAGACGTTCAACTCTAACCAAGACATTTCTAAATCTTCATACTCTTGTTGTAGGTTCCCCTGCTCGAGATGAAGCTCAGACAACCTATTGTGATCGATTGAAGGCGATTCTAATTCAATAAGGATTTGCGCAATGCGTAATTGACGCCGCTCCATCTGCTTTTCTATCCGAGTAACCTCCTTCTTGAGCGCCTTCTGCTCCAAAACGCTCGATTCCTTCTTAACCTGAACGTTTCTACTTGCTTGAGATAGTTTGGAGCGTCTGAGTTTTAAATATTCATCGATGCCACGTGGAAGATCCCGCAGTGATTTATCTCCAACGAGTCCAATAAAGCTATCGCATACTCTCTCTAAAAAATAGCGATCATGCGAAATGATGAGCAAGGTCCCCCCGAAGGAATCTAACAAATCTTCTAATGCGGTGAGGGTTTCTACATCAAAGTCATTGGTTGGCTCATCAAGTACCAGCACGTTAGGACTTTGCATTAATAATCTCGTTAATTGCAGTCGCCGGCGCTCGCCACCAGAGAGATCTCCGACCGGGGTCCACTGTTGGTCTTTACTAAAACCAAGTCGTTCGCAGAGTTGACTTGCAGATAATTCCTTGCCGTTCCCAAGTTGCACTCTATTTGCGACCTTCTCCACTGCCTCCAGAACTCGCCAAGTCGGGTCCAATTCCTCCAGATGTTGAGAGAGGTAAGCAGCTTTTACTGTCACACCAGTAACTAACTTCCCTTCAGAAATTTTTCCTTCGCCAATTAATGTTTTAATGAGAGTTGTTTTTCCCGCTCCGTTGACTCCAACTATTCCAATTCGATCTCCTGGTCCAATATTCCAATAAATGCGCTCCAAAATTTCGAGGGTACCGGCGTTGATTGAAACTTGGTGTAATTCGAAGACGGTATTACCCAGGCGGTTGGCAGCAAAGTTGAGAAGTTCTGCTTGATTGCGTACGGGAGGTTCATTGGCAATCAACGTATTTGCGGCCTCAATTCGAAATTTTGGCTTTATGGTTTGCGCAGGAGCGCCGCGACGCAGCCACGCTAACTCTTTGCGAATGAGCATATTGCGCTTACCGTCTTCTACTGAGGCCTGGCGGGAACGTTCCGCTTTAGACAGTACGAAGGCTGAGTATCCACCTTCGTATTCCAGTACCTTGCCGTCAACAACCTCCCATATTCGGTCAGAGATCTCATCAAGGAACCAGCGATCGTGTGTGATCACTACAACTGATAATCCGGACCGTGTCCGAAGATGATTTGCTAACCATGCAACACCTTCGACATCGAGATGGTTTGTTGGTTCATCAAGCAAAATCAAATCTAGATCATCAACAAGTAATTTGGCTAAATTGACCCGCCTGCGCTCTCCACCTGATAGCGAGTGAAAAGAACGATCCAGTAATTCATCACTGTGGCCACCAAAGAGTCCGTTAAGTACTTCGCGAATGCGGCTATTGCTTGCCCATTCGTGAAGTGGAATATTCCCCAAGACAACTTCTCGGACACTTACTCCTGCATCTGCGCTATCGGTCTGGTTCAAAATGCCAATATGAACTGCATTTGATTTAGCTACTCGACCTTGATCAGGTTCTAACATCCCCGCCATTATCTTTAAAAGTGTGCTCTTTCCGTCGCCATTTCGACCAACAATGCCAATCCGCTCGCCTTGCGAGACGCCGAGTGAGACGCCATCTAAAAGCGGGCGGATATCGAAGGCCTTCGAGACTGACTCGAGATTAAGTAGATTCACTACCTACAGTCTGTCACGAATTAGAAGGAGCTGAACCCAAGATCACGCTGAATACCTTACTTCCACCGGATGGCAGAGTGACCGTAATGGAGACAATGCTTCCTGGTGCATATGATCGAATTCGAACAATTGCCGTCTCTGCATCTGGGATTCGACTTCCCCCAACATTAGTAACAATTGCACCAACTGGAATACCGGCCTTGTCAGCTGCGCCACCGGTTACGAGTTGCGTGACTTTTGCTCCGATGCCGGTGTAGTTCTGATCAAAGTAGACACCGAGAACCGGTCGGGTTGAAGTATGAGTTGGACTATTAATAATTTCATCAATAGTTCGTATTGCTTCGTTAACAGGGATTGCAAATCCCAAACCTATCGATCCAGATTGAGAGCCAGTAGAAGCATCGGAAGCGATAGCACTGTTAATACCAATCATGGCTCCTTGAGAGTCCGTTAGCGGACCACCTGAATTACCTGGATTGATCGCAGCGTCAGTTTGAATCGCATCAACGTATGACTGGGTGGTTGCATTTGTGCTCTGAGTTGTTACGGGACGATTAAGAGATGAAACAATTCCCGCGGTAACAGTTCCTGACAAGCCAAGTGGCGAACCAAATGCAATGACAGGATCACCAATAGCTATCGAGGACGAGTCACCCAAAGTAATCACAGGCAAATTTGGCGTAGTCACATGAATAACAGCTAAGTCATAAGAGATATCGCGACCCACGAGTGTAGCTGGGATGTGCATCCCATTGCTTAGGTCGACGGTCAGGGAATATTGGTTACCCGGAACCGTAATCGAATCAACTACGTGGTTATTTGTTGCAATATAAGTACCAGTCGAATCGGATTTAATAATTTCTCCAGAACCTGTATCTCCGGCCCCAGAAGAATCTAAAACATTCACAGTCACAACTGATGGTTCAACCTTTGCAACAACGTTTTTAATAGAACCATTTCCAACACTCACAGCCGTTCTGTGGCCAGTACAGGTTCCCGAAGTACTCGCATATAGAGCCCCTGTATAGTTATCAGCACAGGCGGAGACGATGCTTCCACTCGTGAGGCTATTAGCGGCAGTAGCCACCCCGCTAATCACTGTTGCGCCAGCGATAAATCCGATTAAAAGCTTGGAGATTGTGCTCAAGCTATTAATCTTCTGGATGATCTTCATGCTCTTCCTTCCAAAAAATTTATAAGTAATAATAATGTAGAAACTCTCGCATTATTAAAAACTGAGAAGCCTAAAGAATACGCAAGTGTTCCTAAGATTTCACTGTGAATGGCTCTTCTAACTGCATTGACCAGACCGCCGGAATAACCACCATAATCATGATCACCAAAAGTGAAAGGCCTGCGAAGAAGAGTATTGTGTGGGATATACCTAGAAAGCCCGCTAACGGAGCCGCTATCGCCAACCCCACGGGACGAAGCAGAAGTGTTCCCAGTCCATCAAAGGCGGAGGCCCTGGAAAGAGCCTCTCGCGGAATAGTTCGCTGAAAAGCGGTGCCCCACAGTGCGCCCCATAAGTCCATAGTGATCCCCCACACAAAAGCTCCCGAGGCAATAATCAGAAGTGGTGCAGGTTTGGCTAGTAGCAGTAGGTAAATGGTCAAGGTGACTGATATGAGAGTAAGAAATCGCATGGGGTACCTAATCTTGGCTCGTATCCCTATGAGTGAACCGACAACATAACCAATTGACTCAGCAGTAATCACCAATGCCCAAGATTTCGCACCCTGAAAATACTTGAGCGAAATCACTGGGCCCAGTACATCTTGAGCACCCGACCAGACCATTACTAAAAAAGAGAACCCCACTACAGTGATTACGATCCACCGATAAGAGATGAAGACCCGCCAACCCTCACTCAAATCTGCTCGGAAAGTAGTCTCAGCATTTATACGTGTTGGTGTAAGTCTTCTTAAAGTGACTACGAGCGTTCCTGAAAAAATAAATGTGAGTGCATCGATAAAGAGTACAACGGTACTACCAAACACGTTTATCAAATAACCACCTATGGCAGCGCCAAAGATGATGGCGAAATTCCCAATAAATTGATTTATAGCATTTCCTTGCTGGAATTTCTCTTCGGGTAAAATTGCGGGCAGTACGCCAGATATCGAAGGCCAGAATAATCCCCACATGAGACCAAACCCGATATTTGAAATTAAAAGCGCCGCAATCGGTACGTGGCCAAGATGGAAATAATAGACTTGAACTAATAAAACTAATCCACCGAGAATGTCAGAGATGGCACAGATGCGGATTCGTCCATACTTATCAGCAACAACTCCGCCAAATGGAAGCACACAGAGCATCGAAACTGTCATCGCCCCTAATACAAAACCTAATTCTTTGGCACTTCCATGAGGTAGATGCAGGATCCCAAATGCAAGTGCAATCGGACCCATACCATTTCCTAGATTCGAAATGAAGCGCGCTACATAAAACCTCTTAATGTACTTATAGCCAAGAGTAGATCGAACGGTCATGTAGTGATTTTTGGTTCTAGATCCTGCAGTATTTGATGTATCTGCGAAGCAATCTCTCTTAATTCTGCAACCTCTTGTTGATTAAGGAGTCGAGCTTCCTTAGCCAGTTCAAATTCTCCTAACGATGCAGTGTGAGTTTCGATAATCTTTTGCTCCACGGACGCTGAAGCCACATCTTGTCCAACCATGATGATGGAGAGTAGTACTAATTGTAAAAAAGTTTGAGCGATCCAAGAGACTATAGTGATGAGATCACCGGTGCGAAGTGCTGCTGGAAATGAAATGAGGGCGATCGCCGCAAAAATATATGCGCACCACATAGTAGAAACACCTGAAGTTATCTTTGCCGCCAATTTGGTATTAAATTCATTGATTTTTTTACCCATGGTGAAAGTTTAATGAAATTGAATGAGTTCCCCGTGTAGATACTTATGAGTCGCTTGACCTCTTAAAACGTGTACTGCACCACTTCCATGAACCACAAATTGTTGCGACTCATAACTACTACGTGGGTCCAGGCCCGCGACAGCGGCCGTCATTTCGTCAACCCCTATGACTGTGACTCCTTCTGGTGCGCGAACCATTACTTTTGCTGCGCTATCTGGAATCCAACCGAAAAATTTGTTGTAATGAGGAATCGTGCGAAGTCGAGGCAGAAGGTTTAAACCTTGCGTTCCCACTGCGCTCTGCTTACGGAAATTAGGAATATCTCCTGAGAGCGCCATGGCTCCAGCGCTACAACCGGCCAATGAACTTCCAGCCCTCCAATTGCGCTCTATCGCCTCCCAGACGGGCGTTTCTCTGAGAGATGTTGCTAGATAAAAGGGATCCCCACCTGAGAGGTAGATGAGTGCAGCGCCCTCTACTAGCTTCGCCAAATCTTCACGCATAGCGTCGGCACGGGAAAATATAGGTAGAAATATTTGAGTAGCACCCAAATGTTGGGCTTGAGTAGCACCTAACTCCTCCCAATATTGCAATCGATCAGGATTTTCACGGCCCGCCGCCAAAGGAATTTGAATGTAATGATTTTTTGCGCCTCTTTGAATACCTGATGTGAGTAAATCTCCCTCTAATCTGGCCATGCCTGGGAGATATTCACCAGATCCAACCAGCGCTAGAGCGCCAACACCATTCATACGAAAACTCTAGTCTGTTAGAAGTCTGTAAGATTCACGCCATGCGCTTTCGGAAGGTATTGGCGAGCATCTCAGTCGCCATAACTCTCCTCTCATTCTCCTTCTATCTCTTTGACAAAACCGCGGGTAGCGCGATTCCACGTTCGAATGTCCTCAAGGGGGATAAGCAGTCTGCTGGAGGCGATGTAAATATCCTGCTCTTAGGTCTTGATTCCAGACGTGATAACAATGGAAATGACTTGCCTCGTAAACTTTTGGACCTTATGCATGTGGGTTCTAGTTCTGCAATTGGTGGGTATAACACCAACACTATGATTTTAATTCACATTCCAGCCAATGGAAAAAACGCAGTAGCGATCTCGATTCCGAGAGATGATTATGTTGCTGTTGCGGGCTGGGGAATGCAGAAGATAAAAGAAGCGTACGGCTTGGCAAAATACACCTCTGAAAATGCTTTGTTAAAAAAAGGCGTCGCCAACCCCATTCGAGAAAAGCAGAGTCGGGATGCTGGCCGAGCCGCCACTATTTCTACAATCACCTCCCTACTTGGCGTTCCTATTGACCACTTTGCTGAGGTAAATCTGGTTGGCTTTTATGACCTCGCAACCGCACTTGGGGGTATTCAAGTCTGCCTTAATCGAGCTGTGAACGATTCTCAATACTCCGGTGGAGTCTTTCCAGCGGGGCTACAAACTATATCTGGAGTACAAGCCCTAGAATTCGTTCGTCAGCGGCACGGTCTTCCAAATGGGGATCTCGATCGTACTCATCGTCAGCAGGCTTTCATCACTGGTGTTATCACAAAATTCCGAAGTCAAGGAATTTTTGGTGATCTTAGTAAATTGCAATCTTTGCTTGATGTGGCCAAGAAAGATGTGGTTATCGATTCCGGATGGGATGTGCTTGGATTTCTACCTCAGGCCAAAGCGCTTACAGGTGGGCATATTACTTTCCACACTTTGCCCATCGAAGGTTATGCGTTGCGAAATGGTCAAGATGTCAACATAATTAATATTCCTACAGTTCGTAAATTTGTTCATGATCTCTTCTATCCAGCGCCGAAAGTAACGACTTCACCCACGCCAGGAGCAAGTGCTGGCTCGAAAACCACAACCAAACCAACTCCAAAACCTCAAGCCACGAAGTTTAATTTTGCACATCTAGCAAATGGCACAGCCGTTCTAGGCTCTGGCATTCCTTGCGTTAATTAAGGTAAATAACTTTGATATTTGCAATTCTTGCTGTGGTCGTGGGAGCACTTACTGCTGTTCAATCCCGACTTAATGGACAACTCTCCACCGATATTCATAATGGCATAGCTGCAGCTCTTATCTCCTTTGCAACTGGATGGATCGTGGTCATTGCTTTCTGCCTATTTAATCCCCCAGATCGTCAGGGACTAAAAAATATCTGGGAGGCGCTGCAAAACCGAAAATTAAAGAAGTGGGAAGTCATAGGCGGAATGGGTGGAGGGTTTTTTGTTGCCATTCAAAGTAGCGTGGTTCCCATAATTGGTGTGGCTATCTTTACTATCTGCACCGTAGGAGGCCAGACCCTCTCTTCGATAATCGTCGATTTTGTCGGGCTTTCACCTTCTGGGAAACACCGAATCACGTGGATTCGTTCCATAACCGCAATAGTTACGCTTTCTTCAGTGACAGTCGCCGTATTTCCACAATTACAAAGTTCTACTTTTAAATTCGCTCCTATAGCTTTGGCAATTACTGTTGGGATAGTCATAGCTTTTCAACAAGCTCTTAATGGACGAACCAACGTGGTTTCAGCCAGACCTCTTGCGACTACATTCGTGAATTTCTTAATGGGTTTTATTGTTCTTACTTGCGCTCTCATAATTAATCTGGCGCGGGGAGGGTCTATCGGACACTTGCCTAGTGGAATATTGGTTTATCTCGGGGGACCCATCGGGGTGGTGTTCATTGCAGTAAGTGCATATTCTGTTAAGCACCTTGGAATACTCAACTTCATTCTTTATAGCGTAACCGGTCAATTAGTTGGCGCTCTTTTGTTGGATTGGTTAGTACCTGCAGCTCATACCAAAGTCAGTACGTATCTCATTAGCGGAACCGCGATGACACTTGTTGCAGTTGTGTCATCGCGGTTACTTACTTCACGAAAAAGCATTGAAGTTTAAGCGGCGGCTCTAATCCGTACAGCCTCTTTAGCAGCACTGATAGAGGTGTTTTTATGATCTAGGAAATCAGCCATTGCAGGAACGACTCCGGCGAGACCAAACTCGGATAGGACTATCTCTATATCTTTTGCACCAAGTGATGTAAATACTTGTTTCAAATATCCAGTCTGCCAATCCCAACCGGCACGAGGTGCCCCCTCTGCATATGAACCACCTTGTGAAATAATAACTGTGACCTTACCCGTGATCTGCGTAGCACCGGGAACGATGATTTGGTCAATCCAAGCTTTCAGGACAGATGGGACTGTGTAATTCCACATAGGAGTTGAGACCAAAATGTGCGCAGCTGCATTGACTTCATTGACCAAAGAGTTGCGGTATTCGTGCTTAGCCTGCATCGTTGCAGATCTGCTCTCCTCCGGAGTGAATCCAGCCATGAGGGTTTCACCATCGAGATGGGGGATTGGATCCTGATCGAGATCGCGGGTGATAATTACAGCGTTAGGTTGTTTTGCTTTAAAGGTATCTAAGAATTCCTTGGAAATGGAGCGTGAAATAGAGCGCTCACCCATTGGACTAACCTCTATATGGAGTAGATCAGACATAATTTTCCTTAACTTTCACTAATTTAACCGACTACCTCAATATAGTTGAATATTCAACTAATCGCCACTTAGAAATAGGTGAGATACTGTGATACTTATGCCAAAGATCCAAGCCCCCACTGTCGCACTCCACCGAGAGCTCCGGCGTCAGCAGTTGATAGATGCAGCCATGGGATTAGCGATGGCCAATGGCGCAGATTCCGTCACAGTCGCGGCGGTTGCAGCAAAAGCGGGTCTGGCAAGAAGTTCTATCTACGAATACTTTGCATCTAGCGCTGATCTCGTGGCTGATTTGGTTTTGGAAGAACTTGATTATTACACCCGTAGGCTCGCAGAAGCAGTTTCGGGAGCGCGCAACCCCTACCAGTGTATTGAAATGTGGATTACCGAGAGTTTGCGTTATGTGGCAGATGGACGCCATATGTTGGTGAAGTCTCTCAACACAATAAATACGCCCGATGAACGCAAAGAAGAAATTGTCCTAGGGCACCGCCAGATGATGGCACCACTCATGAATTCACTTACTGAAATCGGATTTGCTGATGTGCGGGGAGCCGGCGCGCTTCTGGCCAGTGTCACGGATGCCGCATCCATACGAATCGATGCGGGATTAGACGCAGAGCTCGAAATCCTCAACGCAGTTAAATTTGCATTAGCTGGGCTTCGAGCTCTGGCTACACATCAGTAATTATTTAGTTTTGAAGGTGAATGGAATCGTCTGATTTTGTGACTTATCCCCGGCTGCGTTGTGATCATTCGTAATGAAGAAGACGCAGGTCGTGTGGACGCAATCACCATTGGTAAAATATGGAACGGGCTTAAACTTAATTTTCCCAGTGCCTTTGGTTGCGCCTTGTGCCACATCTGCCTTTACATTTGATACCCATGCTTGTGCGCTCTGGCTTGAATCGCAGACAGTTGGAATCCAACCTTTTTTTCGTGGAGCCATACACTCTTCGATGTATACACCATTCTTAGCCGGCAACTTCGAAAATTTAAAAGTTACTACTGCCCCTTTTTGAGGGAGGTTCTTAGAAGGTGTAACATTCACCATCGCCTTTGCGTTAGCAATAGGTGCCGCTGCCAGTACAAGTGTTATTGCTAAAGCTGAAATCAATTTCTTCTTACTCACTATATATCTCCTCTTCTAGGTTTTGATTTTTTTCTGAACATTACTTACTTACTAAATGAAATTGGAATCTTTATGTCATGCGAACGGTCCTGAGTTCTCGTGTGGTCGGCTCGTACATAGATCGCGCATCGCACTTTGCGACAATCAGCTTTTCCTATCAACGGTTGAACTTTGAGGCCTACTGCAAAAGTTCCTCCGGCTTTATAGGCAATTGCCAGATTCTTGCCATAACTTGGGGGGTTGGATGAAATCCAAAATGAAGCTGCGCCTGCGCCTGACATATTGACCCCACCTCCACACGTTGTCGGCAATGTGCCAGCAGGAACTATCTGGCACATTTCTACATAAATTCCAACAGAGGTATCAAAACCTTTACCGGAAACTATTATTTTCTGGCCACTTTTAATACCAGCAGTCTTGGAGGCCGTAAGTCTCTCTCCATGTGGGCCTGTTACGGCCCCCGCGGAAGAGATACCAAGGGTTAGCAGCACTATGAGCGCTACTGCAAACTTTGATTTCATTAAGTAAATGTAGAAGATTTCGCATTATTTCACTCTGATAACTTTCTTCCCCGTGTCGGAAAAGTAGATGCGAGAATACCGTTGTGAGATCGAAGCTAGGCACTGCATTCATGAGCCTTGCTCTTTTGTTCTCGCATTCTCCGACAGTCTCTGCTGCAGTGTCGGGTATAAATGCAAGCCAAATCTCACTTCCAATCATGCACAGTGGTGAGGTGGCACGGTACAAACGCGTCGTTGCACTAGCGAATGGTGCGGCAGAGATCATCGCCTCCTTAGGGTACAAAAATATATTAGTTGGAAGAGATGTTGCTTCTACCCTACCCTCCTTAAAATCGATCCCGATTGATGAGTCAGGCATGCAAGTCTCTGCGGAAGCCGTGCTTTCTCAACATCCAGATTTGGTGTTCATTGATTCCAATACATCTCCCCTTACTGCACTCTCAATACTGAAATCAGCTGGGATAAAGCTGGTAAGTGTTCCAAGTGCATTTACTCTTGCTGACATCTACCCAAAGGAGAGGTTAATCGCTAGCACCTTGGGGGTGCCAAAGGCTGGACATATTTTAGAAGCCCAAATTTCAGCACTGAAATTTCCTAAAACTCACATCAAAGTGGCTTTCCTCTATCTGCGTGGTACCGCTTCCATCTATCTCATTGGCGGACTAGGTTCGGGAGCGGATTCAATTCTTAAAGCAGATGGATTTATTGACGTAGGGGCGAGCACATTGAAAAACCCTTTCAACGCCCTCACGGCAGAAGAGCTCATCACGTTGCAACCAGATGTTCTACTTCTAATGTCAAAGGGTTTGGTCTCCGTGGGTGGAATTTCTGGTTTGGTACAAATCCCTGGAATAGCTCAAACCTCGGCCGGTAAAAATAAACGTATAGTCACCGTTGATGACTCTCTTTTACTCTCGTTTGGTCCGCGCACAATTCCTATGGCTAAGGCGCTTCGTCCACTCCTGATTGCAGCATCTAAGTTATGAAGAAGGTAGCTATATACGGCTGTGGGTTAGCGCTACTACTTCTACTATTTTGGCTTTCACTCGATATCGGTATCGTGAAATTACATAGTTCAATCTTCTCCCTGATTGGCAAGCAGGGTGCTGATGCCACAACAGTCTGGCAGGTACGTTTCCCTAGAGCTTTAGGTGCAGTAATTATTGGAGCGGGTTTAGGCGTTGCTGGGGCGATCGCTCAAGGAATCTTCCGCAATCCATTGGCTGAACCAACACTTATTGGATTATCTAGTGGTGCCACCCTGGGAACGATCGTCCTGATCTCCTCGGGGGCCTCGATTTATGGAACGCGAGCAAATGTCGCGTCGGCTATTTTAGCAGCAATCATTACAGCACTTCTGGTGCAGTGGGTAGCGCCTGGCAAAGGGTTTGGATTTCTTCTCACTGGTATAGCGATTTCTGCGATTTTGACTTCAATGGCGGGGCTGCTGATCTCTATGTCTCCAAAGCCAGGGATTCAATCAATAACATTCTGGGATTTTGGATCCTTAACACTCCTCAACAATACGACGGTGGGCATGATCGCTCCATACATAGAAATTGGAATCATCATTTCTTTTCTCATCTCTAGGCGTTTAGACATTTACTCACTCGGGAAGGGTTCTTCCCACTACATGGGGGTAAACCCTGTGAGGTTGCGACTCTATGCAATCGTAGGGTTGGCTTTTTTAGTAGGCGCGTCAGTGAGTGCAGTTGGATCTATCGCCTTTATAGGCTTGCTCGTGCCGCACATTGTTCGCCTACTTAATGGGCCAGCCCATCGCCGGATGCTCTCGCTAAGTGCTTTAATTGGAGCGATCGTGTTGCTACTCGCTGATTTCTTATCACGTACCCTCTTTACTCTAAATGAGATTCCACTTGGATTGCTCACATCGCTATTGGGAGCACCAACACTCATTATTTTACTCCGTGTAAAGCGAGCCTCTTGGGTAAGTAATGATTGATATAAAGTCAATCTCTTTCTCTAGGGGAGACCATCAGATTTACAAAGAATTTTCTGCAGAGATATCTGCCGGAGAATCAATTTTACTCACCGGTCCCAATGGAGCGGGAAAGAGCACGTTGATTCAATTAATTGGTGGATTACTGCAACCAGATCAAGGATCAATTTCTATAGACGGATCTGATGTAAAGAAACTTTCTGCTAAAGATCAAGCTCTTCTACGCTCGGTAGCACCTCAACGTCGCACCTTTACTTTAGCTTTTACAGTAGAACAAGTATTGAATTTTCTGCCAAGAAAATTGCAGATTACAGATAACTCCTATCTCATCAAGCAATTAGGAATTGATGAAATACTTAAAAAGTTTGATCGAGTGATTAACCTCGTTTAGCCTGATTTGGTTTGCTGGTAGTTTTGAATAATTTTCCGCCTGACTTAGCAAACTTCTTAGGAGCGCCGGGTTTGCCAGTGCGAGCACGAGATTCTGCTTTCTCCAAAGCAATTCGCTTCTCTAATGGCATTCTGGGTGCCTTCTTAGCGGGTCTTCCTGGAGCACTGAAAGTCGTCTCTACACGACCGCGGTTTCCAGCAGTAGCGGAGCCTTCATCACGTGTTCGCGATTCACGTGCCTTCTCTTCCCACTTCTTGGGAGCAGATCGAAATGGCCGTTCGGTCGTGGCACGACGCTCTTCACGTGGCGCTTGAAATTCTCGTGCCACACGAACTACCTCTACACCTTCGGCTTTTGCTGGGCTTTCAAAGCGACCGCCACCGGATTTACGAGATTTAAAATTACCATCGCGGTTGCCACGATCGTTGGAACGACTGCGACTACCAGGTTTGCGATCATTGCGAGATGGTTTCTCTGCCTCTACCTGAATCGGAATACCAGATGGCTCTTGAGCTCCCGTGATCTCCTGTAGCTTGGCATCGCCAGGACGTACCTGGTTCTCAATTAATTTAACCGCGGCGCGGTTGGTTATACCAAAGATCGCTTTCTTCTGCTTGTGGGTCGCGAGAGTTACGACAGTCCCAGTAGCCCCAGCGCGAGCTGTACGCCCAGAGCGGTGTTGATAATCCTTGTGATCTGCTGGGGCATCGACATGCACTATGAGTGATACGTCATCCACGTGAATTCCTCGAGCTGCTACATCTGTGGCGACAAGAGCTGAGGCGCGACCATCCTTAAAAGCCTTAAGCACACGAGTGCGTTGACCTTGAGATTTTCCACCGTGGAGTACTCCAACAGGTACACCGCTGCGCAACATCTTTTCAGCGAGTTTATCTGCGCCGTGTTTGGTTCGAACAAAGAAAATTGTGCGACCATCTCGTGCCGCGATTTGTGAAGAGATCTCGTCTTTATGTTGCTGATCCAGAAGCAATAGGTGGTGAGTCATATCAACAGAACGGGATTTCTCGTTCTCTAAAGAGTGAGTGATTGGGTCTTTAAGAAAACGCTTCACAATAGAGTCGACATCACGATCAAGTGTGGCTGAGAACAAAAGGTGCTGACCGCCTTCTTGTGTGAGAGAGAGAATCTCTTTTACAACCGGTAAGAATCCCATATCTGCCATTTGATCCGCTTCGTCAAGAACGGTGATCATCACATCTGAGAGATCGATATGTTTCTTTTCAAGTAAATCCATGAGGCGTCCTGGGGTTGCGACAATTACTGGTACCCCGCGTTTTAACGCTTGAATTTGGCCAATATAGGAGAGTCCGCCAGCAACTACTTGAGATGATAGCCCGATTTTGCGAGCGAGAGGTGCAATGACATCATTGATCTGAACTGCTAATTCGCGAGTTGGTGAAAGGATCAATCCAAGTGGCTTGTGGGGTTTGGCGGTACGACCATTAAGGCGAGTGAGCATTGCTAATCCAAAGGCGAGGGTTTTTCCCGAGCCAGTTTGGCCACGACCTAGTACATCCCGACCCTTGATGGCGTCAGGAAGTGTTGCGGATTGAATAGGGAATGGGGAGGTCTTGCCCTCATCTTCAAGAGCCTGACAGAGCGCAGGAGTAACACCTAAATTACGAAACGTGGACATTGTTATACCAATCGAGACATAGATGCGTGTCTCGTGGTGCTTATCAGCTAGTACTGACGTAAGACTCGCAAACGAACTTGTTTATAGAGTAAAACAGAGGTTCTATGAGTTATGTTGCGGATGCAACACCTAATTGTAACCTATGAAACCAACGATCTTCGCCAGGAGGCATAGCGCTCCGCCAACTCATCAACGACTGCGGGCAATGGTGCTCCTAGCGCCCTTTCTAAAATCAAGTCTGCAAATTCGGGGTTACGCGCCAGTACAGGTCCATGTAGGTAGGTCCCAAAGACATTCTGAAAGATCGCACCATCAACTCCGGCAACTCCATTCCCGTTACCCTGAATAACCTTACCGAAAGGCTTCACGCCTTCACCTAAATGTGTAACGCTTCCGTGATTTTCAAATCCAGTAAGTGGTAATTTAAAGAGCTCACTCGCAATCGCAATATCCCCCACCAGTCGTCTCTCTCCGGGCACCGTTGATACATCTAATAAATCAAGGCCAGCAATCTCTGCTTCACGAGTTACATATTTAGAACCCAATATTTGAAATCCTGCACATATCGCAAGCACTACAGCACCTTTGTTTGCCGCACGCGCAAGCACCGACCCTTTTCGCAACGCTAACAACGAAAGTAACTGGGCCGCATCTTCTGCGCCACCAAGTAAATATATATCTCCTGTTTTAGGTAAAGGTTCTAGATAAGAGATATCAGTAATTCTCGCCCTTACCTTATGCAAGCCTGCTCGGAATTTGAGTACATCTGCATTGCCTCGGTCGCCATAAGTCCCCAGAAGTTCGTTATGTATACGAATAATCTCTAGCATCACATCACCAATTCAAAAAATGCTGTGTAGGCAGAGAGAACGCTAACTTCAAATCCCTCGGTCAGCGAGAGAGCCTGCTCAAATGTCTCAACTGTCTGTGATTGGACTCCTTCTACATATATTCGATATGCGATATCTAACGCGCGTTCACCGCATACGATAACTCGATGTCCCCTGAGCGCTGCAAATGAGACATCCCAAAGCCAAGAGGTATCAATTCCATCAACTTGTCGCGCATTAAGAACTAAAATTACATCCTCATGGAGTTCCGCTTTTAGAGCCTCAGTCCAAGAGGCAGGATTTTTAGTTAACCTAAAATTAACCCGTTTCTCGCCGAAAACTTTAATAACGGAACGTTCAAGTTGTTCCTCACTAAATTCAATTGGCTGCGCACCAACAATTTCACCAACAATATTTGCTAAGGCGGCATTTCTATGGGCTGCTGTACCCTTTTTGAGTTTGATCTCGCTAATCTTATTTGTAAGGCCACATGTACATGAATAATTACCAAGTAACCATGTTAAGTAAGCTCCACAACGTGGGCAGACTGATCCGTCTGGATGTGATCGACCTCCAAAAGAAACTCTCACAGCGTTGGTGGCGTTCACAATGGAGTAATTGATGAAAGGATCATCGATATCTGCAACAAATACCGTATTTGTGGCCTCAGCGCATTCAACATGCCAACGATCGGCTACGCGTTTAACCTCGTGCATGCGATGAAGTTGATCTCGAGTGAGGTTTAGCAATAACACAACTGTGGGATCGGTTTGAGCAATTATTGCTGGAAGGTGCAGTTCATCAATCTCAAGCACCGCATAGGGAGCCGATGAGATCAAGGCATTTGCTACTCCCCAGGCCAGATTTGAACCCGAAGTGCTCGTTGCTACTTCTCCTAGCTGTGAAATTATGGCCGCAACAGCTTTAGTGGTTGAAGTCTTTCCGTTGGTCCCAGAAATCAGAATTACCTCTTTATTCTGCGCCAGCAGAGAGATAGCCTCGGGTTCAATAGTAAGCAGAATACGACCAGGGAGAGTTTCGCCTTTGTGACCAAGTGATTTAGAGATCCGACTCACGACTTTTGCGATAAATATCGCTAATTGAAGTCTTAAGATTCGCACGCAGTCAGCCTACGCCTAATTTCGGAGAGACTCTCCTGCCGAATCTGGAAGTTTAAATACCAGTCGCAAAGAGATGACTAATGCACCCACCGCGACATAAAAAGCAAGACCAAATTGATTAGAAGCGCCTAACCAGGCTCTCCCTGCATTGATGGCAACCACCGCAACCGCTACCGCTAGAACGGATGATAATTGTTGAGTCATATTCGCCAGGGTATTAGCATGAGTCATATTTTCCTGATCAATATCGGAATAAGTGATCGTGTTGTACAGGGTCATCCCAAGGGAGCGGATTCCACCAGTTGCTACAAGTAGCGCCGCTAACCACACAAATGGAATCGATGAGCTCAGGAAATTTAACATAAGAGTCAATGGGATGCTTGTGAATGTGCAGAACAAGATAAGAGGCTTGAAGGCAAACCTTCTCATCATTGGAGTTGTGAATAATTTGAAGCCTAGATTTCCCAACATGTAGAAGAAAAGGACCCCTCCTGCCCGCTGCGCACTCCAACCAAATTTATCTTGGAATAGCAATGGTAAAACAAATGGTGCAGTATTTTGAGCGACCCTAAAGAGCAAACCACTGACGTTATTCAATTGGAACGTTTGAATTTTAAGTACCGAGAGATCTACGAGCGGATGAGTGGCTCTCTTCATGCGACGAAGAGTTTGAATCCCAATAGTCAGACCACCTACTAACAAAATAGCGGTAATTGGTATGTTGATGTGCGGTGCCCCTAAATTAGCAGCCCCAAATACCAATAGTCCCAAACTCAAGGAGGAGCCATAAAAACCCGTCCAATCAAGCCGTTGAACCTTTCCACCGGGGATGTGCGGAATTATCTTTAATCCAATTACTAGGGCGGCAATCCCAATCGGGAGATTGATGATAAAGATCCACCGCCAAGATGCATGAGCAATGATGAACCCCCCGAGAACCGGCGCTATCACTGGAGCCGCCAAGGCGGGCCAGACTGAATATGAGATCGCTTGAATTATTTGTGCTTTGCCCACAGAACGCATGAGAGTGAGGCGCCCAATAGGAACCATTGTTGCAGCCCCTATGCCTTGGAGAATTCGCATTGAGGTCAATTCAAATAAATTATTACTTACGGCGCAAAGGAGTGAACCAACCACAAAGATCACAATGCTGGAGAACAAAACTTTTCTCACTCCAAATTTATCTGTCAACCAGGCAGATAAAGGAATGAGTACAACGATCGTCACCATATATGCGGTAACACAGATTCCAATTTGAGCCGAAAGTACATGGAATGCACGGGCAATTGTTGGAGCAGCCGTAGGAAGGATCGCTCCATCTAGAAACTCCATAAACATTAATCCCGCTACAAGGAAAGCAACTGGACCAATATCTAGGCGGTCTTTTGATCGCGCCAAATGTCGCCCTTTCTAAAATCTACTACTTTACATCTAATGTGATTTCTCCTCAAACTCCCAAAGAGTCGCCCGGCGTTCTTCCTTTGTTGGTGCCTTAAAGTAACTAGAACCTTGCATCCAGTAGATCGACATCGGTATAACACCTAGAGCTATAGTTCCAACACCAACCCAAAGCGCTAAATGACTTAAGGTCGGAATAACCTTGAATAGGACTGCGATTAGAAAAATTCCTGAGAGTGCCGGCCAGACTCCAACCAATAACGCGGTTTTAAAATCTCGAGTTAAATACCCTCGGTATAGAACCATCACGGAGATTGCAGCCAACGCGTAATAGAAGCAGATTTGAATTCCAATTGCTGCCACACCTGCTTGTGCAATCTCACTTACCTTCCCGATAAATTGCGAACCAATAAAGAACAACACTACGAAAATGGATGTGAATAAGGTGGCATTCCATGGTGTTCGGAATTTGTGATGTACCTCTCCGAAAGATTTAGGCATTGAATTATCTCTTCCCATTGAAAAGAGTGTGCGCGTTACTTGAATCATCTGCGTCTCAATTGTTGCTACGGTAGAAAGTAAAACTGACACGACAATAAACTTTCCGAACCAACCAGGAATAAGCACGGCCGCAAAATCACTTAAAATACTGCCACTTGAAGCTAAGGTTGCATCACTTAAAACCATGTTGATGGCAATTAGAGTAAATAGGAAAGTAAAGAAAACAAAGAAGATTCCAAAAACTCCTCCCTTACCAGCAGTAGTTTCTCCATCTTTAGTCTCTTCATTTAGGTTAGCTGTAACATCCCAACCCCAATAAAAGAAAGCTCCAGAGACTGCACCAATGAGAACCGCAGTTAAGCCGTGAGCGATGACATATTTTGTGTTAAAAGGATTTGTTCCCCCTATGGCGGAAGCAGGAATTGCATAGGCCTTAATCTGATTAAATGAGAACCAACTCCAATCGAAACGATGGGCGTGTGGATGGTGAAATAGCGCAACAACGTCAAAGAGCCAGAGGAGTCCGAGTTCGACGACAGTCATTACCACTTGAGCTTTTGCTGTAAATTTTATTCCATAAGCGATGATCGCAACCATAAATATAAATATGAGTGCTCCAATGAGCGTGGTCCAATGAACGTTGCTTACAGTCTTTTGATTATTTGTGAACAGAGAGAGAAGGCTAGTTGAAGCAGGGACTGTGGAAACTAGACCGAAAATAATAGATGCGGTCACCAATGACCAGCCAGCCAAGTACCCCAAAATAGGATGTAGTGCGTTTCTAACCCACGTATAAGTGGCACCAGCATTTGGTCGAATTTTTCCCATGTATTGAAATGCGACAACAACCCCAAACATGGCGATACCCGAGTAAAAGAGTTCACCTGGTCCAAAGAGTCCTACGGTTATTGCCAGCGTGACTGTCGTTGCTGCAATTGAATATGCTGGGGCAGAACCCGCGATTCCCATAATCGAAGATTCAAACAGCCCTAGTGCATTAGGAATTAATTTATTATCTTTTTCAGCTGCTTCGGCCACGTATGAACCTCCAGATGGAAAGGGGCGCGGATTACCGCACGGAGTTAGTTGTTGGCAGACCCTACAGCCTAGACAATCTGATAGCGAGAGTTTTACTCAGAAACTGCGGAGTCAAATTGGCTGGCGTAAAGATCGAAATAGAATCCGCGAGCAGCCATTAACTCCTCGTGATTACCCTGTTCGATCAAAGATCCCTTGTCCATGACAAGAATAGTGTCAGCATCGCGAATGGTGGAAAGTCGATGGGCAATTACAAAGCTAGTCCTGCCCATTCGTAATCTTGTCATCGCGTGCTGAACCAGCACTTCGGTTCTCGTATCCACCGATGAAGTTGCTTCATCCAAAATGAGTACCGCTGGATCGGCCATAAATGCTCGGGCAATGGTGAGCAGCTGACGTTCGCCATTAGAAACGGAGGAGTTTTCATCTGTTAATAGCGATTCATAGCCACCTGGTAAACCACGAATAAAGTGATCAATGTTGGCTGCCTGTGACGCTTCCATGACTGACGTCTCAGTAGGGTTTACAGAGCCAAAGGCGATATTTTCTCGAATTGAACCTGAGAAGAGCCAAGTATCTTGTAGCACCATTCCAAATTGTCGCCGCAAATCATCACGCGTGATATCACGGGTATCAACCCCATCAAGAGTGATGTGGCCACTATTAATCTCGTAGAACCTCATAATTAAATTTACAAGAGTAGTTTTGCCAGCCCCCGTAGGACCAACGATTGCCACCGTCTCGCCGGGTCTTACCTCAAGATTGAAATGTTCAATCAGGGATTGATCTTCCTTATATCTAAAAGAGACATCCTTAAATGAAATTGCACCAGTGACTTTACTTACCGGAATGCTCGCAGATCGATCCGGTGCCTCTTCTGGTGCATCGAGAAGTTCAAAGAGCCGCTCGGCCGAAGCCACGCCCGATTGCACAGTATTCATCAGTCCAGCAATTTGAGCGAGTGGCATTCCAAAGGAGCGGGAATACTGAATAAAGGCTTGAACATCTCCTAATGACATCGCTCCCGTTGCAACACGATATCCACCCAAAACCGAGATACCCACATAGATGAGATTTGAAATAAAGGTAGTAGAGGGCATGATAATCCCCGACATAAACTGAGCATTGAATGAAGAATCATTTAAATTCTCATTCAAAACTCCGAAATCTTCAATCGCTCGTTTCCGCCTACCAAAGACTTTGACTAGCGCTGCCCCGGTGTGCATTTCCTCTACATGTCCGTTGAGTTTTCCAGTCCAATCCCATTGTGCGATAAATTGTTTCTGAGATGCTTTCGCAATTCGAACTGAGACAAACATTGAGAGTGGAATTGCAATAAGGGAAACAACTGCAAGCAGTGGGCTAATCCAAATCATCATGATCAGAACAGAAAGAACAGTCAGTAGCGAGTTCAATATTTGTGATAGACCCTGTTGCATTGAAGTTGAAATATTATCTACATCATTAGTGACGCGGGAGAGTAAATCTCCCCTCGATGTAGTATCGAAGTAACTCAATGGAAGTCGTCCGATCTTTTCCTCTGCAAGACGTCGCAATCTAAATACCGTCTTTTGAGTTACTCCAGCCATTAAATATTGCTGCAGCCAAAGGAATAATGAGGAGATGATGTATAAACCAATTGCTAAAGAGATCCAATGTGCTACCGCTGTGAAATCAATTCCTTTTCCCGGAATGACCCCACTCTTATTAACTACATCTGCCAAAGTGTTCTCACCCTTTGTGCGTAAACCAGCGACAACTTCAGCCTTAGTAAGACCGGCCGGGAATTTATGCCCTAAAAAGCCGTAAAAAATCTGATTTGTAGCGTGTCCTAAAATCTTGGGACCGAGTGAGCCCAAAGTAACCGCGATAGTGATGAGAGCGAAGACCGCATAAAGTGTTTTTCGTTCTTCGCCAACTTCTCGCAACAATCTCCGTAATGATCCTTTAAAATCCTTTGATTTTTGTGTAGGTCCACCGATCATCCCTGCCATCGGACCACCTCGACCCGCTTGACTCGTTACAGGCGGACGAGCACTCGAAGGGTTTGAAGGAGTCCTCTGGCTCATGAGACCGCCTCCTCGGGACTTAACTGCGAAAGAACGATCTCTTGATAAGTAGCACTCTTCTTCATAAGTTCGAAATGGCTACCAATGCCAACTATCTTTCCTTCGTCAAGAACTACTATCTGATCCGCTTGCAAAATGGTGGAGATGCGTTGAGCGACGACAATCATTGTGGTGTGTCCGACGGCCCCCAGTAAAGCACTCCTCAACTTGGCATCGGTGGTGTAATCAAGAGCGCTAAATGAGTCATCAAAAATCAAAATTTGTGGCTTTTTGACTAACGCCCTTGCAATCGAGAGTCTTTGGCGCTGTCCTCCTGAAAAATTAGTTCCACCTTGAGCTACTCGCGAATCTAACTTGTCTGGAAGCGCTTCAATAAAATCTCGTGCTTGCGCAATATCGAGCGCTTCCCAAAGTTCCTCATCAGAGGCGTTGCTCCTTCCGTAACGTAGATTTTGCGCAACAGTTCCACCAAAGAGCAAGGATCTTTGAGGCACCAACCCTATCTCCGCCCATAGAGATTCAAGTGCTTGGTCTCTCACATCTACACCGTCTAACTTCACCACACCGCCAGTAACGTCGATAAATCTAGGGATGAGATTTAAAAGCGTAGATTTCCCAGATCCAGTTGATCCAATTATTGCCGTAAATTCACCAGGTCTAGCAGTAAATTCTATTCCACTAAGAATTGGGTGTTCCGCACCAGGATATCTAAACTCAACATTGTGAAATTCAATTAACCCTTTTCGTTGAATAGGGTTAATTGGAGTCACAGTATCAATTACAGAAGATTGGGTACTTAATATTTCTTGAATTCGTTCAGCACATGCTGCGGCACGCGGAATTTGTAGCGACATAAAAATCGCCATCATCACACTACTTAGAATCAACATGATGTAACTCAAAAAGGCAGTCATATTGCCTATTTGAAGGTGGCCTGAGTTAATTAATTTCGCACCAAACCAAATTACTGCAACGGAGGAGAGATTCAAGATCATAGAAAGTGATGGGAACATCACCGCGAAAGTGCGAGTTACCTTCAGTTGTGATTGCATCAAATCCAAAGAAGCGTCGGCAAATCGAGACTCCTCTTGACGGGTTTTAACAAAGGCGCGAATCACGCGCACTCCGGCAATTTGCTCTCTTAAAACTAAATTAATTTTATCGATCTTGATTTGCATCACTCTAAATGCAGGGACAATGCGACGCAAGAGAAGAACGATCAGTATCGACATGACGGGGAGTACAACTAGAAGTAGAGATGAGAGTTGAATGTTCGAACGGATCGCCATGATGATGGCACCAATCCCAGTAATCGGCGCACCAATCATCATTGTAAATCCCATAAATAAGACGAGTTGAACTTGTTGTACATCATTTGTATTTCGAGTAATGAGTGACGGTGCTCCGAATTTATTCAGCTCCCGAGCGGAAAATCCTTCAACGGCAATGAAAACGGCGCTCCTTAAATCACGTCCAAATGCCATTGCAACCCGAGCCGAAAGATAAGCTAGCCAAATTGATGCTCCGAGAACAAGAGCAGATGAGGCCAGCATGATTGTACCGATATGCCAGATATACCCGACATTACCTTTGGCAATTCCATTATTAATAAGGTCTGCATTGAGATTTGGCAGGTAAAGGCTGGCGATCGCCTGAATGAGAAGCATGAGCAAGATGAGATAAACCTGGTTGCGGTAGGGACGCAGGTATCTCTTCAAAATCTGAGTGAGCAAGTAGAACTCCCATTACATTAATTAGATGCCTAACAGCGTACTCTGACAGCGCTTGTTACTGGAGCCTCGGGCCGGGATTGAACCGGCGACCTGCCCATTACGAGTGGGCTGCTCTACCACTGAGCCACCGAGGCGATAATTTGTTCGAACAACATGAGAATCCTACCCATGCTGGAGTACCGTGTGATTTATGGAAATTTCGGCAATTTTATGCAACCACGTTGAAACACCCAATGGGCTCCTCTACATCTCGGGGGGTGGAATTGATCGAGTTACGGTTCCTCAGGCTGCCCAAGCGCCGTGGCCAATAAATGTTGCAATTGCCGTACAGGTGAACGTTCCATGGGATATGACAAATCGCGATCACCAACTACT
>JAYTQV010000041.1:0-5298 GCA_043746515.1 Actinomycetes bacterium | reverse complement strand
GGGCCAGTTGCGCCAGAAGGGCCAGTTGCGCCGGCAGAACCTGGATCCCCCGTTGCTCCGACGAGTCCGGCGGGTCCGACCGAACCAATTGGCCCTTGAATTCCTTGCGGTCCGGCAACTCCTTGCGCTCCTTGCTCACCTTTAGGACCTTGCGGTCCAGTAGCACCAGGGATTGAACTCTTGGCAGCTACAGTTCCACTCTTGCCATCTGTCCCATTAGCACCAGGCTTGCCATCAATTCCATTCGTGCCTGCAGGGCCTTTGAGGGACACTGGAAATGGCCAGTGTCCCTGCACCTTTGGGCCGTAAAGTTCTAATTTAAGGGTGTCAATATAAAAATCTCCGTCAATTCCTAATTGATTCGACGGTGCGCCTTTCCCATTGTGAATTGTGTTAGCAACTGTGGTTGTTGCGCGTCCTGCCTTATGAAATTTTTTAGGCGTCGAGGCAGCAAAGGAAGCATCCGAAAAAGATACGAAAGTGCAGGCAAGAATTGTGATCATCAGGATGGAAATTTTTTTACTTCTCTCCGCATTTTTCATGGACTCCCCCTAACGGGGTATGGGTATCCACGGTTTGGACACATCAGTAAATTGTGAGAATGCTGAGAAATAATTGGAAGTCTTAAACCTATGGTTCTTTTTAACGCACAGTGAGAGAATCCACCCGAGATTTTGTACTAATTATTTAAAAAACTCCCACGCTGCTCTCAGCGCTATACCCCTACTTTTTAAGAGTCTAAGAGTTATCTCCTCTCATACGGATGTTAGGGCATTCGTAACGATCCGATTCAGGGTAACCTGCAATCGCAAGAGGGAGAGTAATGAATACAAGAAAACCGCTAATAGCTGCAGGACTTATCGTAGCCATGTCATTCGGAAGTGTCGGAATTGCCGTAGCTTCTACACACACCATGCATCCGGCTTCAAAAGCCACCAATCACTTTGCTTCATCAAACATGCCAATGCTGGGTCACGTTGATCCACTAACACACGTACTTGCCGCTCTAGTAACGGCGGGAACAATCACTCAAGCACAATCTGACGCAATCACGGCAGCTCTCAAAGCTGCAATGTCAGTAAAACCATCAATTGGTGGAGGTGCTGGCGGTCCAGGAGAAAACGACGGTCCTGACATAGGCGGCAGGGGAATGGGAATCAATTTCAAAAATGATCTCACCATCATTACGACTACGCTCGGAGTCACAACCGCTCAACTCCGAACTGATTTCGCTGCTGGTCAATCACTTTCAACGATTGCTGGAGCCAAGACCGCATCACTGATTACTGCACTCGTTGCATCTGAAACAACAAACATTAATGCGAAAGTAACTGCAGGAAAGATCACTCAAGCACAGGCAACCAGCTTGATTGCAGGGCTCACAGCCGCAGTTACCGCTGCTGTAAATGCTGCACCTGGAATGGGTGGAATGGGTCATCACGGACACCATGGTCCACTCGGATTACCTGGAGGAGCATCAACTCCATCAGTTACTCCACCAGCTGGAGCAAATAACTAAGAATAAATAGATTGACGAGCCCTCGCCAAAAATGGGGGGGCTCGCTTATCAGTGGTAAAAGAATTAACTAACTTTAAGTGGTTGTGGAGCATTAAAGAACAAGCCGAATCAAAGAAACCTACAATTTTAAGGGGAAAAATATGAAAGCAAGAAAGCCATTAATGGTCGCAGGAATTATTGGCGCCATTTCAGTAGCAGGAATTGGCGTTGCAACCGCCTCAACCCACCCTTCACATTTTGTCGCTAAAGTGAATGGGCACTTCCTTTCAACATCAACAAGCCACTTTGCATCTTCTGCAATGCCGATGATTGGCCAGGTTGATCCAATCACAACAGTTTTGGCAGATCTAGTCAAAGCCGGAACAATCACGCAAGCCCAGTCTGACGCCATAAGCGCTGCTCTCACAACAGCGACTCCACCTAGGCCATCCATCAGTGGAATAACAGGCGCCGGCGATGACGACAGCGATGGCCCAGATCTAAACGGATCTGACGCCCAGGGAGATATGACCAATCAAGGAGTTCAAGGAAACCCGCCTTCGATCTCTAACACAGATGATCAGGGCGATCAAAGTGACAACACCCAAGTCGGTGCTCCTTCGGTCGGCTCTGATTCCCAGGGTAATGACTAGCAATTAATTATGAGTTGAGCCCTCGCCGGAAATGGTGAGGGCTCACTTTTTTTTTTGAGAAGATAGTGGCATGCGAATCCATATCGGCAGTGATCATGCAGGGCTTGATTTCAAGAACAGGATCGTCTCCCATTTATCTGAGCTTGGTCACGTTGTGATTGACCACGGTCCTCACATTCTGGATCCACAAGATGACTATCCGATCTTTTGCATCCCTGCAGCGATTGCCACGGCCGCCGAACCCGACTCTCTAGGAATTGTGCTTGGTGGCTCAGGCAATGGAGAACAGATTGCGGCTAATAAAGTAAGAGGAGTGCGTGCAGCGCTAGTCTGGAATGAGGCAACTGCGATCGCTGCCCGTGAGCACAATAATGCCAATGTAATGGCCATAGGTGGCCGCATGCACACCGAACAAGAGGCGCTATCACTCGTTACTTTATTTCTTACAACTCAATTCACATATGATGATCGACATATACGGCGTATTGCGCTCATCACACAATATGAAAATGAGGGCGAGATCTAGCCCCTTCGAAAAAATTTGAGGTCCACTATTTTATGACCTTTTCTAATTCCTTGAACTTCGAACTTGGTTAAGGGGCGCCAATTTGGACGTTCAATCACCCCGCCGTCGAAAAGATCGCTCTCTTTGAAAGCGCCTTCCATCCGTTCAGCATAAGGCACCCAATCGGTTGCAATATGTATGTATCCGTTAACTTTCAATTTCTGATGAATGAGCTGTAGGAACGCTTTTTGAATAATTCGACGCTTCCAATGCCGATGCTTGGGCCATGGGTCAGGGAAAAAAAGATGGAAGGCATCAAAAGATTCATCAGCAAAATGGTCGCGCAGGATTATGTGCGCGTCCTCTTCGATTAGACGTAGGTTAGAAATGCCAAGTTTCTCGATGTGACCGAGTAACGCTCCCAATCCAGGTTTGTGAACCTCGACTCCTATAAAACCGCACTCCGGAAAGGATTGTGCAATGATGGCTGTTCCTTCTCCCATTCCTGTTCCAATCTCCATGATCTGCGAGGTTCTATCGGGGAATATGTTGAGCGGATCAATTTGACCTTTCAATTCGATTCCAAATATCTCCCAATTTCGTTTATAAGCGTTTGCTTGAGCCAGAGTTTGGCGATCTCCGCGCAATTTGTAACTTCGATTATCGGGACGCTCAATCATCTTGTAACCTCCTTCCTACACTTCGTGTTACAACTAAGAGAGTAAGCCTAATCACAACGGGAGTCTGAGAAAAAATGCCTGGTATCAATATTTCACGTACCGAAGCCCTGGAACGTTCTAACCACATCTCTATAGAAAGCTATGAAGTTTTTCTCGACGTTACCGGTACTGGGGAGACTTTCTTCGCGCGCACCACCGTCACGTTTTCGTGCAACCAAACGGGTTATAACTCCTTTATCGATGCAGTTGCAGTCCGAGTTATCTCAGCAACTTTGAACGGCTCCCCCGTCGACACCAATGGCTTCGATGGTCAGACCATCTATCTGAATAATCTTCAAAGTGAGAACGCCCTCGTCATTGAAGTTGAAACTTACTACTCCAAAAATGGGGAAGGACTCCAAAAGTCAATTGATCCCGTTGATAATGAAACTTACTTGTACTCACAAGGGGAGACCGCACACATTCGCAAGATGTACCCATGTTTTGATCAACCAAATCTCAAGGCTACTTTCTCCTTATCGGTTTTAGCTCCTCAGCACTGGGAGGTTGTTTCTAACAGTCCTGTGGCTAGCGTGTCGCAAGATGGTGATTCCAAGTTGTGGATTTTCTTGGCAACTCCGCGAATTTCGACATACATCACCGCGCTGCTAGCTGGCCCCTACTATCACGTACACGATGACTTTGTCGGTAAAAAAACCGTTCCGCTCGGAATTTATTGCCGTAAATCATTAGCAACTAGCCTTGATCCAGAAGAGATTTTTCAAATTACCAAAGAAGGTTTCGCCTATTTCGAAGAGATTTTCGGATTGGCGTATCCCTTTGAAAAATACGATCAAGCGGCGGTTGTAGATTTCAACTGGGGCGCTATGGAGAACTCGGGAATAGTCACATTCCGTGAAGACCTCCTTGTCTTTCGCAGTCGAGTAACAGAGCAAAGACGAGAAGCGAGAGCACACGTGATCCTGCATGAGATGGCACACATGTGGTTTGGAAATATGGTCACCATGTACTGGTGGGATGACCTGTGGCTTAACGAATCTTTCGCTGAGTGGACATCATTTCTTGCTCTCACAGAGGCAACTAAATTTAAATCTGGCTGGACTAGCTTCATCGTTCAGAATAAGAGTTGGGCGTTCAAACAAGATCAACTTAGTTCTACTCATCCAATCGCAGTCACAATGGAAGATATAGAATCGGTAAACGCTAACTTTGACGGCATCTCTTACGCCAAAGGGGCGTCGGTGCTCCATCAATTGCTGGCTTATATCGGACGAGAGAATTTCATCAGAGGACTACAAACATATTTTACAAAATATGCCTGGCAGAACACCCAACTGTCAGATCTGCTGAATGAACTCGAGATCGCGAGTGGGCGAGACCTAAAATCATGGAGCAACACATGGTTAAAAACCGCCGGGGTCAATACTTTGAGTCCATTTATTGAAGAGTCAGAGGGCACGTATGCCCACATTGCAATAAAACAGGAAGCACCAGCAATTCCGTTCGGATCTCAAGAACTTCGCCCACATCGATTAGGCGTTGCTCTATATGACCTCAATGACGGCCATTTGGTTCTTAGAAAGCGATCAGAATTAGATGTCATCGACGAGATGACACCCGTCCCAGAGTTAATCGGCGAAAAAATTGCAGATCTACTGTTGATAAATGATGGAGATCTCACCTACTCTAAAGTTAGATTCGACCAACGCTCCATCAACACCGCCAAAGTTCATCTTGGCGACATATCCGATCCAATCACCCGAGTCTTAGTATCTTTATACACCTGGGATATGTGGCGTGATGCAGAGATTTCTACTCACGATTTTGTCGATCTCTTACTGCAGGGAATCAAATCCGAGACTCTTATTCCGGTACTAGTTGGACTCACAAATGATCTTGTCAGTGTCGTCGAGGAGAGTTCAAATCCCTCTTCCCGGAATTTGCTTCTCGAAAAATGTGCAA
>JAYTQV010000040.1:0-28342 GCA_043746515.1 Actinomycetes bacterium | reverse complement strand
CTCGAAGCGATGAAATAAGAGACTTTATTTATTTTGCACTTCTTCTCCATATAGTTTTTTATGCTTGTGCAACATCCCTTCTAGATTAAAGCGTTTTTGAGCTTCCTCTGGGGCCGCTTTAGCCATAGATAAGCGTAGATTTGAATCAGAAATTAATCTTTGACATGCAGAGACGAGGGCTTTGGCGCTTTTTTGACAAATCAATCCCGTGATCGAATCAATGATTACTTCTGAATTTGAGCCGACATCGGTAGCTATTACGGGAATTCCTGCCAGTTGAGCTTCGATGAGAGCGATCGGCACGCCCTCGTTATCACTGGTGGAAATAGCAAGATCAACTGCGCTCCAGAATATTCGGGCATCACTCCACCCGAGGATTTTTATATTTGACGGTACCAACACCCGGATCTCTTCCAGGAGATCACCCCCACCTGCCATCACAAATTGGATTTCGGGAAGTTGTTTGGCAACCTCCAACAGTAGATATGGATTTTTTACTGAGGTGACCCGGGCCATCCAACCGATGATAAGGCCATCTGGTAGTCCTAATAACGTTCGCGCCTCCTTGCGGTCTATCAATTGCAGGGGCTTGACCCCGGGTTTTATGGAGACCCAATTTTTATCTGCGCCGATGCCGCGCTCGCGAATTTGCTGTCCTACCTTCTCGCCCACCGAGATTAAGGCATCTGTTCTGCCGGCGAGAAACTTCTCGATCACAGTAATCAAGTATTTTGCCCTTGGAGAGAAGGACTTATCATCAAAGAGATGACCATGAAAGGTGTGAACCTTCTTATATTTACGCGGGAGTAATCGAGCTATCACTCCGGCTTTGAAGGTATGGGAATGGATGATGGTCGGTTGATATTCAATCACAATTTTTCGGAGTTCGAAATAGGAGAGTAAGTCGTTCCAGGGTGAAATGCTGCGACCCAAATGCGGGATTCTTTTAATCGATAAATATTGAACAACGTTGTCCTCGACCTCAGACCCTTGGACGAAGCCCGTTGCTAGGGCGCTATCAGGAATATTTTTTACCAAGTCACCCACATATTTTGCCGTGCCACCCACGTTCATTCTGGCAATGACGTGTAGAACTTTAATGGTGGACATCTGAAAGATATGCCTCTATGACCTCTTGAGGTGCTCCGGCTATTTTTTGATGCCCGTGCTCTAGGTAGATTGCCCGAGTCGACATGTTCTTCACAGCTGTTAAGTCATGCGAGACCAGAAGTACGGCGCAGCCGCCATTCATCATCGCCAGGGTGCGAGCCGCAGATTTTTCCTTAAAATCTTCATCGCCGACAGAGAGGATCTCATCGATGAGTAAAAGATCAGGGATGGAGTCGGTGGCGGTGGCAAAAGCTAAGCGCGCGGTCATTCCGGAGGAGTAAGCACGGATGGGAATATCCAAATGTTCAGTTAACCCCGCCCAATCTGCGATGGATTCAATTCGCGCTTGCATCTCTTTCGGGGAACGACCTAATAAAGTGCCATAAAGAATTATATTTTCGGCCGCAGTTAGTTCTGGGTTAAAACCTGCCCCCAGTTCGATCATAGGCGCAACATGACCGCGCACTATTACACGCCCGGTTGTTGGGGGTAGTACGCGAGCTATGACTTTAAGAAGGGTGGATTTGCCTGCACCATTGCGTCCGATTACTGAGAGGGTTTCTCCGCGGGCAATCTCAAACGAGACGCCTTTGAGAGCGAAAAACTCTTCATAGGCCATGCGGCGCTTAATTGTGTCTATGGCGGTCTGCTTGAGTGATGAAACTCGGTGGCGGGTGCGTCGGTAAGCCAAACTGATATCGGTGACTTCTACGATCTTTTCTTGGCTCATAGTTTTGCCGCAACTTTCGGCCATTGAACGCTAAAAATATAAAATCCTAAGAGAAAGGTGGCCAGGGAGGCGCCGATCATCATCTCCCAATTGGGTAGAGTCGAGACGGCACTATTTCCAAATTCACGCCTAAAGACTTGCAAGAATGATGTCAAGGGATTCAACTCAATCACTCTGCGAGTATGTGGACCAAGCACGTTAATCGGGTAGAAGATTGGAGTCATATATTGCAACGCCATCAAGAAGATATTTATTAAAGAGCGCGAGTCATCAAAATTGATATATGCAATAGCAAGTACTAGTGAAAGACCCGTGGTAAATAACACCATACAAAAAATCATCACCAAAACCAACGGAAAGCGCCAAGTCGGAGTCTTATGATAAATTGCTAAAACGACTGTCAATGGCGCTAGACCGATCATGAAGTTGATGGCACTGGAGATGGAAGCGGAGGCCGCAAATATCTCGGGTCTCACGTAAACCTTGGTAAGGACGCCTGCGCCAGTGGCTATTGCATCTGCTCCCATGGTGAGCCCCTGATTGAACAGTGTTATCAGTAAAACCCCAGAGAGAAGGTAGGGTAGAAACGGTGATCCACCCGGCAGCCTGGCTTTAAAAACTGTATTGAAGACATAGAACATGACCGCGGTGGTAAAGAGGGGATTTAGTAGTGACCACCAGACGCCGATGACCGAGCGTTTGTATCTCACTGTCAGATCTCTGACCACGAGGAGTCGGAGCAAGCCGCGATTCTGGTAGATCGATGTTACTTGGGATATGACGGGAATCTGTCGAACTCTGGAGTCATAAACCTTCATGGAACTAATCGTAAGTGATCGGCTACATCCGAAATGATCTCAGCGAGGGATAACGTTGGACTCCACCCCAGCGTTGTTTCAGCTTTTTTAATATCAGGCACTCGGCGTTGCATATCCTCGAAACCAGCGTTGTACGCCGTTTTGTAAGGGATATAGGTGATTGGGCTCTTAGACTCAGTCGCTTTGATTACATGCGAAGCCAACTCTGCGATGGTTACCTCCTGATTACTACCAATATTGAAGGCCGTGCCAATCGCCGCTGAAGAATTTGTGATTGCCAATATCCCGCGGACCGCATCGTAAACGTGACAGAAGCAGCGGGATTGGTTGCCCGAGCCGTAGATCGTGAGAGGTTCATTCTTGAGAGCGGCAGATACAAATCGTGGGACGACCATTCCGTAGTGACCGACCTGCCTTGGTCCCACAGTATTAAATAAGCGCACAATTCTGACTGCTAGCCCTTTTTCTAGGTGGTAGAAAGTCGCCATAGATTCGTCGATAGCTTTGGCCTCGGAGTAGGCCCAGCGGCTCTTGAGCGGGGAGCCCACAATCCGGTCAGATTCTTCGTGGAGTGGCACGTTGGAATTCTTGCCATAGATCTCTGAAGAGGAGGCAATGAGCACCTCTTTATGGTGAGTAGATGCCGCGTCCAGAATGTTTTCGGTTCCGCGTAGGTTTGTGGTCAACGATTCCAGCGGCTTATCAATAATGTTAAATACCCCAACCGCAGCAGCAAGATGTAGAACATGATCCACAGATTGAACCAGTTGGTCAACTAGTTTGGTATCGAGGATGGATCCTGGAATCAGTTCGAAGTTTGGATTGGCTCTTAATTGTTCAACGTTCTGGGAGTTACCAGTCGATAAATTATCCAGTGCGATTACAGAATCCCCGCGTGCTATCAGGGTGTCGCAGAGGTGAGAGCCGATAAATCCTGCACCTCCCGTGATCAGATACTGCATTAGTAGCCACCACGGGTATCAAGTAGAGGCGTGGAGCCCAGCGCCGTCAGATCACAAGTGCGGTGCGGGTTGACCAAGATGGCTAGATCAAAATCCTTGGTGATTGTTACCGAGGATTCACCGTTCCAGGTATTTACAAGATCATCGTGCCAAGAGACTAGGGAGCCTGCGCTTCTAAGTGCGGTAATTATTCCCTGCGCAGGAGTTTCGCGAGTATCCGATACATCAGGCTTATATGCCACGCCAATGATCAGAATTTTCTTCCCTGGCAGGGTTCCCAGCATGCCAGTAGCTATGCCCGTAAAAAAAACGGGGAGCTGCAGATTAATTTCTTGTGCCAGGTTAATAAAGCGAGAGGGAACTCCCATCTCCTCGGCTTTGTGAGCCAGATAAATCGGGTCTACGGGAATGCAGTGACCACCCACACCAGCGCTCGGATAAAACGGCATAAAACCATAAGGTTTGGAGGCGGCCGCAGCGATTACCTCTTGGACATCAATGTCAAGAGCGGAACAGAATTGGGCCAGCTCATTTACAAATGAAATATTTATAAGGCGAAAACTGTTTTCCAGGAGTTTTGCGGTCTCGATGACCTCCAACGAACTTCCTGTTCTGACATCAGTGATAAAAGATTGGTAGAAGGTGCGTGCGCGTTCGGTAGCCGTAGGCGTTAACCCTGCAACCAGTTTTGGGGTGTTGGTAATCCCCCACGTGGAATTTGCGGGATCAATCCGCTCGGGGGAGTATGCAAGATCGAATGCCACATTTGCTGTACCCAGTATTTGGGCACCGAGGTCCCGGGTCGTTCCTGGTGCCACAGTCGATTCATTAACGACCAGGGTTCCGGCTTTTAGGTGTTGGGCCACAGATTGCAGCGCAGATTTTAAATAGGTGAGGTCAGGTTTGCGTTGGTGATCCAGTGGTGTTGGAACACAGATCACCACGATTTCTGCCTCACCAACTGCATCAAAGGAGTTGCTCACGTGGTAGTGATTTGAATCCAACACGCTAGATAAATCACGCTCTGCTATGTCATCGATTGGGGAGATGCCCTTGCTTAAAGTTGATATTAACGTCATGTTGATGTCAATTCCGGTAACGCCATGACCATTTTTTGCAGCAGCTATTGCTAGCGGCAGGCCAACGTAACCCTGACCAATAATTGCAACCTGCATACTTAATTGCCAAATTCTTTTTGTGCCTGCATAGCTTCAGCGCTATGTGGAGCAAATGCATTGATCAGTGGAATTACAGCTTTAGCAGCTGCGAGGTTGCCAGAGGATTTTTCGTCGCGCCCAAGTTGAAGAAGTTGAAATTGGTTAAAAGGATCAAATGCCACGAGTTGCTTGTCTAGAGCTAACGCCGCAGCCCAATTTTTTTGCCCCGAATAAATTACAGCTAATTCACTGGAAGCTGCTGTAAAGCGAGGATCACTTGCTACCAAACTTTTTAAAGTTGCGACTGCCTTAGTGTTATCTCCGGCTGTCTCATAATCATTTGCGGCAGTGAATACAAAGAAAGGTTCTCTAAAGAGATAAGTAAGCGGTTTGTTTACTGTAGCTTCGTAAGTCGTGAGAGTTGTATTCTTCTGAGGTTGTAATCGAGCTAGATCATAGGATGCATGTTCGGATTGAAAAAATAAGAACGAAATGACCATGAAGACTAAGGCTAAAGAACTCGAGAGGATTCTCTGTGATCCCAGAGTTAAAGGGATAGGTGAATTTGCGGCGATAGGCGTTACGGAGAGTCCAATTAAGGCGCCTCCTAACAAATACCCCCAGATGGCAATCCCGATGTTATCGATTGAAATCAAGGATTGAGTTTGATAGGTAATCCATGTTCCGAAGATCACAGCAACAAGAATCTGTTTTTGCCCCCCTGTATTTCGAAGTGCCACTACGCCGCGCCAGATAGTGAATGAGGTCAAGAGCAGCAGGGCGATTAAAACAAAAATTCCACCCGTGGCTGCTAGTTGCAAAGGTACGTTATGCGCTGCGTCAGCAACGATTGAAGGACCGCGGCGAAGTGATTGGGTAGCATCACGATATTGTCTAAAGTTTGCACCGTAGCGATCGAGTCCAACCCCGAATAGAGGATGATGGATGAACATACGTACGGCTGCGCGCCAATAGTCGCCTCGGTAAGTCACGGAGATTTTGTAGAAATAGCGAGTAAGAGGTCCCATTTTCAACAATCCGGCGATTACGGTGAAACCCGCCAAGATTGAGAGTGCTGTCAAGGCGCGTGCCACTACTTTGTTGCGTTGATAAATCCAAACCAAAATAATAAAAGTGATTCCGATTCCTGAAGCTAAAAGTCCTTGGCGCACCTGTGAGAAGACTAGGACTATCGTGAGAAGGAGGGTGTTAAAAGCGGCAACTGCCCTAAACCAGATCTGATGTTTGCTTTGAATGGCTACCCCAAAATTAAGTACTAGCAAGATAGCCATCATGGCACCGGCGAAGTCAGGGTTGCCTAGAGTTTCTTGTACGGGGTTGAACGGCGAATTCCAATTAATAAAATCGATTTTATAATGTTGAAAAAATCCATAAATGCCCAGAATTAATGCCAGAAAGACGACTGTTCTCTCGAGCATCGAAATTTGCTCTAATCGAATGAGAAAAGCGGCCGCCAAGAAAAAAACGAGAAATGAGAGATAGGCAAGGAGGCCAGTTTTTCGACCGTAAACCCCAAAAAAGCCCACATATTTATTGTCAGTTGCAATGAAAGCGACGGTTAAGGTAGCCATAAAAAATAATGAAATAAAAGTAGTTTGCTTGAGTGCCTTCTCTTGCGCGAAGAACTTATAGTTATAGATCAGCCAGCCGAGAAGCCAAGCAGCTGCGATTGAAAGGACCCAACTCTTGGGGGCATCAAAAGGATCATAAAGCGGAATCCACATTACGAGTGTGACCAGCGCAGCCCCCCCAATTAGCCAACGCATTGCCTTACTGACCGCGACGGGTTTTGAAGCTTTATTTGAAACTTTTTGAGGCTTAGCGGGGTTTTTACTACTCTTGGAAGACTTGGCATCTGGGGGGGTCTGCTTATTTTGCAGGTTTTTCTGTTTCGCCATAGTTTGAGTCTACTTCTCTACCTCATTTTTCCTACGCCTTACGAGTTTTCTTTGTTGTCTGCGGAAAGTGGTGCTGAGATACTTCACTCATGCTGTCGGGTCGGTCAAAGTAGCGCCGTGAAGATCTTTATCTGGCAATACCTGGCCCTCGGCCTTACCTCTTTTGTTGTGGTTGGAGTTCTCACACCTTATGTTCGGCGCTTTGCGGTAACTCATCAGATCTACGACCTACCAAATTCCAGCCATAAATCCCATGCCGAGCCGATTCCATACCTCGGTGGTTTGGCAATCATCTCTGGAACCATCGTAGTGGCGTATGCGGCCCTGATTGCAAAAGAATTCTCTTCCAAGAATTTAGCTCTACAGACCTCTGTTTTGGGCCCTGCCCTTCTTTTGGGGCTCGTTGGGCTTTGGGATGACATGAGGAATCTAAAGCCCCTGCCGCGCCTGGTTGTGCAGAGCACTGTTGGTATTTTCACCGCATTTTTATTAGTACTTACACACACTATCGGTGTTCCTACTGGCTATAAGTTGCTGGACGGGATAATTACAGTGGTCTGGATTGTTGGCATTATTAACTCCATTAACTTCTTCGATAATGTCGATGGAGGCGCGGCAGGTACGGTCGCAATTTCGAGTATTGCTCTGACTTATCTTGGATATCAAGGTGGACAATATTTCGTTGCCGCACTCTCCGCAGTTGTCGCTGGTTCTACTGTTGGATTCTTACTGTGGAATAAGAGTCCTGCCAGGATTTACATGGGGGATGCGGGTGCCCTCTTTCTTGGGGTCCTCATTGCTACTCTCACAATTCGCTTTCACCCACATACCCACTCCAAATGGACCTCTTTCTCCACAAAAATTCTGATTTTGGCAGTTCCCATTCTCGATACTTCTGTTGCAGTGTGTTCAAGACTTTTGCGGCGAATTTCCCCGTTCCAAGGCGGTCAGGATCACCTGTCGCATCGTCTGATGAGGTTAGGTTTGAGTCGGCCAATCGCTGTGTTGCTCCTGTGGGGGCTAACCTCTGTTTTCGCGGCTCTGGCGGTGGTGGTGCCTTCCTTGTCTGCGGCGAAAGAAGTGTTGGTTGTAGTGGTTGGAATTGTTTTATGGGCCTTGCTCTTCATGGGATTTTTGAGGACAAATAGCGCATAACAAGCGGAGAAAGAGAATTCAGTTTTAGTTCAGGTGGCCACACTTAATCTTCGGGCATGGCAAATGTGGCAATAAGAACTGTTGGTCTATCAAAATCCTATGGTGAAAATTTAGCCTTGGCTCCTTTGGACCTCACTATTCAATCTGGAGAGATTTTCGGGCTGTTAGGACATAACGGTGCTGGCAAAACTACAACCGTCAATCTCCTCACGACGCTACTCGAACCTAGTGCAGGTGTTCTTGAAGTAGCTGGCTACGATGGCACCACACATGGTGGCAACATACGTAACTCAATTGGATACTTACCGGAGAACGTACAATTTTATGACAACTTGAGCACCATGGAGAATCTTCAATTCTTCGGACGGCTCTCAGGTCTAGCAAAACCGGAAGCTCGCATCAAGGAAGTACTCAGTTACTTAAATTTCTCGTCACATGACAATGAGCGCGTCGGAAGTTTTAGTAAAGGGATGCGCCAGCGTGTTGGTATCGCCCAAGCCATCCTGCATAAACCTCAAGTTCTATTTTTAGATGAACCAACCTCTGGTCTTGATCCAATTGGAGTCAGGGAACTTCGCGACGTGATCGTCTCACTCAATCAAGACCTTGGTATGACTATCTTTATGAACACTCACTTGCTCTCCGAGGTCTCAAAGACATGCACGAGCATTGGAGTCTTGAGGCAAGGGCGCCTTGTTTACCAGGATTCGCTTGCCGCTACTTTGCAAGCGTTTCCTAGCGAAGAGTCACTCGAAGAAATTTATTTGCAGATCGACACAGTCAAGTCGAAATGAGTATCGCAATAGTTGCAGCCCGCCAAGAAATTCAATCTCTAAGGCGGGAAAAACTTGCCCAGGCACTCCTCGTGGTATTTGTTGCCATGGTCTCACTCTCTAGTTTTATTGGCTGGCTTACAAACAAGAATGTAACCTCCATCTACCGCAGGGTGAAAGATCAAGGGCTGACCACTGCTGCTAATCCTTTCGACAATGTTCCAGCGCTCTACTACTTACGAAATACCGTAATTTACCTCGTTCTAGTCGGTGCTCTTCTAGCAATTGTATTGGGAGTTGCCTCCATTATTCGCGATCGTAAGGCCCACACGGTGGATCTTGTGCTGGTAAGACCAGTAGATGCGCGGATTTATTTACTTGGAAAAGTAGCAGGGGTAGCGACTTGGCTCGCGATGATTCTTGCCTTTGTCTCTGTAATTAGTTGGAGCAGTATTGCATTTATCATCGGGAAACCATTAACGGGTGCAGATACTGTGCGATTAATTTTATTTTTTACAATGTCACTATTTTTCTTAATGGGATTTGTGCTTCTGGGTATGATTTGTGCAATCTATAGCTCGCGCGAAACAAGCGCGTTACTCCTTCCAGTCGCTATTTGGAGCGTCATCACTTTTGTATTACCTCAGTTGGGAACAGCCGACCACCCGGTCTCACTTTTAAATCCGGTGCCAGCGATTGCAAACCACGGTGGCGTGTTTTCAACGTTAAATTCGATTTTCAACCCCTTTTCCATAACGGAACAATTTAAGAAAGTCAGTAGTTGGATTCTTGGCAATACCGATTTTGTAGGGAATCCTTCAATAGGTCTGATCATTCTGGCTTTAGTACTCCTTGTTGGCTCTTTCGCCCTCTTGGCTACCAAACGCGATCGATTGAGGCGGGAAATGTATGAATAACACCATGGTTATTATGCGTAAAGAGTTGCTCGATATCAGGAGAAATCGATTTCTCTTCTTACTTCTCTCATTCATTCTCGTAGCGGTCCTGGTCTCCATCTTGGTCTCTGCACTTGATTTTCGCGTCAAAATTGATGCTTTCAATAAGTACGCAGCAGCCTTACACCAAGCCGGAAGTACAGTCGTTCCAGCTCCACCGCAACTTTTCCCTTTACAACTTTTACGGGGGAGCATGGAGTATCTCGAGATACTTGGCGCGCTTTTTGCAATCGTTTTAGGTTACGGAATGATTGCGAAGGAGAAACAGAGGGCAACTCTCGGACTTATTTTCACGCGTCCGGTTGGACGTTATCAATTGGCACGGGGAAAACTTTTTGCTTTGGCTATCACATGGATGGTCGCAGTGCTAACAATATTTTTAGTTATAGCCGTCGTTGTGGCAGTCGTAGGAAGCTCTCCCCTGCATCTCATTGATGCTTACCGCCTACTAATTAGCGCCGTAATCGCTTGGGCCTACCTCTTCTTATGGAGCGCACTGGCCATGGGAATGGCCTCCTTTACCCGCCAACTCGGGATAAGTCTTGTAGTCTCTATTGTTTTGTGGCTAAGTGTCGTTTTGATCCTACCTCAAATTGGAGACACTATGGATCCAGACAACCAGGTTCCGGGCGGATTATTTTTCAGCTTGCAAATTAGTAAAAAGAACGAGCAGGCAGTTCTTGCAAATTTCGCTACTTTTGAAAAAGTACGAAACGGTATCGAGGTTTCCTCAATTACCAAACACTATGAAAGAAGCACTTTTGCCTACCTGGGCATCAAAGATAAATTTAATCAGAAGCCAATTGGATATGCATTTAAGGGCACTCTGCCCAATCTACTTTCACTCTTCTTCGCATCATGTGGAGTGATTTTCTTTGCGCTGTTGTCAACCACCCGTAAGAAACTACTAAGGAGATAAAATGAAAAAAAATCAAATATTTGCATTAACACTGGGGACTGTTATTTCGCTCTTTAGCTTGTCACATAGTATTGCATCCACTTCACAACTCGTTCTCCCAGTAGCAAAAAATCCGATTGTGAATAAATCTATGGCAACAGGACTCGTTATTACTTATGCTGCCGCAGAAAATAATGTAGATCCTGCCACTCACAATCCAATTGCTGATCGCTTACAGCTCACTCTGAAGAACGTAAGCTCCAAATCGCTATCACGGCTCGAGGTTTACTATCTGATGACCGATGTGGTAACTAAAGCGAAAGAGGGCTATTACCAGAAGTTAACTGGAGTGACTATTGCCCCCAAGAAGTCAATGACTGTCTATTTCGATGGGGGTAAGCAAGCGGATCACTATCCTGAAAACCAATTTAGTCTCTATCGAAGTTCACAAAATCAAGTAAATTTCAAAATTTGGGTGAGTGCACCTGGTGTGAAGATTGCTCAGGCCACAGCATTGAAGTCAACAGGCACTGGCGAAAAACCTGGAGCCTAAACTCGTGACGATCTCGAGGCCCTAGATTATCGAATGGCTCAATTTCGACTCTATAGGTAAACGGATCTGGAAATGAGCACCTTGCTTCTCCTCTAATAGTCCTATCTCGCCACCATGAGATAGGACTATTTGCTTGGTGATTGCTAAACCTAGTCCAGTTCCACCCGCATGACGAGAACGAGAATTATCTAGGCGAGAGAATCGTTCAAAAACTCGTTCTCTATCGGCCATAGGGATACCAGGTCCATCATCGAACACCTCGAGATATGCCCAATCATTATCCGAGTGCACCAAAATTGTAATCTGTGATTCTGCAAATCGATTAGCGTTCGCGAGTAAGTTGGTAAACGCTCTACGAAGCTGAGATTGGTCACCCAACAGCCGGACGGTTTCCACTCCAGAAGTGTCAAGTTGGACTCCAGGAGAAACTGGAAAATCCGCAACTTCTTGCAAGACAATTTCTCCAAGGTCAATATGTTGTTGATTAAGCATTTCCGTATCACTGTCACTGACCGCCAGAATTAAAAGATCTTCGGTGAGTTCTTGCAGTCGCAACGTGGACCGCAACAGCGCCTGCCGACCTTGCTCCACATTCTCTGATTGTGGGTAGAGCAGTTCTACTTCGAGTTGTGTTCGCATACCGGCTAATGGGTTACGCAGTTCGTGAGAGGCGTCACTCACGAAGCGACGCTGTCGTTGATCCGATATTTCCAATCGTTCAAGCATTGAATTAAGAGTTCGACCAAGGCGGCCAATCTCATCCTTACTTTCTGGTACCGAGACTCGCTTTGAAAGATCCTTTATGGAGAGTTCTTCAACTTCAGAACGCATTCTTTCGACTGGTCTCAGAGCCCCTCTTGTAACGAACCAAGTGACAATGAACACGAGCATCGACACAAGCAGATTCAAAGCGATTAGAAGTTTAATCAAATAATGAGTGGCTTTTAGCGTTTTCACTAGACTGTAACCAGCGATTACGGAGTAGCTCTTTTGATTCACAGTAATCTTCTTGGCAATGAGTCTGAAAGGTACGTTGTCAAAGGCACTTATGATGCTATTTTCGGCTACAACTTCTCCCGTTAATCCGCTAAATTTTGGAGGAGCAATGAGAGCCGCTTCTCCCGCAATATTCTTAGTAGTAGAAATTACTGCTCCAGATGAATCAAGGAGTTGAACAAATCCCGAATCGTCGCCAATGATAGTTATCTCTGGCGGGAGAACTTTGTCAATCAATAAGGACTGAATGTCATTAATTCTTAATTGGCCACTTGAATCTAAATTTCGAACCAACATATTTTCTTCGGTAATGATCAACAATCCGGAGCCTAGGGCAGCAAAAAGAAAGACAATTGCCGTTGCACCTGTGGCGGTTCTGGTCCGCACATTGAGTATTTTCATGGCTGACTTAAATCCATTCTGTAACCAACACCTCTGACCGTTTGAAGAATAGGAACACTTGTCAATGGGTCTAGTTTTTGCCGCAACCGCCGAATATAGACTTCAACGATGTTGAGATCGCCATCGTAATTCATATCCCACAGTTCATCTAGAATTTCTCTTTTTGAGATCACACTACGTGGATGCTTGAGAAAGTAATTAAGAATCGAAAATTCTTTTGCAGTTAAGGTGATCTCCACGCCATTGCAGAAGACTCGATGGGCGTCTTCATCCAAGAGAATTGGTCCGAGAGCTAATGGCTGCTCTATCGAGGTTTTTTTAGTCCTGCGGATTAAACTCCTGATGCGCGACATCAGCACCACAAAGGCAAAGGGCTTCGTCAAATAATCGTCGGCACCTAAATCAAGCCCTTCGGCGATATCAAGTTCATCACTTTGTGCGGTTAACATAAGGATCGGAGTGAAATTCCCCTTCAAACGCAATTCTTCACAAATTCTAAAACCATTCATACCTGGCAAGAGAACGTCCAAGAGAATCAAGTCATAGCTATTTTCACTAGCCAAGATGTAACCTTCGCTCCCGTTGTTGGCCGTTTCCGCGTTGTAGCCCTCAGCCGACAAACCGTTCACCAAAGCCGCAGCTAACACCTCTTCATCCTCAATGATCAGAATTTTCGAGCTTGTTTGTTCCCTCACACCTCTGACTTTATCTGCTTTACATCTGTGTACGTTCGTAGCAACCACCTTTCCTGAATGCCCGCTGAAGGGATTTCAGGCTCGGTTCAGCGACCTTGTTTAATACTTGCGCTACGCCAAAGTGGCGCAAAGGAAAAGATATGGAGTCGAATATGGCAATAAATTCACTACCCGGGAAGAAAGTATTTCTGGTAGCCGCAGCAGCAGTGCTTGGAATTGGTGTAGCGGCTTCATTCATAGTTCCATCCGCAAACGCTTCAAAGAGTGCATCCGCTACCGTGGTAACCGCTCCAGCAGTGTCCGCTCCAGCAGTAACTGATTCAGCCGTCGTTGCCGAACCAGCTACATCTGGCGCTGAAATCGGAGGAGTCGATTGCAATAACGGTATAGGTGCAAACGGTGCCCAATGCGACGGTGGTCCAGCCGCCAACCCAACGGATAACAGCGGAGATTCGCAAAGCAGTTCTGAAAGTCAGAGCGAAACCACCGCAAGTGTTGATGGAGACAATATTCAAAATTAGAGCTGGTAAACAATAAGTCAGGGAGGAGCGAGATTAGCGTCTCCCTGACTTGTCAGCTGCCCTTCAGTTTGTCAATGAAGAGGAATTCCTCCCGGTCAATTTCCAGTGATAGAGGTAGACCGAAACCGTGCAGATAAGTGTTGTTAGCCCGTCGACGATACCGATGATGGAGTTATGTCGGTTTTGCGCTAGTTGCGAACTGCGAGCTAAGTCTGAGGCTGTATTGGAAATATTTGGATCTAAGTAACCAGGATCGGGATAGAGGAGCGCCGCACCGTGTCGAATCGCACATTGTCTCGTCACCTTCTTTTTCAATCAACACTACAAGGTAGGGCGTTACTCTTACAACGAGTCAAGGAGTAGAAAGTGCTTAGAGATAAATGGGCTAGTGACCGCGACTGTTTATTCCGGAGCTAATACTCGAATACCAAAACGAGATGCAGCGGTAGCCATCTGCCTGTCATAGGTGATGATTCCTTCAATCAATCTTCCGAGCCGCATGGCCGAGGCCACATGAATTGCATCGGCGGCCTTCAATTCACTCGCTTCGATCACTAGCGCGGCTTGAGCCATAATCTCTGAGTCAACTGGGACCTGCGCGATAAAATTGAACATTGTGCCAGCATCCTTCTTTGCTTTGGTTGGATAAGGTTTCAGGGTTCGTGCCACCTCCAGACGAGTGAAGTTTGAAGTTACATCTCCATCACCCACAATTTTGCGAAGTGCGGATGATTCTTTTTCTTGGATGACCAATTTGAGAAGCGCGGAGGTGTCGAGATACCAGGAGCTCACTCTGCGGCGCGGTCCACAAGTAGACGATCCAGCGTTGTACCGGAAAGATTACTCTTAACTGGTTTGATCTCCTTAAGGAGGTTCCTCAACCCTGTGTTAGAGATCGGCAGAATTATTAAACCGAGGGTAATGGCGCGTTCCCACTCTGACTCGCGGACTGGAGTAAGCAGGGCAATAGGTTTTCCATGCTCGGTTATCTCTATAGTCTCACCGGCTTTTACTCGTGCGAGTAATTTGGAGGCATCCTGGCGCAGTTCACGCACTCCAGATGATTTTAATGTGGACATACCTTACCGTAGCACAATTAGACTATTGTGCTACCCCTTAAGCGGGCAAAAAGATGGATACCCACTAAATTGCCTGACCCACGTGCCCTCTTTAGACTTCCCCGACAGGCTAAGGCCAAATCAGGAGTTAAGTATTTAAGGGGAACCCCGTGTCGGATAATTCAGATATTCCCACAGCCAAAAAGTCTCATCGTCGCTTTATTGTCGCGGCGAGCGTTGTTGCAATTATCTGGCTCTTCATCAGTAGTGCCACTGGACCTCTCTTTGGAAATCTCTCCAGCGTTCAGAAGAACGACAACTCCAAATTCTTGCCAGCCAATTCGGAATCCTCTAAAGCCTCTGATGCCATTCTTAAATTTTCAATTAGTACCGCTAATAATCAGTTCCCGACTCTGGTTCTCTTTGAAGGAAAAGTCGATCAAGCAAAAGTGCTTTCTGCTAACACCTTCGTGAAATCTCTGATGTCTAAAGACCTTATCGATTCCAAGGGTCAACTCATTAAGGATGCTAAGGGCAACGCGATCTCAATTCCGATCTCTCAGTACTTGGCTAAGGGTGCGCAGGTCGGCGCTTTTCCTTCCGCCCAAAACAATGCAATTTTGGCAAACATTCCTCTCGATGCAACTCTCTCTCAGACCAATTTGCCAGATAAAAAACCTGCCCTGCTTCCCATCGTGACGACGATTCGTTACTACTCTGCGCAATATGCAGCCGCTAATGGTTTTGTTACTCATACAACTGGACTAGGTGGCCTCTTTGCCGACCTCTTTAACTCTTTCAGTGGTTTAGATACCAACCTCTTATTGGTTACTTTTGGCGTGATCGCTCTGATATTGATCGTTGTGTATCGTTCTCCAATTTTATGGATATTGCCGCTCCTCTCAGCCGGTTTTGCACTTACCACTGCTGGCGGGGTTATCTACGAACTCGCAAAGCACAACATCATTACTTTGGATGGACAATCGCAGGGAATTCTCTCGGTCTTAGTTCTTGGCGCTGCCACCGACTACGCACTTTTATTGATCGCGCGTTATCGAGAAGAGCTACATAATTTTGATCATCGCGTAGATGCAATGAAAGTTGCATGGTGGGGAGTTGTTGAACCGATTGTTGCATCCGGTTCCACTGTCGCACTCGGCCTTTTGATGTTGCTCTTATCTCAGCTCACGAACAATCGTGGTCTCGGACCAGTTGGCGCCATCGGAATTGTCTGCGCGATGGTGACGATTTTGACCTTGCTTCCAGCACTCCTCTTGCTCTTTGGACGTTGGATCTTCTGGCCAAAGCGCCCCAAGTTCCAGACCGCAGATGAGAAATTGTCAGGTATTTGGTCAAAGGTTGCGAAGTCCACCGAGAACAACCCAAGAAAATATCTCTCAATCTCCCTCTTGGTTCTGGTAGTTCTTGCCGCTTTCTCCATCTCGCTTCACTCAAACGGATTATCAACTGCTCAATCATTTACCTCTCGCACAGATTCTGTGATCGGTCAAGAGCAATTGACTACTTATTTCCCAGGTGGACAAGGCCAACCAACTCAAATCGTGGTGAGTGCAGAGAAAGCTCCAGCCTTGGTCACTGCGTTGCAGACCTTCCCCGGTGTGAGCCAAGTGCAACCACAAACAGTTTCACCGATCGTTCCCGGACAACCAGTTCCTGCCGTCAAAATTGTAGGCGGTAAGGAGCTTCTTAATGTGACGCTTTCATCTGCGCCGGATTCCAATACGGCCGTTAATTTAATTCCATCGTTACGCACCATGGTGCATGGGCTTGATTCGACAGCACTCGTGGGTGGAACATCGGCGGTTTACAACGATATTCACTCCGCAACGAGACATGATCAGAAAGTTATTATCCCAGTCATTTTGCTCTTGATTGCGATTATCTTGGCTCTATTGTTGCGATCGCTCATTGCTTCAGTATTACTGCTCTTTACCGTGGTGATTTCCTATCTTGCAACCCTTGGTGCCTGTGCGATCGCATTCCACCATATATTCCATTTTGCGGGAGAAGATTCCTCCTTCCCTCTCTTTGCATTCGTATTCCTTGTTGCACTCGGTATTGATTACAACATCTTCTTGATGACGCGAGTGCGAGAGGAGAGTATTAAATCTGGAACTCGGGCGGGAATGACAAAGGGAGTAACCGTTACGGGCGGAGTAATTACCTCTGCCGGAATTGTCTTGGCAGCAACTTTTAGCGTTCTTAGTATCTTGCCGCTGGTCTTTCTAGCAGAGTTAGGTTTCGCAGTTGCTTTCGGGGTATTACTGGACACCATGTTGGTGCGTTCTATCGTGGTACCTGCCTTGGTTCATACCGTTGGACCAAGAGTTTGGTGGCCATCTAAACTTGCAAACATTACTCATGATTAAATTTTCACCTGAGGTCAGCGCCGCCAAGGCATCTGGCCAACCAATCGTGGCACTGGAATCCACGATTATTAGTCATGGCTTGCCCAGGCCTCGTAATCTCGAAGTCGCGCTAGAAGTTGAAGCAATAGTCCGTAGTGCTGGGGCAGTCCCAGCGACGATTGCGTTGATAGATGGTGTTGTACATGTTGGTTTGGAAGCAAACGAACTCGCTCGAATCGCCAATGAAGATGGTGTCGTGAAAGCCTCAACTCGCGATCTGGCAATCATCGAAGCTACCAAGCGCTCTGCGGCGACCACAGTTGCCGCAACAGCGCACCTTGCGCACTTGGCCGAGATTTGCGTCTTTGCAACTGGTGGACTTGGTGGAGTACACCGCGGTCATTCATACGACGAGTCGGCCGACCTCATTGCACTAGCCGAAACTTCAATTGTGATTGTCTGTGCTGGAGTTAAATCAATCCTTGATGTGCCTGGAACACTGGAGCGACTAGAAACTTTTGCAGTTCCAGTCCTTGGTTATGGAACCAACAAGTTCCCTGGTTTCTATCTCACTGAATCTGGTTATGAGATTGAGCATCGAGTAGATTCAGTGGAAGAGATCACTGCAATCTGGAATAACCGTTTTGAGCTCAAGACAGGTGATCGCGCTATCGTGATTGCAAATCCTGTTGTTAATCAGATGGATCTTAAGCTGCATGATCAGATTCTTAATTCGGGACTGCAATCAGCCGAACAGAACCAGATCACAGGAAAGGCAGTCACTCCCTTTCTATTGGAGTATTTCCACACCCAATCCAAGGGTGAGTCGTTGCGAGTCAATATCGAAATAATCAAAGCTAACGCTCAGTTAGCCGCACTGATTGCGGTCTCGCTCAATCAATCGACGATTAAGTAATCTATGAGCAAGGTCCTCTGTATCGGTGACATCATGTTGGACGTCACTGCAGTTGTTGGAGGACCTATAAGACAAGGAGTCGAGACTCGGGCCGCAATTTCTACTCAAGGTGGTGGCGCAGCAGCCAATGTTGCCTCGTGGTTAGCAGTTAATGGAACCCCAGCGCATTTAGTCGTTCGGATCGGCGATGATGTTGTTGGCCAAACCGTCTTAGCAGACCTACGAAAGTATGGTGTCACGTATTCGCATACCGTCATTCCAGGGGCAAACACGGGAACTGTGATTGTTCTTGTTGATGCACTAGGTGAGCGCACGATGTTCCCTGATTCCGGAGCGAACTCTGGATTAGGCCTAAAAGATCTCCCCCCACTAGATGATGTAACTGCCGTTTACCTTTCGGGGTACCCGTTGGTGAATCCTTTGTCTCGGAGTGGAGCGCTAGATATTTTACGAGTACTCAACTCCCAAAGTCTGCCCGTGATCTTTGACCCATCAACCGTCGGTGTATTGCTCGAAGTTGGGCTGGATCAGATCCGCGAATGGCTGACTCTTGTTGATGTAGTGATCCTTAATGAAGAAGAGGCACATTTCTTGAGTGGAAAGAGCAACCCGGTCGAGGCGGCAGAGGAGCTACTAACGCTTACTCCGCTGGTAGTAATTAAACGTGGCTCCATGGGAGCACTTGCCCGAGCACGTGGCTCCGATTCGGTACAAATATCTGCAGTGCAGGCAACACTTGTAGATACCACTGGTGCCGGCGATGCATTCGCCGCTGGATTTATCCAGAGTTGGATGAATCCAGGAGATTTAATGCAGGCTTTGGAGTGTGCAGTATCTCTAGCGGCGCAATGCGTATCTGTCGTTGGAGCAAGGCCGCGTATATAGATTTCTATTTAGGATAGCTCCGATAGCAATGGATTGCTTTTGCAAGTACTCCGCGTTTAGGTTTTTTGATTGATGGATGTGAAAATTACGCCGTGTCTGCGACCCTGATCATTATTGGCGTGTTATTAGTAGCGACGGCTTTTGGCCTGGTAGATCGCAAACGTAGCGGAACTCTAAAAGTTAAAATGAGTTTACAACTTGGTGTCAGCTCACAAGAGATCGGAAGCGAGCTCGGTGAAGTAGCAACGGTTCTGCAATTTTCTAGTGCATTCTGCGCTCCTTGCCGCACAACTCGCAGCATCATCACCTCGGTCATAGAGCACTTCCCTAAGATGAAACATATTGAAGTTGATGCCGAGAAAAATCTGGAATTAGTTAGGCGCCTTAAGATTCATCAAACTCCCACCACGCTATTTTTGAATTCTTCAGGTAACGAAATTGCTCGAGCCGTTGGTGCACCTAAACGCGATCAACTAATGAGCGCCTTGCAAAAAATCTAGTGTTAGTTAAAAAATTAGGAGCAATAGAAAATGATTGACGCGCGCGGTCCCCGTTGGTCGGCCGGATTAACCTCTATCGTTCTCATCATTGCTCTTCTTACTCGCTCCCCAATCGTGCTCGCTATTCAATTGGTGCAATTTGGATTTGGCGCATTTGCTGGACCTCCAAAGTCTCCGTATGCCTGGCTCTATAAGCGCTTTGTGCAACCTAGACTCGCAACGGAATTCGAATCAGAATCTGTTCGACCGCCACAGTTTGCACAGTTGGTTGGATTCGGCTTTGCTTTGATCGCAACCGTTGGTGCTCTGACTCATACCTGGCCAGTATTTACATTCGCTACAGCTTTCGCTCTCTTTGCCGCATTCTTAAACTCGGCATTCGGTTTTTGCCTGGGATGCAAGCTATACCTCTTGGGGGTTCGTTTCCGTCGGGTCTAGAGTAGGGGAATGAAAAGCCTCAACAACTTTATCGCTGGATCCTCGTCACCTTCTCTATCCGGAGCCTCCTCCGAAATTATCAATCCCTCAACCGGGAATGCATATGCAAACGCTCAACTCTCTGGCGCAGCAGATGTCGATACTGCACTCAATGCTGCTGCAAATGCTTTTCAAGAGTGGCGCGAGACTACTCCCGCAGAGCGCCAACGCGCTCTACTTAAAATTGCCGATGCACTGGAATCGCGCGCCGAAGAGATTGTCGCTATCGAGTCAGAGAACACGGGTAAGCCCATCGGGCTGACAATGTCTGAGGAAGTTCCACCAATGATCGATGAGATTCGATTCTTTGCGGGAGCTGCTCGTCACTTGGAGGGAAAGTCTGCCGGCGAATATATGCGGGGAATGACCTCGTTTGTACGCCGCGAACCAATCGGTGTCTGCGCCCAAGTAACCCCATGGAATTACCCAATGATGATGGCGGTCTGGAAATGGGCACCTGCGATAGCCGCCGGAAATGCCGTTGTTCTTAAACCAAGTGATACGACTCCCGCCTCCACTTTATTTATGGCAGAGGTGATGTCAGAGTTCTTACCAGCAGGAGTCTTCAACGTTGTTACTGGTGATCGCAATACCGGAAGGTTGCTTGTCGAACATAAAATCCCAGCGATGGTCTCTATTACTGGTTCGGTTCGGGCAGGGATGGAGGTCGCGCAATCTGCGAGCACCGATCTCAAGCGCGTTCACCTCGAGCTTGGTGGCAAAGCGCCTGTGGTTGTCTTTGCAGATGCTGATTTAGAATCTGCAGCAGCTGCGATTGCGCTCGCCGGGTATTTCAATGCCGGGCAAGACTGCACCGCGGCTACTCGCGTACTGGTCGAAGCCAAGGTCTATGAAAAGTTCGTGGTGCTACTCGCAGAGCAAGCGACTAATGAAGTGAAGACAGGTGCACCTGGAGAGGATGTTCTCTATGGTCCGCTTAACAACCGGAATCAGTTGGCCCGAGTGCAAGGATTTATGGAGCGAGCACCCAAGCATGTAGAGATTGTTGCGGGTGGGACTACCGTCGATCGGGCTGGATACTTTTTCAATCCAACAGTTATTGCTGGGGTTCTGCAAAGTGATGAACTGGCACAGAGTGAGATATTCGGTCCAGTAATTACGGTCCAGAAATTTAGTGACGAGGCCGAGGCGATCGAATTTGCCAACGGTGTTCCTTATGGTCTGGCATCTAGCGTCTGGACTACAAACCATGGTCGCGCGATGCGATTAGCTAAGGCCTTGGACTTTGGAGTCGTTTGGATCAATACCCATATTCCATTTGTTTCGGAGATGCCTCATGGCGGTTTCAAACACTCGGGCTATGGCAAGGATTTATCCGCTTACGGATTTGAGGATTACACCCGTATCAAGCATGTGATGACTAACCTCAACGGGTAAGGTTTTGTCATGCAAAACCGCTTTCCTATCTTTGATGTGGCGCCAGCCGTCTACTTTGGAGAAGAGTTAATCCCCGCTAAAGCGATTGCAGATGAGTCAATTAATGTGCGAGCGACCGTGATTCGCGAAGGTCATGATGGGTTAATAGTCGAAGCTGTTTTATTAGACCCGCACGGTGTCGAGGTGTCACGCACCTCCATGCGCGAATACTGGCCTGGGACTGATCGCTACGAAGCAGAAGTTCGTCCTACCTGGGTAGGTATCTGGAATTTTTACATCGAAGCACTGAGCCCTGATCGCAAACTCTCTTCGCGCTCACCGCTTTATCCGATCTACGCCGAACCAGATCGCGCACTTATTGGTACTTGGTATGAATTCTTCCCACGTAGTGAAGGTGCCACCCTCAATAAAGATGGAAGCATCAAGAGCGGCACATTTAAGACCGCTGAGAAATCATTGCAGCGCGTTGCAAACATGAAGTTCGACGTGCTCTACCTACCACCTATCCACCCAATCGGTTACTCATTTCGCAAAGGTCGTAACAACACCTTAACTCCAACTCCCACTGACCCAGGAGTTCCATGGGCAATCGGTAATGCCGACGGTGGTCATGACAGTATCAATCCCGAATTAGGCAGCATGAAAGATTTTGAACGCTTTGTGAAAGCGGCCGCCAAACTTGGTATCGAGATTGCGATGGACTTTGCACTGCAATGTTCCCCAGATCATCCGTGGGCGGTTGATCATCGTGAGTGGTTCACGATTCGTCCCGACGGCACGATCGCCTATGCCGAAAACCCACCTAAGAAATATCAAGATATATATCCGATCAACTTCGATAAAGATTATGACGGAATGCTCGCAGAGTCCTATCGCGTCCTAAAACTTTGGATCTCCAAAGGTGTAAAGATTTTTCGCGTTGACAATCCACACACCAAACCGGTGCAGTTCTGGCACGAACTCATCAACCAGATCAATAAAGAGCATCCCGAGGTGGTTTTCTTGTCAGAAGCTTTCACTCGCCCCGCTGTGATGCATGCGCTCGGTAAAGCCGGCTTCCAACAGTCTTACACATATTTTACTTGGCGTACCACCAAGCACGAACTCACGACATATGCGACCGAAGTTGCCCAAGAGACCAGCGCATTCTTCCGGCCCAACTTCTGGGTTAACACTCCAGATATTCTTCCCTTCCATTTACAAAGCGGTGCGCCTTCTATTTTTGCCATGCGCGCTTTACTCGCAGCAACTCTCACCCCTTCGTGGGGAATGTATGCGGGCTACGAGCTCTACGAACATATTCCGATTCGAGAAGGTGCTGAGGAGTACCTCGACTCCGAAAAGTATGAGATCAAGATTCGCGACTGGAGTAAGCCGTCACTTGCCTCATTTATCTCGCTGCTCAATTCGATACGTCGCCAAAATCCCGCGCTACAGCGCCTACGCAACTTGCGCTTTCACGCTACAGATTCTGACAAGATCATTGCCTACTCAAAGCGGGAGGGTGCGAACCTGATTCTGGTTGTTGTAAATCTCGATCCCATCCATGCGCAAGAGACAATCATTCATTGGAATTTCTTCGATCTCGGACTAGAAGAACGCTCTTTTAATGTTGTTGATTTAATTACAGGCCACTCCTTTGAATACACGCCTCACACCTGGGTGCGAATTGATCCGGCATCACCCGGAACCCCAGTTGGGCATATTCTGAAAGTGACCCTATGACTATCAATCAAGGCCTAGGCGATTTAGATCTCTATCTCATCGGTGAAGGTCGACATGAAGAGTTATGGAAAGCACTAGGTGCGCAGGTACGACGCGATGTAAGTGGCACCTTGCTTGGTACAAATTTTTCGGTCTGGGCTCCTAACGCCAGATCGGTGACCCTGATTGGCTCCTTTAATTATTGGGATAAGAGCGCGCATCCCATGCACACACTCGGCAGTAGCGGAATCTGGGAGTTATTTGTTGAAGGAGTCGGGGCTAACACCCCTTACAAGTATTCGATTTTGGGACAAGGCGGTAATTGGGTTGACCATGCCGATCCCATGGCACAAGCAACCGAGCACCCTCCACATACTGCATCTGTTGTAACCGAGAGTGGATATATCTTTAAAGATAGCGCGTGGATAGAAAAACGCGCGCATGCCAAACCCTGGGAAGAAGCACTCTCGGTGTACGAAGTGCACATCGGTTCTTGGAAACCTGGACTTAGTTACGGTGAACTCGCAACGGAGTTGGTCTCTTATGTAAAAGAGATGGGCTTCACGCACATTGAGTTCTTACCTGTCTGCGAACATCCATACGGGCCATCGTGGGGTTACCAAGTCACATCATTCTTCGCACCAACTTCGCGCTTTGGATCACCAGATGAGTTTCGTTACCTGATTGATTCACTCCACCAGGCCGACATCGGTGTGATCATGGATTGGGTACCTGCCCATTTCCCTAAAGATCAATGGGCCCTTGCCCAATTTGATGGTACCGCTTTGTATGAGCATGCAGATCCAAGGCAGGGGGAGCACCCCGATTGGGGGACACTCATCTTTAATTACGATCGCAACGAAGTTCGTAACTTTTTGGTGGCAAGTGCGCTCTACTGGTTGCAGGAATTTCATATCGACGGAATTCGGGTCGATGCAGTTGCTTCGATGTTGTATCTGGATTACTCCCGCGAAGAAGGTGAGTGGATCCCCAACGAGCAGGGCGGCCGCGAAAATTGGAGCGCTGTACGATTCTTGCAAGAGCTCACCGCTACCTGTTATCGCGAAGTTCCGGGTTGCATGATTATTGCGGAGGAATCAACAGCATGGCCGGGTGTCACTCGCTCGACTGACTCAGCTGGATTGGGATTTGGTTTCAAGTGGAATATGGGTTGGATGCACGACACCTTGGAGTACATTCAAGAAGATCCGATCAACCGCATGTATCACCACGACGAAATCACCAAGGCAATTCTTTACGCCTGGTCAGAAAACTATCTACTGCCCTTTTCTCATGACGAAGTCGTGCATGGCAAGGGTTCGATGATCTCCAAGATGCCGGGGGATCGTTGGCAGCAGCTAGCTAATCTGCGCGCGCTCTATGGATTTATGTGGGCACATCCTGGCAAGAAGTTGCTATTTATGGGTTGCGAATTTGCGCAGTCGCAAGAGTGGAACGCTTCACAATCACTGGACTGGCACCTCACTGAGTATCAAGAGCATAAGCAGATTCAGAGCACAGTTGCTGAACTCAATCGCGCATATAAGCAACACCCCGAACTATGGCAGCGCGATATAACGCCGTCGGGATTCCAATGGTTGGTAGTCGATGATGCCCCGACAAACATCGTTGCGCTGGCGCGTTATGGGCATGATGGAACTCCGCTGGTCAGTGTCACCAATTTCTCTCCAGTGCCACAAGAGCGCTATTGCCTTCCCCTACCGGGTGATTTCCAATGGAAAGTAATTCTCAATACCGACGATCTGCAGTTTGGTGGATCTGGTGTTACTCCAACGGATATCGTGACAATCAAAGGTGAGTACAAAGGATTTGCCACCCACGCAGTGATTGCAGTTCCACCGCTAGCCACGATCTGGTTGACGCCGCAGTAAGCGAGTTGAAGGAGTCTTTACGACCGTCTACGACGTGTCGCTAGATCCTCGGCCTTTGCTTTTTAGAAAGCCACGACCGCTCTACGTACGGGATCATCTCCCCAAATTGGTGATTTCGACTGTGCAAAGTGAATCCCAGAAGACTAACAATTACCCCCTCTGGGCATTCCTTAACTAGTTATGGTTGGTTCGTGGAAACGCCTTTAGTTCGGATGGAAATTGCTCGTTTGGGAGAGGAATTGCGACGGAATGTAATTCATCCCGACTCTTCATACTGGACCGCATACGAACATTTCTTAAAACGTTCGGAATATTTAAAGGGGATTTTGCAGTCAAGCGTGGAATCCATATTAGTTGATCGCGATGTTTCAATAACGGGAAGAACCAAATCAAGAGACACCTTAAGGGCTAAGTTAATAAGCCTCCCTACGATGAAATTGGGGAGCATTGACGATATTATTGGGGTTAGGATAGTTGGAGATTTCACGCTTGCTGAACAAGATGAAATTACCTCTCTCATCGATAATCATTTCAGTCCAGTACATAAGAAAATAGACCGCCGTAGCAATCCATCGACAGGATATAGAGCCGTCCACAGAATTGTTAAAGTGGAAGAAATGCATGCAGAAATTCAAATCAGGACACTACTACAATCTCAGTGGGCGGATTTATTCGAGCGAACTGCGGATATCTGGGGTCGTCAGATTCGATACGGATTTCCACCAGATTTTCAAACTGACCTTGTAAAAAATCACAGAGAGAATGTTCTTTCTAGGATGATTGATTTATCTATCAACTACATCTCGAAATTTGAAGAGCATTCTATGCAGGTCAATCCAAAAGCAGAGCAAGCGGATCCAGATCTTTTCGTCAAGAAATTGCCTTCTGTTAGAGAAGTTAGGGGAAAATCAAAAGCAAGCCTCCTCGATGCATTTAGATTTAAGCAGTCCGCTTATGAAACGAAGATGGCAACGGAGCGATGGATTGACGCTGAAAGGCGGTACAAGGATCTGGTCATGAGCCTTAAACGCTCCATCGATTCGATCCTAGAAGAACTTTCAAAGAATATCGAATAGGGGTGTAGCATTAAGGTTCAGAAAGGTTTATGAATGAGCCCGTTCTTAGTTATATACAATCGCTCTACAGGAAGTGTGACAGTGCAAGAATTTGAAGATTCTTCGCTAGCCATGGAAGCTCGACTTGCCTTGGAATCAACTTTGGGAGATGACGTTGAAGTCGTAGTTCTTTCAAGCGAATCAGATGAACAAATGAGAGAAACACATTCAAGATATTTCAATTCAGCTTCGGAGATTTTAATGCGTTCTCAGAAATGGATCAATGAATCCTCAACTACCGCCTCATATTAAAAAAAGAATTTTTCTTTGCATTATTTGAGCAATCACTTAACTACGGTCACAATTAGTGTCGCAACAGAAATCAGCAAAATACAGACGGTAATTTCGAAATTTTTCCTAATTATTTTATCTTTGAATTGTTGATTTTTGGATTTTGTGTACAAGTATCTTCTTTCAGAGCTATGTTGCTTATTCCGGTAACGAGGGGGTCCTCGTCCTTTGAGCGCTGGACTCCATTTCTTCCTTTTTGGGAACTCATCACTGTGATCAGCTGCCTGGCCCTGTCCACACTGTCTTCCCTGGCCCAATTAACCTATTTGCGGATTGTGGAAACCTAAACCGTTAAAAGCGCTAGTTAGTGATAAAGGGAGTGGGTGATAGTTCTATGCGTGCTACTTTCCTTTCTCTCCACGCGATTTTAAAGAACGGCTAATACTGGGGGCATGCTCCTAACGTCCAAGTCTGCCGATGGTTGAGTCTGGCGGTCTGGGAGGGTACACACCTCGTGGACTTGCGGTGCAGTAAGTTCATTAAAGGAAAAAGCGGAATTTTTTAGAGGGTATTGTGTGCCGGTGGCAAGAGGCGATCAGAGATATTTAGGCTCACATCTCACCCACGAAGGAACTAATTTTGCTATCTGGGCTCCTTCTGCGACCAAAGTTGAGCTATGTCTGATTGATGTAGTTGATGGGAAGTTCGTTGAGACCCGCCACGAATTAGTTGATCGCAATGGTCCGATCTATCACGGATATTTTCAAGGGGTCAGGGCCGGCCAACGCTATGGATTTAGAGTGCATGGGGCGTGGGATCCTGCGGCGGGGTGGCGATTTAACCCCAATAAATTGCTGATAGACCCCTACGCCCACACCTTGGCAGGTGAGTTGCAGTATGTTCCAGAGATTTATTTCCACATAGCGACTGACGGTATTGGCGCAGGTGATCTTAGGATTATGGATACCAGGGATAATCTGGAATTCGTTCCGCACTCAATTGTTGTACCAAGCGGCCGAGTACCTGATACTCGTCCCATCACCAACTGGTCTAAGACGATTATCTACGAGGCTCATGTTCGCGGACTCACGGAGTTCAATCATCAGATTCCAGAGAATGAACGTGGCTCCTATAAAGCGCTCGGCCATCCCAGCACGATTGCGTACTTGCAGACTTTAGGAATTACTGCTTTAGAGCTTCTGCCGATCCATGAATTTATTACTGAACCCGCAATCCACCAGCGCGGTCGTATTAACCATTGGGGCTACAACCCAATCGCATTCTCTGCCCCTCATCATGAATATGCCGCAACCGATAATCCCGTTGCAGAGTTACGTGAAGCCGTTTCTAAATTGCATGAGGCGGGTATCGAAGTAATTCTGGATGTGGTTTATAACCACACCGCCGAAGGTGGCCCCGGCGGACCGACTCTCTCTTTCCGCGGTATTGATTCTCGTAACTTTTATCGCCGCTCCAACGATGATACGTACGATGATTTCACCGGTTGCGGCAATACCGTTGATATCAGGCGTCCACATGTTGTCCGGATGATCATTGACTCTCTGCACTGGTGGTGTGAAGAAATTGGTATCGATGGATTCCGTTTCGATTTAGCTGCCGCGCTAGCACGCAGCCACGATGAGATTGATGGAATCTCGGCGTTAATCGTTGCGATGGTAGCCGACCCGATTTTGCGCGAACGTAAGCTGATTGCAGAGCCATGGGATACCCGAGGATATGCCCTTGGATTCTTCCCGTATCCTTGGCGCGAGTGGAATGACAAGTACCGTGACGCGCTGCGTAAATTCTGGTTAGCCGAAGCTGGTGGCTCAGCCCCTACCGGTGTGGGAGAACTTGCAACCAGACTTTCTGGTTCACATGACATCTTTGCTTATCGCGGTCCAACCTCCACCATTAACTTTCTCACCGCACACGATGGTTTTACTCTCAACGATGTCGTTACATATACTCGCAAACATAACGAGGCCAACGGCGAGAACAATCGCGACGGAACTGACAATAACTATTCCTGGAACGCTGGTATCGAGGGTGTGACCAATCACTTCTCTATCAATGAGATTCGCCAACGCCTTAAGAAATCAATGATGTCATCGCTGCTTTTATCTGCTGGTATTCCCATGATCACTATGGG
>JAYTQV010000039.1:0-25909 GCA_043746515.1 Actinomycetes bacterium | reverse complement strand
ATGGCACACCAATATTTGGGTGAATCATTTGATATTCACGGTGGTGGTTTAGATTTAATTTTTCCGCACCATGAGAACGAGATCGCGCAATCACACTCGGCGGGTTGGGGTTTTGCACATATCTGGATGCATAATGCTTGGGTTACGGCTTCCGGTGAAAAAATGTCGAAGTCTCTTGGCAACTCTCTCCAGGTACAAGAAATTTTGAAGCGAGTACGTGGGGTTGAACTTCGTTGGTATTTGGGAAGCGCGCACTACCGTTCTATGTTGGAGTTTTCCTTTGAAGCACTTGATGAGGCGGCCGTTAACTTTGGTCGTATCGAGGGATTCCTCAAGCGCGCGACCGACTTTCTCGGTGAGACACCTCATGGTGAGATCTCTGCTGGATTTGCCGAAGCGATGAATGAGGATTTGGCAGTTCCAACTGCGTTGGCAGTCATTGCCGAGATATTGAAATCTGGGAACTCGGCACTTACTGCTTGTGAGCACGATGGGGTGCAACGCGCAGCAGCGCAGATTCGTGGTGCGCTTTCGATTTTAGGGTGTGATCCATATGACCCAATATTCGCCACTACTACAGTTGGTAATAAAGAGGTTCTCGATGGGCTGGTAGCCCTGGCATTGGAGCAGCGTTCTGCGGCTAGATCTCGAAAAGATTTTGCAGCGGCTGATGCAATTCGTGATCAGATCGCGCTGCTTGGAGTAGTTATCGAAGATACCCCCACTGGCACTAGATGGAGTTTGCACTAATGCGCCCAGGAAAAAAAAGACGCGAAAGCGCTGCTGCTCCTAATAGAGAGCAGGCACGTAGACCCGAGAGTCGCCGCGAAACCAAAGCTTCATCCGATGCAGTTGCCGGCCGCAATGCTGTTGTTGAAGCGCTTCGCGCTAAAGTACCGGCTAAAGAGTTGGTGATTGCGGAACGAGCCGAGATTGATGAGCGAATGCAAGAGGCGATGCGCCTAGCAAAGAATCAAAACCTATTAATAAAAGAGGTTGCCAGAGGTGTTTTAGATGGGCTGACTGGAACCACCATGCATCAGGGAATTGCACTAGTTATTAAGCCCTTTGCCTATGCTAATTTTGCAGAGTTACTCAAGAGCACAGCTAAACCTGGGTTACTTATTGGATTAGATGGAGTGACAGATCCACACAATTTAGGGGCGATTGTGCGCAGTGCCGCGGCGTTTGGAGCTAGTGGAGTTGTCATTCCAGAGCGACGTACCGCAGCAATGACAGGATCTGCCTGGAAAGCTTCAGCCGGTGCAGCTGCCCGTCTTCCTATTTCGCAGGTTACCAATTTGGTCCGCTCGCTCGAAGATGCCAAAAAAGCTGGTTACTTTGTGGTGGGGCTCGATGCCGAAGGTGACGAGCCCCTTCCTAAGTTTTCACTATCGCTGGAGTCGATCTATGTGATTGTGGGAAGTGAGGGTAAAGGCTTATCTCGTCTAGTCAAAGAGAATTGCGACCTCATCTTGTCCATACCTATGCAGTCAGAGGTGGAGTCACTCAACGCCAGTGTCGCAACCGCAATCGTGCTGCATCAAGTAGCAGCAAACCGTGCTGCCGCCACTCTCTAGTCACCTTCTGTTCATCTAAATAGGGCAAAATAGCAACATGTCTCACAGAATCAGCGAGGATCCGCGGGGTCGGATCATCGATCGTGAGCTCTCGTGGCTCGCATTTAACGAGCGCGTTCTTGAACTGGCTGAAGATGTTGAGATACCGCTACTGGAACGCTGTCGATTCTTAGCAATTTTCTCCTCTAATTTAGATGACTTTTACATGATTCGCGTTGCAACACTTAAGCGCAAAATTGAAACTGGCGTCACTAAGTCCAATTCTGCGGGCTATGTCCCAGAGCATTTGATGTCTGAGATAGCGAAAAAAACTCACGAATTGTTACTGCGTCAATCCGTAGCGCTACATGATGTGATCCTGCCGCATCTTGCAACGTATGGAATTGAAATTGCTGCGTGGAGTTCTCTCGATGAGGAAGAGAAGATCGCCGTAAATAAAGTATTTCATACCAAAATATTCCCGGTCTTAACTCCATTGGCAGTTGATCCTTCTCATCCCTTCCCGTACATATCTGGTCTTTCCCTCAACTTAGCGGTGGTAGTGAAGAAGCCAGATACTGAGGAAGATCTCTTTGCCAGAGTAAAGGTTCCCTCGAATCTTCCGCGCTTTGTTGAAACTGGCAAGACTGGGAAGCGGCGATTCGTTGCGCTGGAAGAAGTAATCATTGCAAATCTGCACGAACTTTTCCAAGGGATGGAAGTCAAAGATCATTACAGTTTTAGACTTACTCGTAATGCTGACCTGGAATTAGAGGAAGAAGAATCCGAAAATCTTCTTGCTTCTATGGAACAAGAGTTGTTGCGCCGAAAGTTTGGACCTCCAGTTCGATTAGAAGTTGATCGCGATATTCAACCTGAGTTACTTAAAACGCTCATGGATGAGTTGAGCATCAACGAAGAGGACATCAGTCGTTACAAAGAGCCGTTGGACTTAACAGGACTGCATCAAATTGCCGATATCGATATGCCACTTCTGCGTTTTGCTCCGTTTCGAAATCAGGTAGCACCTGATTTACGAGAGACTGATCCTGACTCTACCGATAGTTTTTTTGATGCGATTAGACGACGTGAAATTATTCTGCACCATCCGTATGAGTCTTTCACCTCAAGTGTCGTACGCTTTTTGGAGTCGGCCGCTTCAGATCAGCATGTATTAGCGATTAAGCAGACTCTCTATCGCACATCTGGTGATTCCCCGATCGTACAAGCACTCGTTGAGGCGGCCGAGGCCGGGAAACAAGTGCTGGCAGTAATCGAAATTAGAGCCCGATTTGATGAGCTCGCTAATGTTCGTTGGGCTCGCAAGTTAGAGGATGCAGGTGTCCATGTTGTGTATGGCCTTATTGGGTTTAAGACGCATGCCAAACTTTCTCTTGTGGTGCGTCAAGAGACCAATGGAATCAGGCGCTATGTTCATATCGGTACCGGAAATTACAATCCAAAAACCGCTCGATCCTATGAGGACTTCGGTCTGCTATCGGCGGATCCTGTTCTTGGAGAGGATGTAAATAAGCTTTTCAATCAACTCTCTGGCTTTGCCCCACAGACCGCATTTACTCGCTTACTCGTTGCCCCGCGCACCATGCGTACCGGTTTGCTGGAGCGAATAGATCGTGAGATCTCCAATCACGAGCAGGGAAAACCAGCTTTCATCCGTATGAAATTGAATTCCATTTTGGATGAGGAGTTTGTAGAAGCTCTTTATAAAGCCTCTAGCGCTGGAGTGAAAATTGATTTAATTGTTCGCGGTATTTGCGCGATACTGCCTGGGGTTCCAGGACTCTCCGAGAATATTCGGGTCCGTTCTATCTTAGGTCGCTTTCTTGAACACTCTAGAATTTTTCATTTTGCTAACGATGGACACGATGAGCTCTATATTGGCAGCGCAGATTTGATGCATCGCAACCTTGATCGTCGCGTTGAATCATTGGTTCAAATTACGCAAAATGATCATAAGCGATTCCTTATTGGAGCAGTCGATAGTTACCTATCTGATGATTTTATTCGCTGGGAGTTAGCTTCTGATGGTAAGTGGTTTGAAGTAAAGGAAAATGGCGAAGGAGTTCGGTTGCAAGATTTTCATGACTCAGCTATCCAGTGGTATCGAGTCCGCGGATGAACCCCACAATAACCGCAGCAGGTGGAGTCGTTTGGCGGCGCGATATCGAAGGAGAAGTAGAGGTCCTGTTAGTTCATCGTCCTCGTTATGAGGATTGGTCGCTACCTAAAGGCAAATTAGAGGAAGGTGAAGCTCTGATTGCCTGTGCATATCGCGAGATTTTGGAAGAGACTGGACTCAGCATCAAGCTTGGGCCGTACATTGGTTCGGTAGAGTATTTCGTTCCAGATGGTCTCAAAAACGTCTCCTACTGGAGCGCCTCCTTAATCGATGATAAGAGCATATTTCATCCGAATGAAGAGGTAGATCAGATCGTGTGGCTAGACCTGGAATCGGCAGCATTTCGTGCAACGCGGGACAGCGATCGTTCGATCCTGGAGCGATTTGGAGTAACGCCATATGACTCCTCCGCGCTGATCATGTTGCGCCATGCGAAGGCCTTAGAGCGCTCCGAGTGGCAAGGTGAGGATGAGGATCGCCCGCTCCAATTGATTGGGCAATTACAAGCCAAGCGCATGCTCTCGCTCTACCAAGTCTATGGAATCGATGAGATCTACACCTCGGATGCGGTGCGATGTCTTGATACTGTGGTGCAGATGGCCAAATCACTACAAATCACTCCGGTAATTACCAATGCCGTGAGCGAGTACACCTATAAAAAGAATAAAGAGAAAGCTATTGATTACGCTAAAGATTTAATTAAAAAAAATCAGCAGATGATTCTCTGCAGTCACAATCCGGTGTTGCCTCGAATGATGGGCAAGCTGACCAAGAAAATTGATTTCGACTATCCAGATAATAAATTACTTCCTGGGGAGGCATGGGTTCTCTTTCACAACAAGAGAGAGGTATTGCAAATCGATCGAATGGCAGCTCCCGCCGTATAGAACTGTTTAGTTGTGCTCCATCCAATCCATATATTTCAACACGATTCCTTCACGCAGCGCCCAGGGGCAAATTTCTAATTCACGTAAATCAAGATTACGCATAACGCTTTCAGTCACGAAGGCCCCAGCGACAATCTGTTTGGCGCGGTTGGATGAGACCCCTGGCAATTTAGTACGATCTTCGTGCGACATATCAGAGAGACGAGTTGCGATCTTGCGAATAACATCGAATTTAATGGTCTTACCATCGGTATCAAACCAATCCCCACTTAATCGAGCCAGAGTGCGAAGTGTTTTACTCGTGGCAATAGAACGATCAGATTCTTGGTGTTTCACAAGAGCTGGTAACACTGCTTCTAATTGCGATTCGATGTGATCGCGCATCTCATTTATTCCCCGCTGAGAATAAGGATTACCCTTCAAAAATTTCTGGGTAAGCCTGGATGCACCAAGGGGCAGAGATGTTGCGACCTCGGGTGACTCATCATTGCCGGCAGCAATCTCAAGTGACCCACCGCCAATATCGATTACAAGTAGTCTCCCGCTAGACCAACCAAACCAACGACGAGCAGCTAAGAACGTTAACTTCGCCTCTTCATCTCCTCCAAGAACTTGTAGATTAATGCTAAATTCCTTGTTGATTCCAGCAATAATGCTCTCCCCATTTGTCGCTTCACGGAGCGCAGATGTTGCAAATGGCAGAAACTCTTTCACCTGAACGGTACGGGCTTGAAGAACAGCATTTCCAATGGAGCGACGAAGCAGCGCAATTCCCTCTTCATTAATCTCATTTTTTTCATTGAGAAATTCAGTCAGGCGTAGCTCTTCCTTGTAGTTAAAGGTCGGGTTGGGTCTTGCTCCAGGGTGAGTATCGACCACTTGTAGGTGAATGGTATTTGATCCAACATCTAAGACTCCAAGGCGCACATGGGAAACCTACCTTGAACTAGGCAGGTTCGCTTATGCCTTTTCTCCGTGTCATAATTATCTCTCTTGATGTGCCGCCGATTGCGGTTCGCCTCCCTAGCTCAGTGGTAGAGCATCCGCCTTGTAAGCGGAAGGTCGTCAGTTCAATCCTGACGGGGGGCTCTCTAAGTCACCAATAGTGACGGCGAATAACTCTCCTAAACTCCACGAGAGGATCACCCACCTTTCTAGCAAGGTAGATCTTTCATTTACCGTCAGTGGTCACCTATACATTGTCGGTTAGTTAAGTGAATGGGAGCCGTTGATGATCGTAGATACAAAGTTAAGCGTTGATGTTGTTGCTGTGGAGAGTGAAGACCGAATCAGTCTCATGGTTGACCTCACGGCCCCCCTTTCAGATAAAAGTAAAAATAGACCGAGTCAGGCGGTGCAAATAGTTCTCGACCGCAGCGGATCAATGTCGGGTCAACCGTTGAATTCTGCGCTCAATTCGGTACGCAAACTGATTGATCGTCTTGCGCCTCATGACTCTTTTGGGATGGTGGCATTTGATACCGAAGCGCTTATAGTTGTCCCGCATCGGAGTATGGCCGATCACAATCTTGCGGCACTTAAGCAAGTTATTGCAATGATTGTTCCCGGGGGATCCACTGATATCTCGGTCGGATATTTGATGGGTCTGCGTGAGATTCAGGAGGGAAACCTCAGTTCTGGGGCAACCCTCTTATTAATTTCTGACGGACACGCAAATGCGGGTGAGACCGATCCAGAGCTTTTCCAAAGCATTGCCCAACAACATTCCCTCAAAAAGATTACAACTTCAACCATAGGTCTCTCCGAAGGGTATGACGAAACAATTTTGTCTGCAATTGCCGCAGGTGGGGGCGGAGCACACCGCTTCGCTGCAACGCTCGATGAGTCAGTCGCCGCAATTGCTGCCGAGGTCGATAATTTATTGGACAAAACTGCCATTAATGCCGTGTTAAAAGTTACTCCTGTTGATAATTCTGGAGTTACCGCTCGTGTCGAACTTTTGCAACAACTTCCCCATTGGGTTGATGCTGGCTCACTTGTCGTGCAACTGGGTGACTTTTATGCCGGAGAGAATCGTCGATTCATGATCGATTTCCATGTTCCTCATATGGCTTCTCTCGGCCTGATGAAGATCGCTGATGTCCAACTGAAGTACCTCAATCTAGCAGATCTGACTGAGATGATAGTAAGTACGCCGATTACTGTAAACGTCGTGCCGGATGACATTGCAAAAGGTCGTGTTGAAAATCCTGTTGTAAATGCCGAACGCTTAGTCCTCCAGGCTCAATCTGATAAATCATTAGCAAATGAAGAGTTACGTTCCGGCAAGGAGAAAGATGCCGCCGTTAGGCTACGAGCAGCAGCCATTAATCTTCGTCGTGAGGTCCAGAAAATAGATTCAACTGACAAGCAGATTGTCGAATCTGTCAAAATAATCACTGACGAGGCTGATGAGATGGATCGCTTAGCGGGATATGCGGAGAGTGAAAGAGTCGAGTTCTCAGTTAAGCGCAATATGGAGTCGTTAATGATGAATTCGCGATCACGTAAGCTAAAAGAAGAGTTCAACCCGAAGTAATCCATATTTCAACTGCCGCAAGGAGATATGATGAATAAGCCAGAGTGCTCGCTCTATTATCTTCGCCGTTGTTTGGGCGTAGCGTAATGAGAGGTAAGTTCTTTTAGAGGAGTTAGTCATGACAGTAGAAGATTCGGGAAGAGCTATTGAACGAATATTGGTAGGTGTCGACGGCTCGGATAAATCGATTACAGCGTTGAAATGGGCGGCAGATCTGGCTGCAAAAGTAGGGGCACACGTCGAGATAGTGACTGCTTGGCAAACACCATTTCCAACCTTTGAGCTGGTCGCGATCGGTTTCGATTTGGATCTTGCAGAACTCAACGACCAACCGCGACAAGTAGCGGAGTACCGGTTAGAAAAGGCGATCGTTGGTGCTTATGGAACTGCCCATCCAGGTGGAGTAACAAGGCGGATTGAAGAGGGCTATCCAGGATTGGTGTTGGTTGAGCGTAGCAAGGAGGCAAATCTGTTGGTACTTGGAAATAGGGGTCATAGTCAAGTTGTTGAAGTCCTTCTTGGCTCGGTCAGCATGTATTGCCTCACCCACGCACATTGTCCAGTCACTATCGTTAAAAAATAGTATCTCGTTATGTAAAGATGAGTAATTACTTTGCATTATTCGGCTTGGTGTTTTTGATCAATGTGATGCCCGCCTTTGCCCCTCCAACGTGGATAGTTTTGGTCTTTTATAAACTCAATACCGGTTTAAATAGTTTTGCAATTATTACTCTCGGTGTTTTTGCCTCTGCCTCCGGACGATATCTTTTGGCATTGGCGACTAGAAAGTTACGAGGCAGATTGAAGCCGAGTTATGTACATAACTTAGAGCGCGTTCGTACCAAGATAAGCCAAAAGAGAAGAGGCGTAATCTTCTCCTTTCTATTCTTTGTAATTTCACCACTTCCATCAGCTCAAATATTCGAAGCCGCGGCCCTCATGAATGCTCCGCTGCTGGCGATAACGTTCTTCTTCGTAATTGGGAGATCCATTAGCTACTCGATATCAGTGCTTGGCACTTCAACTTTAAAAGCCCATGCAATAGGACCGCTACTCATCAATACCATAAAATCTCCATGGGGAATTGTCTTGCAATGTATCTGCCTTTTTGCGATCTATGGCGTGATGAAGATTGATTGGTTTAAAAGCTCCGTAAATTAGTTTTCTTATGAACCAACCACTCGTGATTGAAATCCAGTGAAGATCAAGAGCGAAACCGAGATATATAAGGCAATCGGGAGTGAGGTGATCTGTGAGACACCGCCGGTGAGCGTAGGTCCGATAAAAAAAGCAGCTAGTCCGATGATGTTCACGCGGGCTAACGCGACTGAAGGAGCCACCCCAGGTACCCGCGCGGCAGCGTTCATAAACGCCGGAACCATCGGACCAATTCCAAGTCCCGCAGCGGCGAAACCAATACAGATTATTATGACCGCAGGAATCTTGGAATACGAAGAAAGAGGAACCGCTATGGCAATTGCTAGCCCCCAAATTATTCCCGCAGAAAAACCGCCAATTCGAACAGTTTTACGTGGCCCATATTTTTCTAACCAATGATCCCCTAAGAATCGACTTGTAATCATCGCAAGCGCGAAGGTAGCAAATGCGATTGCATCGGCGCCTTTACCAACTCCCATATGTTCATGCAGAAGGACTCCACCCCAATCACTTGCTGCACCCTCTGGTAGGAGACAACCGAGCAGGCCAAGACCAATCGCCCAAAGCGGGAGTGAAGACTTGGCGAAGAAGGAGAGTTTTCCTTCCGATGTTCCATCCTCCCCTCTGTGCTCATCATCATGGCCACCGAGTAGAAAATAGATACCGGGTAGATAAAGAAAAAAAGCGAGGACTGCGACTATCTCGAGTTCCGCGCGCGGAGAGATGAGATGCGCAAGCAATCCACCTGTCACCGTCGCAACAAAAGAACCAACACTCCACGTTCCGTGAAAGGTGGACATCCACCGTCTACCAAGAATTTTTTCCACCGCAACAGCTTGTGTGTTGACCGTGATATCCATCATCACATAACCAAATCCCATTACAAAGAGTCCGATAAAAAGTTGCAGGATTTGGTGAGCCTCACCCATCATGAACAAACCAGTAGTCATAAAGAGAGCGCCAAAGCCTGCAATCTTCTGCGAGCCGAAGGCGTGAGTGAGTCGTCCTCCAAGTTGGGAGCCAAGCAGCGCCCCACATGTACTGCCGAGTAGGACAAAACCCAGTCCACCATCTGTTAAGCCGTATTGATGTTTGATCTCAGGAATCCGTGGCACCCAGGCCATGGAAACGATTCCCATCATAAAAAAGAGGAACCAGAGAGCATTTCGTGCGCCGGTCCCTTGCTTCACCTTCACCTGCAAATCTTATGACGGAGTCAACTGTTGAAGTACTCACCGTGCCTGGAATAGGCTCGCAACATGACCAATCATCGTTCTGAAATTTTTGCTATATCTGATGAATATATCGATACCTTGGGTCGAATGAGTCCCATGGGAGCAACTGCACTTGGTATTCCGGGATATGACCACTTATTGGATGACTTTTCTATTGCCGCTGAGACCAAGGTCGCTGACTATCGCCGTGATGTATTACATCGAGTCAAAGCGATGAACCCGATCGATGAGATTGATCGAATTGCTCGTGAGGTCCTGATCGAACGTATTGAATCTAATCTAAAATTATTTGATTCCAAAGAAGCTTTCATTACCTATGGACCTATTGCTAATCCTGTATCAGGAATTAGGTCGATCTTTACAATTATGAATACGCAAGGAGCGGAGGCGATCGCAAATGTAACTGCGCGCCTTAATGCAATTGGTGCAGCGCTAGATTCTTGGAAGTCAACAATCGAAGATATGCAGGCACTTGGCTTAGGAACTTCTCGGCGTCAGGTTCTCGGAGTAGCTCATCAACTCGAGGTGCACGGTTCAAGTGGCTATGCAGATATGGCGCGATCTATTGATCCTGAAAATCAATATCCTGAGTTACACGCAGCAGCTCAGAGCGCGCAGGTTGCCTGCCTTTCGCTTTCGGCGTGGATGAAAGATGTGCATGCCCCGCGTTCTTTGGATGTTGATGGAGTCGGAGCGCAGCGTTATGCACCGTGGGCACGCTACTTCTGTGGCGCCGACTTAGATCTGCGCGCCACTTACGATTGGGCGGTTGAGGATCTCAACCAAATCAATGCCCGTATGTATGGAGCAGCGGAGAAGTTAGGTTTGGCCGGCAAAAGCTTAAAAGAGGTAGCGGAGCACTGTGAGGCCGCAGAGCTTCATAGCATCCAAGGTGAAGAGAATTTGCTTACAAAACTTAAAGATTTTACCCAAGCGGCAGTAGAGCGTTTAGACGGCGTCTACTTTGATATCGATCCCCGCATTAAATTCTGCGATGCTGCGATTGCCCCCGAAGGTTCAGCCGCGGCCCCGTATTACATGCCTCCAAGTGAAGATCTCTCTCGTCCAGGGACGACCTGGTACCCAACGCTGGGCCATACCCGATTTAATTTCTGGCGTATTGCTTCAATCTGGTATCACGAAGCTGTTCCTGGACATCACTTGCAGTGTGCAACGGCAACGATCGAAAAGGATCGCCTCACTCGCTTTCAGCGCACAGAGGCTTGGATCAGTGGATATGGTGAAGGCTGGGCGCTTTATGCCGAGAGATTTATGGATGAGTTAGGTGCATTCGATGAACCATCATTTGAACTTGGATTCCTATCCGGTCAAGCGATGCGAGCGGCTCGCATAGTGGTAGATATCGGAATGCACTGTGGCTTTGAAGATTTCGATGGAAATATTTGGAACGCCGAATCTGCGCTGAACTTGATGGTGGATCGTGCGCTTTTGCCAACAGATTTCGCCAGATCAGAAATTGATCGTTACCTCGGTTGGCCAGGGCAAGCAATCTCTTACAAGGTGGGGGAGAGAGTGTGGGTGCGCGCGCGCGAAAATGCCAAGAAGCGTCTGGGCGATAAGTTCGATATCAAGGCCTGGCACAACTATGCGCTTAAAATTGGTCCTATGGGCCTGGATCCATTTGAGCGCGAGATGGCTGCTTATCAGGGGTAATTACTGAACGTTACTTTAACCCAGGACATAGTGGCTTTGGGCCACCGTTAATATTTCCGTAACGGTGGTAAGTGATGCACACACTCTGCTCAAGTAGCCACCGAGGTACTTCTATATCTCCTCGCTGTGCAATGGGACGAGCATCCAAAGAAATGCCGCGAGTGAGTAGCGCTTGGCGTGGCGGGACTTCATGAGATAGCCAACGAACTTTTCCTTTAGCCCGCGCAACTAGCTCTTCAATTGATTCTTCTTTACTACTACTGAACTCCACGGCAGCGCCTGTCAGATCTGATATGAATTTGGCAAAGGCGGTTTCATCTCGCGCTGTCTCAGTATCAAAACGCACGATAATCGGTGCGAGTGGTCTGCGGTAGCGCTGATAATTTCGTTCCACATCAAGCCCAGTTCGATCTATGGATTGCGAGCCAACCTCATGCCACCACTTAGTCGCACTGCGTTTCGCTAAATCTAAATGTTGGATTGGAGCCCAATTCCTTAAGGTATTGACGTAGTGGCGACCTCCCGCTTTAGCGGTTGCCCCAACGCTGCTGTGCTTCCATCCGCCGAAAGGTTGGCGATTAACAATCGCGCCTGTAATTCCGCGATTAATATAGAGATTTCCCGCTTCCACATTCTTCATCCAGTAATCAATTTCTGCGGGATCGAGTGAGTGAATACCAGCGGTCAACCCAAAGTCAGTTGCGTTCTGCCACTCGACTGCGTTTTTAAGATCAGGTGCCACCATGAGGGCTAGGACAGGGCCGAACCATTCATTGCGATGGCTCCAGGATCCAGGTTTGACTCCGACTTTTACCCCAGGACGCCAGAGGTGTCCGGAGTGATCGAGTTGAATCGGCTCAACCAACCAGCTTTCTCCTTCATCCAAATGATGCAAGGCTCTTGAAAGGTTTCCTTCGGGGGTACGAATCACAGGACCAACAGAAGTTCCGAAGTGGTAACCCGCTCCTACCTGCAGGCTCGAAACATCATCGATGAGTTGCCTTGTAAAAGCTGGATCGTCAAAGATGCTTTCGACAATTATCCCGAGGCTCGCAGCTGAACATTTTTGTCCTGCATGGCCAAATGCAGATTGAACCAGATCCTTAACTGCAGCATCGATATCAGCGCATGCGGTTATCACGAGAGCATTTTTCCCACTGGTCTCAGCCAATAAATTCAGTTCGTTGCGCCATTGCACAAACATTTTTGCAGTATCAAATGCGCCAGTGAGAATTAGCGCGTCAATTGCAGGGTGACTCACTAAATACTGACCGTTCTCGTTATCAAGACTTGGTAGAAATTGGAGTGCATCAGTTGGAATCCCGGCTTCCCACAGTTGCTGGACTAACTCCCACGCAGTAGCAACGGTTTCGGGAGCGGGCTTGAAAAGAACGGAGTTTCCAGCAGCTAACGCAGCAAAAATTCCACCGGCTGGGATCGCATAGGGAAAGTTCCATGGAGGAATGACGAGCACAGTTCCCATTGGGGCGCTCTTTTCATCATCGATGGTCGAGGCATAAAAGCGGGCAAAATCGATCGCTTCACTCACCTCAGGATCTGCCTCAGAAACCGTTTTACCTGCATCCCGCGCCATCACCGCAATGCTTTGGGCTCGTTTAGATGACATGTGTTGAGCGGCCTGGAGGAGAATTGTGCTGCGCTGACCAGCAGTTAAGGTTCCCCATTTGGAATTCTCTGCAACCAATACAGCCTTATCAACATGCGATGTACTTATAACCGAGTACGTGTACCACTGTTCACCATTAGAACTTGGATCCGTTCCTATCCCACGTCTCTTGGTCGCAATCTCTTTGCCATCGATGACAACGGGAATTTCAAACTCTGAAATGAGTTGAATCTTCTGTATCTCTTGCGTTACTTCACGAATAAAATCAGGCTCCGTAGGATCTCCAGAAGGCTCATTGAAGAAACCCTCTGTGGTCTCGGGCTGCAATAAATGACGCCTTGATTGAGTCGAAATGGTGTGGCGCTCTTCAATAGATTTTTCAAAGCGAGCTTTCTGCTCACCGAATTTTGTAGCACTCTTGCCAATGTCGAAAGCGGCTTTCAAATAATTTTCATCTGATGTGTTCTCATCTAGACGTCTTACTAAATAGGCAACGGCTGAGGCGAAGTCATGTGTCCGAGTTACTGGTGCATAAAGCAGAACTTGGTGACCAGATTGTGTCACGGCCAATGCTTCGGCATTGGCCATTCCTTCCAGCATTTCAATGTCGAGTTGTGCAAGTACATGCCGTTTGCGGGCAACCTCTATCGCCCAGGTCAGGTGAAAGAGGTTGTGACTGGCAATTCCAATTCTTAAAAAATCAGCATGTTCCGGGCGCAGAGCTGCATCGATGAGGCGGGAGTAGCTGGCATCAACATCACTTTTAGAGGCGTAAGGCGCAGCGACCCAGCCATTAAATTGCGCTTCGGCGCGCTCCATCGCCAGGTTAGCTCCTTTAACGAGACGGATCTTTATTGTCCCCCCTGATTTTTTGTAGCGAGTTTTTGCCCAAGTGGCGAGGTCGTAGAAGGCGGCATGTGATTCGGGAAGGTAGGCCTGCAGCACAATTCCTGCTGTCATTTTGGCGAACTCAGCTTCACTGAGCACCTTTTTAAATGCATCAACGGTCAGAGCTAAATCTCGGTACTCCTCCATGTCAAGGTTGATAAAAGTTCGTTGCTCATTCGCTTCACGATAAAGAATACGAAGGCTTTCGCATATTTTTTCAAGTGAACCCGCGTGATCGATCGTAATCATCTGAGCAACAACTGCGGATAGTTTCACCGAAATGTAATCGACATCTGGTCTGGATATCATTTCTAGAATTTGTTTGAATCGAGTATCAGCTTCGTGTTGACCAAGGACGGCTTCACCAAGAACGTTAATGTTTAAACGAATTCCATCTTTCAATCTGCGACGCAATATTTTTGTTAAGCCATCAACTTCATAAGGAAGTATTAAACCCTTGGAGAGCGAGCGCACTCTCCCGTGTACTAATACGGTGACAACTTTTGGCAGCAGAGAGGAGATGGCTCGCAATAGTTTTAGACCTATTACATTAAAGAATCCGAAGCCCTTGACAGTGGCCTTCTTCGCTGCCCGTGCAAAAATCGCGGCTGCTTGTTTCGGTGAGTGAATCCTCATGACTTCATCGGTCAGAGTGATCGTAACCTCAATGGCGCTGGGGACCTTGAATAACTTAGCAAAGCGTTTGCGGTTGGCTGCGTCTTTTCGGCTCCGAAAGGCGTCGGAGGTGTGAATCAGATTTCGTGCTTGAGCTACCGAAGTAACTGCAGTCTTATCAATGGTGGGATCAGTGGGGAATGTTGGGAAGTTGGGCACCGCTGCATTCTTCACTGCTGGCGATAAAAATTCATCTTTCGTCAACCTGAAGGCCTCACAATTCATATCAAGTTGTGTTCTCATAGGCGGGTGAAAGTTGTTGTCGTGGGTGGTGGCATTATCGGAACGATGCATGCCTTCTTATCCCTCAATGCTGGTTACGAAGTGGTCCATATCGAACGGGACTCGCGTCCACTTTCGGCCTCAGTGCGAAATTTTGGCTTGGTTTGGGTAAGCGGTCGGGCTACGGGCCCAGAGTTAGAACTCGCCCTGCGAGCCAGAGAATTGTGGGAAGAGATCGGATCTAAGGCTCAGATTGGGTTTAGGGCGCAAGGTTCACTCACGATTGCCGCTGATCAAAGCGAATTCGAGCTCATGGCAGCAGCCGCCAAGATGGCTGATGCCGATTTCCGAGGATTTAGGCTCCTGGATCGCAGTCAGGTTCAAAGATTAGAACCGGTTCTACGGGGCAGATTCGTGGGTGCTTTGCAATGCACCAAAGATGCGGCAGTTGAGCCGCATTTGCTACTAAGTGGCCTACGCGAGTACTTAGCGAAAGATTCGAAATACACCTGGATCCCAAATTTCGAGGTGAGCGATTTTCAACATGATCAGACCGGTAACCACGTTATTGACTCTGCTGGCAAGAAAATATCGGGTGAATTGATTGCGATCTGTCCTGGCTCAGAGCATCAGGGCTTTCTTTCAGAATTCTTAGAGAGCGCTCCTTTGCGGCGGGTTCATCTTCAGATGGCTGCCACTGTGCCGTTTGATTCAGCCTTAAAGCATTCAATTGCCGATGCAGATTCCATGCGTTACTACCCGGCATTTCAAGATTTACCTCTCGACACTCTTCAACCGCAGGCTCCCATTGCCGCGCAGTACCACATGCAACTTCTCCTAGTGCCGAGACTAGATAACTCATTCACCATTGGAGACACCCACGAATATGAAGAGCCATTTTCTCACGAAATTCAAGAGGCTCCTTACGAACATCTATCTCAAGTGATTTCTTCAATCCTAGGATCACCCACGCCAAAAATAGAAAGACGCTGGACTGGAAATTATTCGCAAGTAATAAGTAGTGATCAGGTGTATTTCCGGCGCGAGATCGCTCCTGGGGCCGTCGTTGTCACTGGTGGTGGCGGCCGCGGTAACACACTTTCACCAGCGATAGCAGAGGAGACTGTTTCATCATGGCCGAAATAAAATTAGTTGTACTAGATGTGGCGGGAACTACCGCTCAAGATGGTGGTCTGGTTGTAAAAGCTTTTCAATTGGCAATGGAACCTACCAATCCATCAGAGGAAGAATTGGTTGAGATGACGCAATACGTCATCTCAACAATGGGTCAACGCAAGGTAGATGTTTTTATGCACCTCTGCGCGCAAGACTATGACCAAGCCCGTGCTGCACACGATCGGTTCGTGGAGTCTTATACAGATTTAGTTGCAGAGGGCGAGTTGAAAGAATTCGATGGAGTCAGTGAATTTTTTGTTGAAATGCGAAAACGTGGAATAGGAGTCGGCATAACGACCGGTTTTCCACGAGAGATTCTCGATCCAATTATTAACGAACTTGGCTGGGGTGAACTTATTGACGTTTCTGTTGCCGCTTCAGAGGTGGTTGCAGGTCGGCCGGCTCCGGATATGATTTTTCGGGCGATTGAAATGTATAACACTCAGTACGGAGTTGATCTGGACTGTACTCAAGTAGCGATCGCTGGAGATACTCAAGCGGATATTCAGGCCGGGGTGAGCGCAGGCGCTGCGATCATTCTTGGAGTTACGAGTGGCGCTCATTCAGAGGATGAATTGCTCCAAAGCGGTGCAACGAACGTCTCTACCAGCGTGCTTACCTTACTCACGCTCATCTAGCCCCGTTTAGATGTGCAGCGCTAATTTGGAGATTGAAGTTGATTATTTACTTTTCGTACACCTATTCCTCCTCAAATAAACCCTTGTTAGTTAACAAGACCAAGTTTGCTTCGACTACAAATCCTTAAGGGGGACTTATGCGCAAGCATTTTATTTTGGGAACTGTCGTGGCGTTCGCCGCAGCAATGCTTCCTGTTGTTTCAGCTGAGACTTCTTCAGCTTCAAACGCTGCAATTGACTATTCAAAGTGTGCAAATCTCAAAGCATGTGGTGGCATGGATGCACTGGTCAAGGCAGCTCAGAAAGAGGGAAAGCTCAATGTAATTACCCTTCCACGCGATTGGGCTAATTATGGAGAAGCTATGGACCTATTCTCAAAGGCATACGGAATTAAAATTACGGATGACAATCCAGATGGATCATCTGCCTACGAAATTCAAACTGTGAAGACGGCTCCAGCATCGAAGGTTCCTGATGCTGTGGATGTTGGAATCACGTACGGTTCCGATAACTCCAACCTGTTCTCTCCTTACAAGGTTCAGAACTGGAAAGACATCACAGCTGCGTATAAGGATCCAAATGGCCGCTGGTACGGAGACTATGCAGGTGTGATCGCACTTTCATATGACACATCAATTTCAAAAGCCCCAACATCTTTTAATGATCTTAAAGATCCAGCATTTAAGAACATGGTTGCAATCGGTGGAGATCCATCTGGCGCCCAAGAAGCTTTGATGTCGGTATTTGCAGCAAACCTTGCAAATGCTGGAACAACAACCAACGTGCAACCTGGTATCGACTACTTTAAGAGTTTGAAGGATTCAGGAAACTTTGTAACAGTTCTAGCCAACGGTCAGAACTTGCTCGCCGGTGCATACAAGGTTTCTTTCTCTTGGTCGTTCAATGGTCCGGGGGCAGTTGCAACTGCTGCAGCAGCTGGAAAGACAATTAAATATGTCATTCCTTCAGATGCTGTAATCAAAGGAACTCCATACATCATGGCTATCCCATTCAACGCTCCTCATCCTGCTGCTGCCCGTTTGTGGACCGAGTTCCTTTATTCAGAGAATAAAGGCAAGAGCTCCAAAACAATTGGTTCAACAAAAGGAATGTCAGGCTCCAAGATTTTTGCCGCTATTAATGGCGGACAAAACATTTGGATTGCTGGCGGGGCTCTTCCTATTGAATACAATGCCATGGTAGCTAAGCACCTCAATGCTGCGCCACCTGCTGGATATAGCATTCCTGCCGGAGCAAAGATTGTGACACCAAGCCCAGCCGATCAAACTGCGGCAGTGGCACTTCTCAAGGCACAATGGCCAGCAATTTCCGGTAACTAACTCCAATAACCGCTAAGAGACTGAGTTAATTCAAGTAAATGGGAGTAGTAGAGGTACGCGCTCGAATTCGTTCTAGCAGCCGCAGTAGCGGTGTGCTTCCCCTACTCCCATTTTTTCTATTCACTGGTTTCTTTTTGATCTGGCCAGTTCTTGCAGTAACAATTCGAAGTTTTAAAGGGAATAAAAATGAATGGACCTTTGCCAATTATCGACCGATTGTGCATTCGGGTCCGTACCTACATGCTTTTGAGATTTCATTCAGACTGTCACTAGTTACGGGAGTAATCGGTTCATTCCTCGGAGCATTTTTTGCTTATGTCATAGTGAAATATGCGCGTGGAAAGTTTGGTGCGGTTATTGATTCGATTTCCGCAGTTTTTGCCAATTCCGGTGGGGTTCCTCTTGCCTTTATGTTCATCGCTGCCTTTGGCACAGAGGGCATCGTCACAAAATTACTCAAAGATTTTGGTTGGGATATATACGCAGGCCACTTCACTATCTTTTCCTTTACCGGCGTTGTCATGGTCTACTCGTTTTTTCAAGTACCTTTGATGGTTTTAGTATTTAAGCCCGCTATCGCTGGATTGCGTAAAGAATGGGAAGAAGCGAGTATTAATCTTGGAGCATCCTTATTTACATATTGGCGCCGTGTTGGTATCCCAATTCTCATTCCGTCATTTGTTGGCGCATTCTTTTTGCTCTTTGCCGGTGGATTTTCAGCATATGCCACGGCCAGGGCATTAACGAACGGAAGTGTTCCCCTTGTACCAATCATCATTGGCACCTTGGTAGATGGAAATGTGGTTTCGGATCAGGTCAATCTTGGGGATGCTCTGGCGGTTGGCATGATTGTGATTGCCACCTTGGTGATGGCTGGATATATATGGGCACGGCGGCGCGCCAGAAGGTGGAGTAGCCAATGAAGAAATTTAGCTTCAGATGGCCTCTCATCATTTTTTCCTCAGCGCTTTCGACTCTAATCTTTGTTGTTCCGCTTTATGGGGCAACTGTGTACAGCTTCAAAGGTAGTGGAGGCAAGGGCCACTCTTGGGTGAACTATCAATGGCTCATTCATCAAGACGGTTTTTATCCCGCCTTACTAACATCACTCAAACTCGCGGTCCTCGCTGCGCTATTTAATTTAATCTTGATGGTGCCGACGATGGTTTATATCAACCTTAAGGGCCAGAAGTTCAAATCAATAGTGGATTTCCTTTGTATTCTTCCTCTCATCATTCCGGTTGTCTCTCTCGCTATCGGGGCTCAAGTTGCAATGCCAAAGACACTACAAAATTCTCAATATGAGTTGGTCTTTTTCTTTGTCATTATCGCCTTGCCTTATACATATCGCGCCCTCGATACATCACTTCAGTCTGTTCCTTTGAAAACGCTAGTCGAAGCTTCACGAAGTTTAGGAGCATCATGGATAGCCACGATTATGCGAGTAATAGTTCCAGCAATTCGCAGTGGGATAACAGGAGCGGCTTTCTTGACATTCGCACTGTCGATTGGGGAGTACACGATTACCTCCCTCTTGCACTGGGAAACATTTCCTACCTGGACCGTAGTGACAGGACAGCAGAACATACTTGGTGCAATTGCAATTTCTGTCTTTAGTTTCGTGAGTGCAATCGCACTCCTAACGGTGATCGCACTGCTCTCCAAGAGGGGTGTACAACATGCAGAGGTGGAAGAATGAACCAGAGCGAACGGTCTAGTTGCACTCTTGAATTACGCGGAGTGAGTAGGTATTTTGGTGAAGTCACAGCACTTGATGGCCTAGACCTAACGGTAGAACCTGGTGAGATGGTTGCTTTGCTGGGACCTTCAGGTTGTGGCAAAACCACTGCACTGCGCATTGTTGCTGGCTTGGAGATCGCCACCGCTGGTGAGTTACTGCTGAGCGGTGAGAGATACAACGAGGTTCCAGCTAATCGCCGTGATATTGGAATGGTCTTTCAGTCCTATTCGTTATTTCCGAACCTTACGGTCTCGGAAAATATTGATTATGGATTACGAGCACGTAAAGTAGATAGCGATAAGCGTCTTAAGCGCGTAATGGAGATGCTCGAACTAGTCTCTTTAGAGAGTAAGGCTGACACTTATCCACATCAGCTCTCTGGGGGTCAACAGCAGCGGGTAGCCCTAGCTCGTGCTTTGGCAATTCAACCGCGAGTACTGCTTCTTGATGAGCCTCTCTCAGCGCTAGATGCTCAAGTCCGAGGACAGATCCGCGAGGAGATCCGGCGGATTCAACTTGATTTAGGGATCACAACTCTCTTTGTGACTCACGATCAAGAGGAAGCAATGGCTATCTCGGATCGAGTTGGTGTTATGAACCATGGAAAGTTAGTGCAGATAGATCGACCAATTGTTCTTTATAACTCTCCTGCAACTCCATTCGTCGCAACTTTTGTTGGACTGGCTAATCGTATTCCAGCCGAAATTACGGCTAAGGGTAAAGCTCGAGTTCTGAATCAAAAAGTCAATATTCTTGATAACGCTGCTGATTTCGTCGCAGGAGCACGGGTGAATGTGATTATTCGCCCTGAATCATTGGAACTTGTGAGCGAAGAAGATTCTGATGCTACGCGCGGCATTGTCGCTCTCAAATCTTTCTTAGGTCCGATGACAAAAGTTGGAATTGCCGTAGAAGGTGCACCGTTGATTCATCTTAATATCGCAAGTCGCGAGGTAAGAAAGTTAGAGATCGGTGATCGCATCGCCTTTCGAATTTCAAGCGATGAGGTCATGGCAGAATATGTCTGATTCCTTAACTTCCGAGCAGAAGATAAAGCGCGGAGCTGCCAATCACCTAGGGTGGCGTTCTCTGGAATGTGGCGAAGGTGATGAGCACCGCGGCGAGAAACTAGATCAAAGTTTTACCCCAATCCTCTCCCTAATACACCTGAGCGACCTTCATATTTGTGACGCGCAGTCACCCGCTCGTGCAGAGAATGTGGATCGATTTGCTGATCCACATAACCCAATCTCAGAGGTAATTGGTTTTGTTGGGTCATATCGCGCCCAAGAGATGTTGACGATACAAACATTGGAATCAATGGTCCAAACAATCAATGCGATTGATAGTGGGATCTTCTCTGCACGTCCTATCGATGCTGTGGTTCTTACAGGAGATGTCACAGATAACGCACAATCTAATGAACTTAGTTGGTATATCACCCTGCTCGATGGCGGGGAGATAGTCCCAGATTCTGGCGACCCAACCAAGTGGGAAGGGGTGGCACAAACTGATCCAGCAACATACGACCCTTCGTATTGGAATCCCGAAGGGACTCCTGTGGGCTGCGAAGATGATTTTCCACGTGCACTTTATGGTTTTCCGACAATTCCAGGTCTAAGCGATGCGGTTCGCAAAACGTTTGTTGCAACAGGTACCAAGCATCCTTGGTTCGCTACCCATGGAAATCATGATGCTTTACTACAGGGAACGGTTCCGAGTGATGAAATTCTTTCAGAAGTCGCAGTAGGGGATAAAAAAATTATCGGCCTATCGCCAGATTTGGATCTCCAAGAATTTCTATCGAAGTGGAGTGAAGTTGGTCCAGCTGCATATCCACCACTAGAGGGTGCAACCACTCGTTCAATAGCAGCAGATCCCAGACGAAGATTTAATAAGGCGAGTGACTGGGCGAATATTCACCTTGGCTGTGAGCATGATGGTCATGGGTTAACTCCAGAAAATGCCCTGCACGGCACAAAATATTGGTTCAAAGATATTGGCGATATCCGGTTGATCTCACTTGACACCGTAAATATTCATGGTGGTTGGCAGGGATCGCTGGACGAACCGCAGTTCCTGTGGTTGAAGCAAATCCTCAGTGATGTTGTGCCAAAGTATTTCGTTCTTCTCTCCCATCACCCTTTGCAGACTCTGTATAACGGATATACATCTCACGATATGGATAGGCGAGTCTGTGTTGAAGAGTTAACAGAAGAATTGCTCAAGCATGATCGAATCGTCGCTTGGATAGCAGGTCACAACCATGAAAATGAAATTCGATTTATCGGGAAGGTAGATGGATTTGGATTTTGGCATATCTTGAGTAGCTCCCTTATCGACTGGCCCCAACAAGGTCGCCTGATTGAATTCTTTGAGAACGAAACTCATATTGCCCTTGCAACTACTTTGATTAATCACCAAAGTCCTCTAGAGATCGAAGAGGCAATTTCACATTTGGAGAATCCCGTAAACCTAGCTGGAATCTCACGACTTTTAGCCGCCAATGATTGGCAGCGCCGCGGTGGAAGATTCGATCTGGAGGAGATGGCGGGAGCGCCAGAGGATGGCAACAGAATTCTCTGGATTTCCAAATTTCGTAACGAAGGTTAAGAAAAGAGATGAAACACTCACCGCACGGGCTTACGTTGTCTTCATGGATTCACCGGTGGGTACTAGAATTCACGTCATGGATGTAACTGTTTACGATTCCAGCCATTCTATCGTTGCGGCACCGGTTTATGGCGATCCGTTGCTACAAGGGTCTACCAAAGAGCCAGTCATCGTGGTCTACTCCGACGATCAGAGTGTCCGATCGGCAATTACGGCTGCGTTAGGCAAGAAACTTCCCGGGGAAGAGCGCGACCATAAAGTCGTCGGATTTGCTACAGCAAACGCCCTTCGCCTCTATCTCCAAGAGAAGCGCAAGGTTGACCTCTTTATTCTGGATGGGGAAGCGGTCCCAGAGGGTGGAATGGGATTGGCGCATGCCCTGAAAGATGAACTTATTGAATGTCCGCCAATTATGGTCATCATCCTACGGCCTCAAGATAGTTGGCTGGCGAGATGGTCGGGTGCCGAGGCTGTTATCTCTCATCCCATCGACCCATTTACCTTGGGTTCTAAGGTCGCGGAGTTGCTTCAGTAAATATGCGTACTTGTGATGGTTGCCACACCTCCTATTCTTACGGTCACCGCCGTCGTATGCTCCCAACATGAATCCTTATGTCCCGATTCTTGCGATCGGCGGGATTGGCTTCGGATTCGCCGCCTTCTCAGTCGCAACTGCTGCGATCACTGGGCCAAAGCGCCACAACAGATCAAAAGCACAGGCGTATGAATGTGGGATCCAACCTTCGCCAGTAGCTTTAGGTGGAGGACGCTTCCCCGTTAAGTATTTTCTTACTGCCATGCTCTTTATTGTTTTTGATATTGAAATAGTCTTTCTCTATCCGTGGGCAGTCTCATTTAACTCCCTTGGTTTATTTGGGCTAGTTGAGATGGTCATCTTTATCCTTACAGTTTTTGTTGCTTATGCATATGTGTGGCGCCGCGGTGGATTGGAGTGGGATTAAAAATGGGGTTAGAAGAACAATTACCCGCGGGATTTGCGCTCACAACAGTTGAAGGTCTCGCTGGTTACATGCGCAAAAGTTCACTCTGGCCAGTGACTTTTGGGCTTGCTTGCTGCGCTATTGAAATGATGGCTGCTGGTGGTGGTCGCTATGACTTAGCTCGCTTTGGTATGGAAGTTTTTCGACCTTCTCCTCGTCAAGCTGATTTGATGATTGTGGCTGGTCGTGTTTCGCAAAAAATGGCGCCAGTTGTTCGTCAGATTTACGATCAAATGTCCGGCCCAAAGTGGGTTTTGTCCATGGGTGCATGCGCTTCATCTGGTGGGATGTTCAACAACTATGCCATCGTGCAAGGCGTTGACCATATTATCCCCGTTGATATCTACCTTCCAGGTTGTCCGCCGCGCCCTGAGATGTTGATGGATGCAATTTTGAAATTGCATGAGCAGATCAGCAAAGGCAAGTTAGGTGTTAACCGTGAAGAAGTTATTCGAGAAGTGGAAGCGGCGGCGCTCGCTTCTAAACCAACTTTTCAAATTCAAGGGCTACTGAAGTCATGAGTGCAGAACACGGATCATTTGGCGTAAAGGGAACTGGAGATACCTCTGGGTTCGGTGGGCTGGTTCGCAAGAGCCACAATGAATTATCTGCGGATCGTCCGTATGGAAGTTACTTTGACGAGATTGTTGATGAACTCGAGCGGGCTTACCCTGAATTTAACGATGATATTGAACGCGTCGTCATTGATCGTGGTGAGCTAACGCTGCATGTAAAAGCTGCGCGTCTTTTTCAGGTGGCACAGGTGCTGCGTGATAACCCTGCACTGCGTTTTGAGATCTGCTTAGGAGTCAACGGCGTTCATTATCCAGCCGCCAATGAACGCGAATTACACTGTGTTTATCCACTTTTATCGATGACATTCAATCGCCGCGTTCGACTCGAAGTGAGCGTTCCTGATTCTAATCCGCACCTTCCTTCCCTAGTTGAACTATGGGCAGGTAATAATTGGCATGAGCGCGAGACCTTCGACATGTTTGGAATAATCTTCGATGGCCATCCCAGCCTTACGCGCATCTTGATGCCTGATGACTGGATTGGTCACCCGCAACGCAAGGACTACCCACTCGGTGGAATTCCAGTTGAGTACAAAGGTGCAACCGTCCCACCTCCATCAGAGCGCAGGTCTTATCGATGACTACAACTGATCCATACGCATCTTCGCGCGAGACCACCGAGGGTCGCGTCTATTCAGTCACTGGCAATGATTGGGATTCACTCGTTACAGAAATTGGTGCCACTAAGGAGGAGCGAGTAGTTGTAAATATGGGTCCGCAACATCCGTCTACTCACGGAGTATTGCGGTTGATCCTCGAACTTGAGGGAGAGACAGTTACCGAAGCGCGAGCCGGAATCGGTTATCTGCATACTGGAATTGAAAAGAATGCTGAGTATCGCACCTGGACTCAAGGCACTACTTTTGTAACGCGAATGGATTACCTCTCGCCAATATTTAACGAGACTGCATATTGCTTGGGTATTGAAAAATTGTTGGGAGTTACTGATCAGATTCCAGAGCGAGCCAGTGTGATACGCGTGCTGATGATGGAGTTCAATCGAATCTCATCTCATATGGTTGCACTTGGAACTGGAGCGTTAGAACTAGGCGCCCTTACTCCCATGCTCTTTGCATTCCGTGAACGTGAAAAGGTGCTTGATATTTTTGAAATGGTCTCCGGGCTGCGCATGAATATGGCTTACATCCGTCCTGGTGGAGTTTCACAAGATCTACCAGATGGTGCGCTGGTTAAAATTCGTGAGACGGTAAAAGAACTACGACACAACTTTAAAGATAACGCTAAATTACTTATTGGAAATACCATTTGGATGAAGCGCACCCAAGGAGTTGGATATCTCGATCTTGCTGGGTGTATCACCCTCGGAGTTACTGGACCTATCCTGCGTGCAACTGGTTTGCCATGGGATCTACGCAAATCCGAACCATATTGCGGCTATGAGAACTACAACTTTGATGTCATTACCAATGATGGTTGTGATACATATGGTCGCTTTATGATCAAGATGGAAGAGCTTGAGCAATCGCTAAGGATTATCGAGCAGTGCTGCGAAAAGTTAGAAAAGTTAGAGGGAGCCCCCGTCGTCATTGAAGATAAGAAGATTGGCTCTCCTGCAGATTTGAAAGTTGGCCCAGATGGCATGGGCAACTCTGAAGAGCATATTGCCCACATCATGGGTCAATCCATGGAAGCGCTGATCCATCATTTCAAAATTTCGACCGAAGGGTTTCGAGTTCCAGCAGGCCAGGTTTACTCAACCGTTGAATCACCAAAAGGAGAGACGGGTGTTCACTTAGTCTCTGATGGAGGTACCCATCCTTATCGCCTACATTTCCGCGAGCCTTCATTTAACAATTTACAATCTTTAGCGGCGATGTGCGAAGGCAGCATGATCGCCGACGTAGTTGCTGCTGTCGCATCAATTGATCCAGTGATGGGTGGGGTAGATCGCTAATGTCATTTACTAATAAAGAGCTCGCGGTGATGGACACCATTATCGCGCGGTATCCAAGGAGCCGATCGGCGATTATGCCGCTCTTGCACTACGTGCAATCGATTGATGGATATGTGACAACTCGCGGCATTGAGACGATTGCGGTCAAACTCGATCTAGCAACTGCTGAAGTAACCGCGGTCTCCACTTTTTATACCCAGTACAAGAGCGAGCCAGTTGGTGAGTACCACGTTGGGATCTGCACAAATACTCTCTGTGCTGTTATGGGTGGAGATGCGATTTATGAATCTATTTGCGATCACCTTG